>CAXMPY010000065.1:0-11358 GCA_964195275.1 uncultured Paracoccaceae bacterium
GCGAACTTACGACCTACGATATGTTGTTGGACGAAGCGCCAATACAAGATGTGGTACAAGAAACGGCAATCGAGGGTCTTTGGATCGCGCCGGCAACGACAGATCTTAGTTCCGCAGACATCGAAATGGTCGCTAATGAAAAGCGCAGCTTTTTATTGCACGACGCGCTGCGTGACCCAGCGATAGACGCCTACGAACTGGATTTTGTGCTGATCGATTGCCCACCATCGCTTAGCTTGTTGACTGTTAATGCGATGGTTGCCGCACATTCAGTTTTGGTACCCCTGCAAAGCGAGTTTTTCGCATTGGAAGGCCTGTCGCAGTTGTTGTTAACGGTGCGTGAAATCAGGGCGACGGCCAACCCAGAATTAAGGATTGAAGGCGTGGTTTTAACAATGTTTGACGCGCGAAACAATCTTTCCCGGCTGGTAGAGGCTGACGCTAGGCAAAATCTTGGCGAATTGGTTTTCAAAACATTAATTCCACGCAATGTTCGAATTAGTGAGGCCCCGTCATACGCTTTGTCGGTGTTGGACTATGATACAAGATCCAAAGGCAGCCTGGCCTATCGGGCGTTGGCGGCGGAAATGATTGCCCTTCAGGGGCGCAACACAGGTTAGGGCGCGATATGGCAAGCACAAAGCAGGGAAAGCGCGGATTAGGGCGTGGATTGTCGGCATTGATGGCGGACGTCAACACATCTGACGCCGGGGCCGCGATTACTCCCGAGCGCCGCATTCCAATCGAGAATATACACCCAAACCCAGACCAACCAAGGCGCCGATTTGTCAAAGATAACTTGCAGGAATTGGCGAATTCGATACTGGAAAAGGGGGTGCTTCAGCCACTTATTGTTCGAAAATCACTAGCTAAAACAAATAGTTACGAAATTGTTGCTGGTGAAAGGCGCTGGCGGGCCGCACAGATCGCAAATCTGCATGAATTGCCGGTGTTGGTGCGTGATTATTCGGATAACGAAGTTCTTGAAATCGCCATCATCGAAAATGTTCAGCGCGCAGACCTTAACGCCGTTGAAGAGGCCGTTGGTTACCGTCAATTGATGGATCGGTTTGGGCATACGCAGGAAAAACTGGCAACAGCATTGTCAAAAAGCCGTAGCCATATTGCCAACCTTATGCGCTTGCTGCAATTGCCCGAAGATGTGTTGGACATGTTGCGCGAAGAAAAACTGTCGGCGGGGCACGCCCGCGCGCTGATCACAACCGATAACCCATCAGAACTGGCACGAACTGTTGTCGCAAAAGGGCTATCGGTTCGCGAAACAGAAAAATTAACAAAGGCACAGAAACCGAAACCAGCGGGCGCCAAAAAACCTGTCCACGTCAAAGACGCGGATACCGTTGCGCTAGAAAATGAGTTGGCGGCGAATTTGAGAATGAAAGTGTCAATTGACCACAAAAATAGTGATGGCACAGGCCAAGTGGTGATACGATACCAAGATATGGACCAACTAGATGATCTGTGCCGGATACTATCCGCCACCCATTAATCTGGCAGCAGCTCTCGGATAATCGCGTTGAGAATTGGCCGACCCTTGGCTGTGGCCTGCAACAATCCATTTTGGACTCGAACCATCCCTAAGCCAATTAAATCGTTCACTTTTTCCTGATCGATTTCCCGACCTGACATTGAACGGTGTCGGCTGATAGAAATTCCTTCACGCAGGCGCAAGCCCATCATAAGATATTCCGCCGCCTGGTCTGATCCTGACAATAGCTGGCGTGATGCATCGCCTGAACCGGTGCTTTCAACCTGTTTTAGCCACGCCGTTGGCGACAGCGGCGAATCCGTGGCAAACCGCCCTTGGTCCAAAGTCAGCCGCCCATGCGCGCCGGGCCCAATCCCCGCGTAATCACCGCCGCGCCAATAAATCTGATTGTGTAGAGATTCAGCGCCAGGGCGGGCATGGTTTGAAACCTCGTAGGCGGGCAAACCGGCAGCTTGGCACAGTTCTTGTGTTGCAAAATACATATCGGCAGATGCGTCGTCGTCCGGCAAACCGGGCAATTTCCCTCGGGTAAATCGGTCACCAAACGCTGTGCCTGCCTCGATCGTCAATTGGTAAAGTGACAAATGATCGGCCGAAAGTTCAAGCGCCTGACCAAGTTCACGCCGCCAGTCGGGCAAGGATTGATCCTGGCGCGCATAGATCAAGTCAAAACTGATCCGATCAAACGCATCGCGTGCCATATCAAACGCGGCCCTGCCTTCGGCAACAGAATGCAAACGGCCCAGCGCCTTAAGGTCGCGGTCATTCATCGCTTGAAACCCCATAGACAATCGGTTCACCCCAGCATCACGATACCCACGAAACCTTCCCGCTTCGGCAGAGGTCGGGTTTGCCTCTAGCGTGACTTCAAAACTGTTCGATGTAGCCCAGGTTTTGCGAATCTTCTCCAAAACTGACCCAACCAGATCTGGGGACATCAAACTGGGGGTGCCGCCGCCAAAATAAACTGTGTCCAACACCCTACCGGGTGTTGTGGCGCCAATGCGCCGAATTTCGGATAAATAGGCACTAACCCAGCGGGATTCGTCTATTTTTGCCGATACATGGGAATTGAAATCGCAATATGGGCACTTAGCTTTACAAAATGGCCAATGCAAATACAGGCCAAAGCCGCCGGCTTGCCAATCTTCAGGCAAAACAGCCCGCGACAAGTTTGTTAAAGGCGTCGGTCCGGTGGCTGATCGATTCTTTTATCGCAGGGTCCATTTCGCCAAATGTCAGCGATTCGCCATCGGGCAGGAACATCGGATCAAAGCCAAATCCGTTTTCGCCCCGCATCGGCCAGACCAACCGGCCAGGCGCAATGCCTTCAAAGGTTTCATCATGTCCGTCCGGCCAAGCCAAACATAATGTACAGCGAAACTGTGCAGCGCGTGGTTCTGGCGTATTTTGGGCTTCCAGCTGATCCCAAACCCTAGTCATCGCCATCGCAAAATCACGCCCCTTGGGCGTCTCAGCCCAGTCAGCCGTGTAAACTCCGGGCGCACCGTTCAAGCCGTCAACCGTTATGCCGCTGTCGTCAGACAGGGCAATCAGTCCGGTTTCTTGGGCAGCGTAATGCGCTTTGATGCGGGCGTTTCCGGCAAAATTATCTTCGGTTTCGTCGGGTTCTTTCAAGCCAAAGTCACCGGCGAACTTTGGGGAAACGCCGAACGGCAATACCAGTTTCGAAATCTCACGCAATTTACCCGCGTTATGGGACGCGATGATCAATGTGTTGCCGTTAAATCTGCGCATATCAGGCAGTGGCGGCGTTTTGCGCGATGACCAGTTCATCAATTCCTTTTTCCGCCAGATCTAACAGTTCGCCCATTTGGGCGCGCGAATACGTCGATCCTTCGGCAGACATTTGTACTTCGATCAACTGTCCACTTGCTGTCATGACAAAATTTCCGTCAACGCCAGCTTCACTATCTTCAGGATAATCCAGATCAAGCACTGGCTGGCCTGCGTAAATGCCACAGCTTACCGCCGCAACATTTTCAGGCAGCGGATTACTGGTCACGTCGCCCGCTTTGATCAGCTTATTCACCGCCAGACGCAGCGCGACCCAACCACCTGTAATCGCCGCGCATCGGGTGCCGCCATCGGCCTGAATAACATCACAGTCAACGGTGATTTGGCGTTCGCCCAGGGCAACGCGGTCAACACCTGCCCGCAGTGATCGCCCGATAAGCCGTTGAATTTCAACAGTTCTACCGCCTTGCTTGCCCGCAGTCGCTTCGCGTCGCATCCGTGAACCGGTGGACCGTGGCAGCATGCCGTATTCGGCAGTCACCCAACCAAGGCCGGTGTTCTTGAGAAACGAAGGCACCCGTGCTTCCAACGATGCGGTGCACAGAACATGGGTATCGCCGACCTTGATCAGGCAGGAACCTTCGGCATGTTTGGTGACGCCCGTTTCGATCGAAATCGACCGCATTTCATTCAATTCTCTGCCAGAGGGGCGCATGTGCATTCCTTTTCAAATTGGTTTGTTCACATACCTGTGCATGACGGATCGACGCAACCCCGATTGACGTCCGCCCGGCATTCCCGCTAAATGGCGGATGCATTTTAGTAAGCGGTGCTGATGACAAACGGATCACTACTATTTGACGAAATGAACGCGCGCAGCCGCGAGGTGTTTCGCCATATTGTTGAAAGCTATCTGGAATTTGGTGATCCGGTGGGGTCGCGCACGCTAACCCGCAGCCTGGATGAAAATGTCAGTGCCGCCACGATCCGCAACGTCATGCAGGATCTGGAACATTTGGGGCTACTTGATTCGCCCCACGTATCTGCGGGGCGCATTCCAACCCAGCAAGGTTTGCGGATGTTTGTTGATGGATTGTTGGAAACACGAAACCTGGACTCCAGCGACCGGGAAAAGATTGATGCATCCCTAGGCAACGAACGCGATATCGGGGCAATGTTTGATCGGATCGGTTCGGCATTGTCGGGGTTGACGCAAAGCGCGAGCTTAGTCTTAGCACCAAAACACGACGCCCCGATTAAACACATTGAATTTGTTAGCCTTGCGCCGGACCGCGCGCTGGTCGTGTTGGTCAAAGCAGATGGCCATGTTGAAAATCGCGTATTTAGCCCGTCACCCGGACAAACGCCGTCGTCGATGCGCGAGGCCGCAAATTTTCTGAATGCGCTGGCCGAGGGTAAAACCATTGGCGAACTGCAATGTGCAATCAAACAGCAAATTAGCAACCGCCGTCAGGAACTGGATGTACTGGCGCGCGAACTGGTCGAAAGCGGGCTGGCACTTTGGGACGGTGACGGTGATTCGTACGAACGGCTGATCGTACGCGGGCGGGCAAATCTAGTCGAGGCAGACGGCGAAACCGAAGACCTGGAGCGGATGAGAACCCTGTTTGATGATCTTGAACGCAAGCGCGATATTGCCGAATTCCTTGATTTGACCGAGGAAGGCGAAGGTGTTCGCATTTTTATCGGCTCTGAGAACAAACTTTTCTCACTTTCGGGTAGCTCTTTGGTTGTGTCTCCCTATATGAACTCTGATCGAAAAGTTATCGGGGCGGTTGGGGTTATTGGTCCGACGCGCCTAAATTATGGGCGCATCGTGCCAATCGTAGATTATACAGCGCAGTTGGTCGGCAGGTTGCTGTCAGATCGGGACTAAAGGACGAAAAGAATGGCAAAGGCCAAAAAAGACCTAATCAAAGAGATTGCGGAAGAATTTGAGGGAATCGAAGGCATATCCCTAGGCGAAGGGTTCGCCGAAGAATCTGATGCATTCGAGGCGGAACCGACTGAAATCGAAGATGCAGACGAGCTGGAAACGCTGCGCGCTGAACGGGACGATATGCGCGATCGTTTCATGCGCGCAATCGCCGATGCAGAAAATTCCCGCAAACGCAGCGAACGGGATCGGCGCGAAGCAGAACAATATGGTGGGTCCAAACTAGCCCGTGATATATTGCCGGTTTACGACAATCTGACCCGTGCACTGGAATCTGTAACTGACGAACAAAAAGAGCACTCAAAAGCACTGATCGAAGGTGTTGAACTGACAATGCGCGAAGTGCTGAACGTATTTAAGCAACATGGCATTGAATTGGTAAAACCTGAAATTGGTGATCGGTTCGATCCACAAAACCATCAAGCGATGTTCGAAGCGTCGCTGCCCGACACCAAATCGGGTGATATCATTCAGGTGATGGCCGAAGGATTTTTGTTGCATGATCGATTATTGCGCCCGGCGCAGGTTGGCGTCAGTTCGACCCCGGTGCCGAAAGCTTCTTAAGTTCATAAATCAGATTTAGCGCGGCCTTTGGGGTTAGTTCGTCCGGTAAAATGCTGGCGAGTTTTTCGTCGGTGGCTGAAGGGCCGGCCTTTGGGGGCGTGGGGCGGGGCTTGACCGAAAATAGTGGCAGGTCGTCGATCAGCGTTTGCTTTCGGTTACCGCCTTCGCGTTCACCTTTTTCCAAGGCATCCAAAACCACGCGCGCCCGTTCAACCACGGCTTCTGGTAGGCCGGCCAAACGGGCGACCTGAACACCATAGGACCGATCGGCCGCACCGCGCCGTACCTCATGCAGAAAAATAACTTCGCCATCCCATTCTTTCACAGTGACGGTGGCATTTTCCACGCCCTTCAGTTTTTCCGCCAACGATGTCATCTCGTGATAGTGGGTTGCAAACAGGGCGCGGCATCCATTCACATCATGTAAATGTTCCAGCGTTGCCCAGGCAATCGACAGACCGTCATAGGTGGCCGTGCCGCGGCCGATCTCATCCAGAATAACCAACGCCCTGCCGTCAGCCTGATTAAGGATTGCAGCGGTTTCAACCATTTCTACCATGAATGTGGATCGACCCCGCGCCAGATCATCCGCGGCGCCAACACGGGAAAACAATTGCGATACCAACCCGATATGTACCGCAGATGCCGGGACATAGCTGCCCATTTGCGCCAGCAATGCGATCAGGGCGTTTTGGCGCAAAAATGTTGATTTCCCGGCCATGTTAGGCCCGGTCAACAACCAAATCGCTGCACCGTCCGCGCCATTGGCAAGGTCGCACGTATTGGCGATAAACGGCGCGCCATTCTGGGCGTTTAACGCGGCCTCGACCACCGGGTGCCGCCCGCCGTCCACCTGAAAGGTTCGACTGTCATCAACCACAGGCCGGCACCAATTTTTTGATGCGGCAAGCTCGGCCAAGCCAGCAGCCAAATCAATCTCGTCCAGGGCCTTTGCCGTCGTGCCAATTCTGGCACCGTGTTCAAGTATGGCTGCAGAAACCCTGGAATAGAGCCGCTTTTCGATTTCAAGCGCCCGATTTCCGGCGTTTAGTATTCGCGTCTCAAGTTCGGACAGCTCCACGGTCGTAAACCGTACCGCGTTGGCGGTGGTTTGCCGGTGAATAAAGCTTTCTGACAGTGGTGGGGACTGCATGGTTTTAGCATGGGTCGTCGTGACTTCGATAAAGTAACCCAGCACATTATTATGTTTGATCTTCAACACCGATATCCCGGTTTCGCGCGCGTAATCGGCCTGCAACCCAGCGACAACGCTGCGCCCTTCGTCCCGCAGTTTGCGCACTTCGTCCAAATCGGCATCATAACCCGGTGCGATAAAGCCGCCATCGCGGGCCAAAAGCGGCGGATCAACGACAATCGCAGCCTCAAGCAATTCAATTACTTCTTGGCGGCCGTTTAGGGCACTGACCGCATTGGTAAACAATTCCGGCAGGTCCAGTTCGCCCAATAATTCTAATATACATAGCGCCTGGTTTAGCCCTGTGCGTATTGCGCTAATGTCGCGCGGGCCGCCACGATCTAGACCTAAGCGCGACAGCGCCCGGTCGATATCGGGCGATTTTCGCAGCGCATCGCGCAAATGTTCCCGCATTGGCGTGTCGTTGTGCAAAAACTCAACACCATCATGACGGTTCTGAATAACCGACAGGTTACGTGACGGGCTGGACAGGCGACGCTCAAGTAAGCGGCCACCACCCGCTGTAAGGGTCAGATCAATTACCGACAAAAGCGTTGCATCGCGACCACCTGACAGGTTTCGGGTCAATTCCAAATTGCGGCGGGTGGCGGCATCGATTTGCATGACACTTTCGGCACGTTCACGCACCGGCGGGCGTAGCATCGGCAATTTGCCTTTTTGGGTGATGTCCAGATAGTCGACCAACGCCCCCATTGCCGCAATTTCGGCCCGGTCAAACTGACCAAATGCATCCAGTGACGCGACCTTGAACAAGTTTGTCAGCCGCTTTTTCCCAGATGTACTGTCAAAACTGGCCCCGGCGATTGGGGTTAAAGATGCGCCGGATTCGGCGACTATTTCAGTGATTTCGGGCGAAGCGCCGTCGGCGACAACGACTTCGCTGGGCGAAAGCCGGGCCAATTCCGGTGACAGGCGAACAGTCGGGCAGGGCGACACGCGAAATTCACCCGTTGAAATATCAACCCAGGCCAAAGCAGCGGCGTCGCGCACCAGGGCAAACGCCGCCAAGAAATTATTGCGACGGGGTTCAAGCAACGATTCTTCGGTCAGCGTGCCTGGCGTTACCAACCGAACCACCGCACGTTTCACCACCGATTTAGCACCGCGTTTTTTAGCTTCCGCCGGTTTTTCCATCTGTTCACACACAGCCACCTGAAACCCTTTTCGGATCAACGTCAGCAAATAACCCTCGGCGGCATGAACAGGCACGCCGCACATTGGGATATCGGCCCCCAAATGTTTGCCACGTTTGGTCAACGCAATGTCCAGCGCTTCGGCGGCCAACACCGCGTCGTCAAAAAACATTTCGTAGAAATCACCCATCCGATAAAACAGAATCGCTTGGGCGTAGCTTTCCTTGATTTCAAGGAATTGCGCCATCATTGGCGTTATGGCGGCATTTGCGACGTTCAACACATCCCCCAGATGTTTGCTTGCGCCATTATACGTGGGGCGCAAGGTCTGGAAAAGCGGCAATTCGGGAAAATGCTTTAGCATATCGTGCGCTGCGTTTATGACTTGGGGGCTTTGACAACAGGACCAAAACCCAATGGCAAGAATTAAACATACCAGAGAAGAGGCGCTTGCCTTTCATATGGACCCGCGCCCCGGCAAATTTGACGTGGCCCCATCGGTGCCAATGACCACCCAGCGCGATCTATCGCTGGCCTATAGCCCTGGCGTGGCTGTGCCTTGCGAAGAAATCGCAGAAAAGCCGGAAACGGCCTATGATTACACCAATAAGGGTAATCTGGTTGCGGTGATTTCTAACGGTACCGCCGTGCTGGGGTTGGGTAATCTTGGGGCGTTGGCCTCAAAACCCGTGATGGAAGGCAAGGCGGTTCTGTTCAAACGATTCGCTGACGTGAATTCGATTGATATCGAACTGGATACAGAAGACCCAGACGCGATTATAAACGCGGTGAAATTGATGGGGCCAACGTTTGGCGGCATCAATCTGGAAGACATCAAAGCCCCGGAATGTTTCATTATTGAACAGCGGCTAAAGGAAGAAATGGATATTCCGGTATTCCATGATGATCAGCATGGAACAGCCGTAATTTGCGCCGCCGGCCTGATCAATGCGCTGCATATTTCCGGCAAAAAACTGGCAAATTGCCGCATTGTTGTAAACGGTGCCGGCGCTGCTGGTATTGCCTGCCTTGAGCTGATCAAGACGATGGGCGCCAAGCATGACAACTGCATCATGTGTGACACGAAGGGCGTCATATTTCAGGGCCGCACCGAAGGCATGAACCAATGGAAATCGGCCCATGCTGCCAATACCGATGCGCGAACACTGGACGACGCGATGGATGGCGCCGATGTGTTTTTGGGCGTGTCTGCCAAGGGTGCGGTGACGCAGGCAATGGTCAAAAGCATGGCCGACAATCCGGTGATATTTGCAATGGCAAATCCGGATCCGGAAATTACACCCGAAGAGGCGCACGAAGTTCGCGATGACGCCATCGTGGCGACCGGTCGATCAGATTACCCAAATCAAGTGAATAACGTGCTTGGGTTTCCCTACTTATTTCGCGGTGCGCTGGACATTCATGCCCGCGCGATCAACGACGAAATGAAAATTGCCTGCGCCAAAGCGTTGGCTGAACTGGCCCGTGAAACTGTGCCGGATGAAGTGGCCTTGGCCTACGGCCAAAAGCTGTCCTTTGGCCGGGATTACATCATTCCAACGCCGTTTGATCCGCGCCTGATCCATCGTATTCCGCCCGCCGTCGCGTTGGCTGGCATGAACACCGGTGTGGCGCGCCGCCCGATCGTTGACATGGATGGTTATCGCCTTAGCTTGCAAGCGTTGATGGATCCGACGGCGTCGATTTTGCAAAGTCTGAACACGCGGGCACGCACCGCGCAGACGCGCACTATATTTGCCGAAGGCGATGACCCAAGGGTTTTGAAAGCAGCCTTAGCCTATCAGCGCGGAGGCTTTGGAAAAGCAATCGTTGTTGGTCGCGAGCCAGATATAAAAGAGAAACTGCGCGCTGAAAACATGCTGGGCGCGTTGGACGAACTTGAAATTGTCAACGCGGCCAGCACCGAACATTTAGATACGTACAAAGAATTTTTGTATCAACGTTTGCAACGCCAAGGCCTGGATGAACAGGACGTTCACAGGTTGGCCGCGCGTGACCGGCATGTTTTTTCGGCGTTGATGCTGGCGCATGGGCATGGTGATGCGTTGGTAACAGGGGCCACCCGAAAATCGGCCCATGTCCTTGATCTGATTAACAAAGTTTTCGATGCAACGGCCGAAGATGGTGCCGTTGGGGTTACAGCGGTGATCCATAAGGGCCGAATTATCTTTATTGCAGATACGTTGGTGCACGAATGGCCGGACGAAGAAGACTTGGCGGACATCGCCACCCGGGCAGCAGGTGTTGCCCGCGGCATGGGGATCGAACCGCGCGTCGCTTTCCTTAGTTTTTCAACCTTTGGTTATCCAGTTAGTGAACGCGCCACCAAAATGTTGTTGGCACCTGATGTGTTGGACCGGCGCGGTGTCGATTTTGAATATGATGGCGAAATGACCGTGGATGTGGCGCTCAATATGGATGCAATGGCGCAGTATCCGTTTTGCCGGCTAACAGGCCCAGCAAATGTTCTTGTGGTCCCGGCGCGCCATTCGGCGTCAATTTCGGTGAAGCTGATGCAGGAAATGGCGGGGGCCACCGTTATCGGCCCCATTCTAAGTGGCATCGATAAACCAATTCAGATTTGTTCAACGGGGTCCACCGTAAACGATATTCTGAATATGGCGGTGATTGCCGGGTGTGAACTTGGACTAACCCGGTAGGCAAACGATCTGTCGCCACAATCCCTAGGGGTTGCGGCGGCAGATGTTGGTGCTGCTTACGAAATCAGTTGTGGCCGACAAACGGTGCTGCACTGCCCCACAAGGCCTGAACCCGCTGATCACGACCACAGGCGTTGCGGTAAAATTTGTAGGCATTCGCCTGTGATTTTGGACCCCGCCTGGTGACAACGATCTTTTTACCCAGGTAATAATTCTGATGATACGCTTCGGCCTTGTAGAAACGGGCAGCGGGCAGGATTTCTGTCACAATATTTTGGCCCAAATCTGATTGCGCCTGCGTAAGTGCAGCCATAGCTGCGGTGCTTTGCGCAGCGCCGCCGGCAAATATTGCGGTGCGATAACTGTTGCCCCGGTCACAAAACTGCCCACCTGCATCGGTTGGGTCAACCGACCGGAAAAACATGTGCAGCAACTGGTCATAGGAAATCTGATCCGGGTCATAGGTGATTTCAACGGCTTCATAATGGCCGGTTCCACCCTTGTTTATCTTCTTGTAAGTCGGGTTGGGTGTGGTGCCG
>CAXMPY010000066.1:0-11288 GCA_964195275.1 uncultured Paracoccaceae bacterium
GAAAGCGGACCTTCGCTGTGGTTCGCACAGAGACCTGCTCAGCGGACTAAGCGGTCGTTTCATGTTGGTTTCAGTTTCCGCTGCCGATCACCGCAATGGCTTCAACCTCAACCAAAAGTTCTGGTCTGATTAGTGCTGGCGTTGCGTAAGCCGCGCTCGCAGGGACGCCATTAGGGAAAGCTTCGGTGCGTGCTTTGCCAAATTCTCTGTAGTCAGACATATCAGTCAGAAATGTCGTGATCTTGACAACGTCTGACATCGTCGCCCCTGCAGCTACAAGTATCTCTTCAATGTTCTTGAATATCTGTTGAGCTTGGGCATAAGCACTGCCCTCGCCGACAACATTGCCGTTGCTATCGAATGCGACCGTCCCGGATGTGTAGACCGTATCACCGAGCTTTACACCGGCAGAGATATTGAGCTTTTTCGTCCAGGCCCAGCCCGGATCGATGCGTTGCTGTTTCATACTGTGTTTTCGTATTATGACCCATTGGTTCAGTGCACAGGTTATCAATCGCCGCGATTTCGGACAAGCACCCAATGCATTGGCCGTTCCATTTGTTCGCTGGCTATTGGCACGTATCCAGCAAAATATCCAAAATTTCAAATGTCCAGAGAGGGCTCTAAGCAGACCTTCGCTGCACCGTCCACCAATGACCGCAAAGGGCCGGAAGCAGACCTTACGAACATCGCCTTGAACGGCAACTTTGTCCGCGGAGCAGACCTTGGTGCGGGATGCGACGAATTTGCCGAAACTGCCATTTAATGAATCGCGGAGAATGACGGGAAGGCCCGATGAGGGACGATCTAATGGGTGTGGGCGGCAAGCAATAGCGTGTCGGAGCACTAGTTCAACAAGACAGGACTCAATGCTGTCTTTTGCCGCTTACTTGACGGAACGGTGCAGGTGCGACACAAGTGAGACACGGGTGAGACATAAGTACCCTGTATTTCAACACCTTGCGCCTGAATAGCACAGCGATTGTTGGCTTAAGAGGAAGTGGTGGGCGACCCTGGAATCGAACCAGGCGTGCGTCTCCGCGAGGGAGTTACAGTCCCCTGCCACACCTTGCGGCCTGTCGCCCAACAGCCGGGGGGAATAGCCCCCACCTATATATGCGTCAAGGCGAAATTGGCTTGCAGGTCTTATCACAGGGGCGCATTGTCTGGCGCGCCCAATTTTCTGGAGTGATCGGCATGAAAAAACCCAAATGGGTTGTCAAAAAAGAACAGGATCGGCGGGCTTCTGCCGCGGAAACGTTCTGGCTGTTTGGTCTGCATACGGTGCGGGACGCGTTGTTGAACCCGAACCGCACTAAATTGCGACTGGTTGTGACCAAGAACGCGCTGGACAAACTGGGCGAGGCGGTTGAGGTGTCCGAATTGGAACCTGAAATTTCCGATCCGCGCAAATTTGCAGCGCCGGTTGATCCGGGTTCGGTGCATCAGGGGGCCGCACTTGAGGTAAGGGCGTTGAACTGGGGGTCGCTGGAAGAACGCTGTCTTGCTGCTGGGGACCAAATACCGATGGTGGTCCTGTTGGACCAGGTCACAGACCCGCATAATGTTGGTGCCATTCTACGATCAGCAGAAGTGTTCGGTGCAACTGCGGTGATTGCCACTGCACGCAATGCCGCACCTGAAACAGGTGCGTTGGCAAAATCCGCTTCTGGCGCCTTGGAACGGCAGCCTTATTTGCGGGTTCGAAATCTGGCCGATGCAATCGGTAAGCTACAATCAATGGGGTATACGGTATTGGGATTGGCAGGCGAAGCCGACACCGGGCTGGAAGAAGCAGTCGCTGGTTTGTCGGGCCGTCCGTTGGCCTTCGTTTTGGGGGCAGAGGGTCCCGGTCTTCGCCAAAAAACACGTACTACCTGCGATCAGCTGGTAACAATATCGTCCATCGGTGGGTTTGGGTCGCTAAATGTTTCAAATGCGGCTGCTGTGGCGCTTTATGCCGCTACTCAGCGGCAAAATTGAAATGAAACGATCGTGTAATGTCACAATTACGGGAGGCGGGTTTTCCCGGCCGGCAATTGGCACCATTCTCTTGCATACCCGATCAACCGGAGAATACCATGACCAGCCGCCGCAGATTTCTGACTACCGCCCTGAGTCTCCCGATCCTAAGTATGACGCTGTCGCCTGCGCAAGCCTCGACACCAGAATTTCATAAAACCGACGGGTTGGCGGCCAGTGGCTATGATGTCGTGGCTTATTTTCAACAATCCGACGCTGTTGAAGGCAGCGCTGACTATTCCTTGAAATGGAAAGGCGCAGTCTGGCGATTTGCTACGGAAGATAATATGGCGATGTTTGAAAGCGACGCTTGGAACTACGCGCCGCAATATGGCGGTTACTGTGCCTTTGCGATGGCCAAAGCCTCGATTGCTAATTCCTCGCCAACTGCGTGGACGGTCTACGAAGATAAACTTTACCTGAACCAATCCAAGTTTGTTCGCACCCTTTGGAAACGGAACATTCCTGGCTTTGTAAGCGATGCTGACAAGGTCTGGCCGGACATCCTGCTTGGGTGACCTATTGATCCGGCGCTGATCACAACTTGCTTACTGCACCTTTTTGTTCGGCATTTGCACGCTACATCAAAGTTGTGGGTCGGAGCTGGAACCACCACCCACTATTCACTGTCCCTCGTTCCGCGACTGGCGCCCGGGGTCATCCTCGGGCGCTTTTTTCTTTCTTTGGCCAGACTGTTAAGTTACCTCTATGGACAATTCCGACGCATTAATAAGAAGTATTTTGCAGAAAACGCGTGTGATTGCGTGCGTTGGCGCATCGATAAACCCGGCGCGCCCAAGCCATATTGTGGGGCTTTATCTTGTATCGAAGGGCTTAAAAGTTATCCCGGTCAATCCGGTTTATGCTGGCCAAACATTATTTGGACAAGAAATATATCCAGATTTGGCGTCGGTCCCGATTGACGCAAAAATCGATATGGTCGATATTTTCCGCCGGTCGGAATTTGTTCCACCGATCGTTGATCAGGCATTGAAAGCGCTGCCAGATTTGGCAACGATTTGGATGCAAATCGGCGTGGAACACGCAGAATCGGCGAAAATAGCGCGTGATCGGGGGGTGAATGTGATCCAAAACCGTTGCCCGAAAATTGAATATTCGCGCCTGATTGGCCAGGGTCAACTGCCAAGGCAAATTTCGTCGGCTTAACGCGCCGCTTTTTCCTCAACGCCCGAAACACCTTCGCGCAGCGCCAGTTCATCCAGAATGTCCTGCAAAGTCACATCACGCGCCGCACACATCACCAGCAGATGGTACAAAACATCCGCGGCCTCAGACGTAAGCGCGGATTTATCGCCCTTAACGGCCTCGATAATGGCTTCAACCGCTTCTTCGCCAAATTTTTCGGCGGCTTTGTCGGGGCCCGCGGCCAACAATCGCGCTGTCCAGGAACTTTCCGGGTCTGCAGATTTTCGCGCCGCGATGGTTTGGGCCAGTTTTTCAAGGGTGTTCATGTTAACCTCATCGGGATGCCGGCGGCGATCATGTGGTTCTTAGCCTCGCGAATTGTAAAATCGCCAAAATGGAAAATCGACGCCGCCAGGACGGCAGATGCCCCTCCTTTGGTAACGCCTTCAACCAGATGATCCAGCGTGCCAACACCGCCCGAGGCGATAACCGGAATACTGACCGCATCTGAAATGGCACGGGTCAGGGGCAGGTTAAACCCGGCGCGCGTACCGTCCCGGTCCATTGATGTTAGCAGGATTTCACCCGCACCATTGGCCGCCACGGTACGCGCGAATTCAACGGCATCGATGCCAGTGGCGCGTCGACCACCGTGGGTAAAAATCTCCCATTTGTCGGGGCTGACGGTTTTGGCATCGATGGCGACAACGATGCATTGGCTGCCAAACCGGTTGGCCGATTGCGCGACAACATCCGGATTGGCCACGGCGGCGGAATTAAAGCTGACCTTATCAGCACCGGCCAAAAGCAGGGCGCGCACATCGGCAGGCGTGCGCACGCCGCCGCCGATTGTCAGAGGCATGAAACAGTGTTCGGCGGTGCGCGTGACCAGATCAAACATGGTATCGCGATTTTCTTCGGTGGCCATGATGTCAAGGAAACACAGCTCATCCGCGCCCGCAGCGTCATAGGCCTTGGCGCTTTCCACAGGGTCGCCTGCGTCGATCAG
This sequence comes from uncultured Paracoccaceae bacterium, assembly GCA_964195275.1. Taxonomy (GTDB): domain Bacteria; phylum Pseudomonadota; class Alphaproteobacteria; order Rhodobacterales; family Rhodobacteraceae; genus NVTR01. The sequence goes on from CAXMPY010000066.1 coordinate 4,178, forward strand.
ATCAACGAAGTTTACGCCCTTGACTACGCGACCGTTGGCAACGTCAAGGCAGGGGATGATGCGGGTTTTCAGCATGGGTTTTGCTGTACCTGAACGGTTAGGGGGCTGTCTGCCCCCACCCCGGATTTCATCCGGGGCCCCCCGAGAATATTTGTGAAAAGAAGAAGCATTAACCTGCCAATACCCTAAGGCCTTCTGCCAAATCAATGGCCCCATCATAAAGCGCGCGGCCAGAGATCGCGCCATTTAGCGGCGCATCGCAGTTTTTCAGCGCAACCAGATCATCCAGCGACGACACCCCGCCCGAGGCAATGACCGGGATTGATACGGCGTTGGCCAGCGCTGCCGTGGCGGGAATATTCGGCCCCTGCATGGCACCATCGCGGTTGATGTCGGTATAAATTATCGCGGCGACGCCGGCATCTTCAAAAGACCTTGCCAAATTAGTGACGTTAACGTCCGTTTCTTTTGCCCAGCCACGCGTGGCGACCTTGCCGTTGCGCGCGTCCAGGCCGACGGCCACCTGGCCCGGAAAGGCGCGAGCTGCAGCGCGCACCAATTCCGGATTTTCCACCGCCACCGTGCCAAGGATAACCCGCGCTAAGCCCTTGGTCAGCCAATTTTCAATGGTCGTCATGTCGCGGATGCCGCCCCCCAGCTGTGCGGGCACAGATGTTTCGGCCAATATCGCCTCGACTGCGGCGCCGTTCAACGGTTCGCCGGCAAATGCACCATTCAGGTCCACCAGATGCAACCATTCACAACCTGCATCCTGAAAGGCGAGCGCCTGGGCTGCCGGATTGTCGTTAAAGACAGTGGCCTGCGCCATTTCACCTTTGTAAAGCCGGACGCAGGCGCCGTCTTTTAGGTCGATGGCAGGGTATAGTATCATGGCGGTTGCCTTTGGGATTTATGCAGCCGGTCTTTGCCAGACTGCGCGGCGAAATGCAAAGCGTAGGTGTGATCCCACGTCACGCTTGCCGTTTGGCAATGCGAAAACGCATAGTGACGCCAGTAAATCGGGAGAGTGAAATGAAAAACTTTCTAGTCAGTGCCGCGATAGCGATCGGCCTTGCCAGTGGCGTCAGCGCCCAGGACGCGACCGAAGGTATCTGGCAAACCCAGGTTGATGACGGGGCATATGCTTTTGTAACCATTGGGAAATGCGGCGATGCGCTGTGTGGTGTTATCAGCCAAACATTTAATGCGGACGGCGAATATGCATCTGAGAACATTGGCAAACAATTGGTTTGGGCCATGCAAGTGCAGGCCAATGGTAAGTACAATAGGGGCTAGATTTGGCAGCCTTCAACAGACAAGATATTTAAATCCAAGATGGCCCTATCAGGCGATGTGCTAAAAGTATCGGGCTGTGTCGCGGGCGGTTTGATCTGTAAAAAACAAACCTGGAACCGAGTAAACTAGGGCGTCCAATTCAGAAAATTTGAAATAAGACGCAGGCCCGCGGCTTGGCTCTTTTCGGGGTGAAACTGCGTGCCGATAATATTGTCGCGGCCAACGATGGCAGTGATCTCACTGCCATATTCGCAATAGGCCAGCCGTTGATCCGGGTTTGCCACCTGGAATTGATAGGAATGCACAAAATAGGCGTGATCGCCGGTTTTCACCCCGTCAAACACCGGATGGTCGTGATCAATCACCAGATCGTTCCAGCCCATATGGGGAACCTTCAGGGCGGCGTCAGTTGCTTTGATCTTGGTGACATCGCCACTGATCCAGTCAAATCCGGCGACAGGTTCATATTCCAGCCCCTGTGTCGCCATTAGCTGCATGCCGACACAAATACCCAGGAACGGGCGGCCTTTGCCCTGAACCGCGTCCTCAATCGCCTCAAACAGCCCGGAATGATCCGCAAGCTGGCGTTTACAGGCCGGAAACGCGCCGTCACCGGGCAAAACAATCCGGTCTGCCCGGTTTACATCGGCAGCTGAAGCGGACACCAGAATTTCCCCAGCGTCGGTTTCCGCCGCCATGCGCTGAAACGCTTTTTCAGCCGAATGCAAATTACCTGAATCGTAGTCGACCAGAACCGTCAGCACTAAAGCGCGCCCTTAGTGGACGGGATCGCGTCGCTTTTACGGGGGTCGGTCTGGACCGCCATGCGCAACGCCCGCGCCACCGCTTTGAACGCGGCTTCAACGATATGGTGGCTGTTGATGCCGTGCATTTGGTCGATATGCAGCGTGATCCCACCATGGGTCGAAATGGCCTGAAAAAATTCACGGACCAGTTCGGTGTCAAAATTGCCAATTTTCGCTGTTGGCATGTCAGCATTCCAGATCAGATAGGGGCGCGCTGACAAATCCAGCGCGCATCTGACTTGCGCGTCATCCATCGGCAGGCTGCATTCTCCGTAACGACGAATGCCCATTTTTTCGCCCAGTGCGGTCGCCAGCGCTTGACCCAGGGCAATCCCGACATCCTCGACGGTGTGGTGGTCATCAATGTGCAGATCACCCTTGGCACTGATGGTCATATCAATCAGGGAATGGCGCGCCAATTGGTCCAGCATATGATCAAAAAACCCGACGCCAGTCTGATTGTCATAGGCGCCTGTTCCGTCAAGATTAATCTTGACCGATATGGTTGTTTCCGCGGTTTCGCGTGTGATGTGTGCCGTGCGCATCTGCAACTCCGTTCAAATTCGTGAGCGTTATAAGCCAGCCGGCCACAAAATGCCAAGCCGTCAGTGGTGCCATGTTGATTTGCGCCGTCGAGCGGCAATCCAGCCGTTCTGACATCAGCGATAACAGTTCAATATTTTTTGCCGTGCATCGGCATCATTTTTGACTTGGTACCGATTGTCGCAGCATCGGATACCGTGCCGGGGACTTGCCAACCCTCACTTCTGCAAGAATCTCAAACCCATGACGTTTGTACAAAGTTAGGTTCGACGCGTTAGTCGATTCAAGATACGTGGGCAGACCGTCACGATCACAAATTGCTAACGTGTGCTGCAGCAGCGTCGAGCCAAGGCCGCTTCCACTTTTCGCGGGATCAACAACGATAAACGCCAGATACCAGTGCGGACCAGGCGGGCAATATGCAGCGGATTTTTCAATTAACGCTGCAAACTCTTCTGGTTTCGGCGGCCCGGATTTTTTCAACAGCCCCCCTACGTCGTGTTCTCTGCTAAGTTTCATGTTAGGTGGTAACCAAATCGCAGCACCTGAAAAATCGCCGATTATGTAGGCTGATCCGTGGTCAAATGCCGGTCCGGACGATTTGCCGACATGGTCCTCGCTGTCGCGCAGGTAGTCATACGGGTCGGGTAATATCCATCTTACGAATGGATCATTTGCAAATGCCAACGCCATCAGCGCGCCTATTTTGGGCTCGTCTTCCCACGTCGCAATTCTAATTCGGTCTGGCTGTTTCATGACGGTTCCCAAATATCCGTATTTGGGTTCAATGTAACCTAGACCTTGGACCCAGGCCAAATAAATTGGTCCGCGTCCCACCGTCGTGCGGTACCTGATTTTTTGAACCAGTTACGACTTTCCGGGCGTCGGTTGGGGAAATGGAATTCGCCTGGAAGCCCGACCAGAGAGAACTTGACCGGAAAGTCGCGCCATCGCAGAATAATGTATGGATTTTCGCATGGGGAATGATCGCAAATTCGTTTGGCTGGTAGTCAATTGGTTCCCTTCATTGGACCAAGGGAGAGACGAAATTGTCGTACCAATTTGATCTGGGAACATATTCCCGAACCGCTAGCAAAGATGCCGATGCGCAGCGCTGGTTTGATCGCGGACTTGTCTGGCTATTCGCGTATAATCACGAAGAAGCCATTGTATGCTTTGAAAAAGCGCTGGCCACCGACGCAACCTGCACACTGGCCCAATGGGGTATCGCCTATGCAATTGGTCCAAATTATAACAAGCCTTGGGATGTTTTTACACCCGAGGAAAAGGCACCGGCGCTTGCATGCGCGCATCAGGCCCTGCAGGCAGCCCAAGCGATAAATACGTCGACAGCGGCCGAACAGGCGCTGCTAAACGCGCTTGAGACCCGCTATCCGACCGATCCCGAGATCGAGGATTTTCAGCCTTTTAGCGACAGTTTTGCGAGCGCCATGAAACCTGTATTTGAGGCAAACCCAGACGACCTAGACATCACTTTTGTCTATGTCGAAGCATTGATGAACCGCACGCCCTGGCAACTGTGGGATTTCTGGAAAGGTGTACCCAATCCTGAAGCTTCAACTGAGGAAGCCATGTCCATTCTGGAGCATGCCTTTGACACGAGATCGGCGGCATGGGACCATCCGGGCCTGCTTCATATGTACGTCCACCTGATGGAAATGTCGCCGTTCCCCGAACGCGCGCTGCGCCAGGGCGACAGGCTGAATGGGCTGGTGCCAGATGCGGGCCATCTTGTGCATATGGCCACTCATATTGACGTGCTGTGCGGTGACTATCAGAATGTGCTTGCGCGCAACCTGGCCGCCTCAAAGGTCGACGAACGTTTCAAAGCATATGCAGGTGCGGCCAATTTCTACGCGCTCTATCGCATCCACAACCTGCATTTCGCAATGTATGGCGCTATGTTCCTGGGCCAACGGGCTGCTGCTCTGGACGCCGCCGAAAGGCTCCGGGTTGAAGTGCCCGACGAAGTAGTGCGGGTATACCCCGACCTTTTTGAGACATTCGTTGCTGCGCTGCCCCATGTTTGGATCAGGTTCGGCATGTGGCAAGATATTCTGCAAGAAGAATTGCCTTCGGATAAGGAACTTTACACGACCACCAACGCGTTGATCCTTTATGCCCGTGCCGTTGCATTGGCCAACTTGGGGCGCCATGACGAGGCACAGACGGCAATGGCAGAATTCGACGACGCCTACGCCGTGGTCCCTGAAGAACGCATGCTTTTCAACAACTCTGCCCGCGATGTACTGGCGGTTGCAGAGCAGATGATGCTCGGCGAAATCGCCTACAAGGCAGGCCATCAGGACAAAGGGTTGGAACATCTGCGCACAGCAGTAAAGCTTGAAGACGCCCTAATGTACGAGGAACCCTGGTCCTGGCCACAACCTTCCCGTCACGCATTGGGGGCGCTTTTGATGGACGCCGGGATTTACGATGAGGCCGAGGCGGTATATCGCGCGGACCTGGGTCTTGACGGCAAATTACCACGACCAAGCCAGCATCCTCGCAACGTTTGGGCACTGCACGGTCTGCATGAATGCCTTGCGCGGCGCGATGAGAAAATCGAAATTCGTCACATCAAAGGCCTGCTTGATCAGGCACAGGCCCGTGCTGACATTGCTATTCGGGCCAGTTGTCTTTGCCGAAATGCAGCGGCCTGAGCGGCGCACATCCAGGTTTGGAAATGATGAACTTGATTTTCACATGAACGGGCCGACACGTTCAAAATGTTTACTGGCCGGCGCCATTGCCACCCGAGAAGGGAGTGTACGGCATAAAACGCGGGGGTTGCCCGAATGGTTGTGTATAGGTCCAAACGCGCTAAGGGCCAATTTTCGCGCTGGTTTTAAGGCCGCAACCTGTGCAGTTTGCGGTAATCTACACCAAGCAGTGGCGGCCCCGTTTTTTCTTGTTTATTAGGCGGTGTCGCGTTCTTCATTCGTCATCAAAACATCCTCCATCCCTAAATCAGGGAATTTACAGGAAGTGTCCCGAGAGTCCGTACACATCTACAGAAGTGTATAACAACTTCATTGTCTTCTGAGCGGCGATTGCAAATGGTGATCAGACATAAACCGCAAAAAAACAGCGGAACGAAACCGCGACGGGTCATTCACAAAGCGCAAGCTGCGCTGCATAGTAAGCGGGTTGAATATCGGCAAGGAAGCGGGGGCCGTTGCATGTAGTTTACGCTTGGGCGCGTTTTGTGGTCTATGTGGGCCATAATTTCGATCAAGGACACCGGCCATGCAATGTAACCTTTGCCAGTCAACCAATTTTTCGGATTTCAACGGGCGAAAAAATGCACGGTGCACGACCTGCCATTCTCTTGAGCGAACACGAGCTCTGGGCCTGTATTTGGAACAGCTCGAACTGGTAGAACATCCGAAGATCCTACATCTTGCACCGGAGGCGGGACTTGCGAAACTTATCTGCAAAAGATTCGGCTCAGACAACTACTTTGCGGCCGACATGCACCCGGACCGATACCGAGGGATCGGTAAAATCAAGCAATTGGACCTCTGCAAACTGGACGAATTTAGTTCTAAATCCTTTGATCTTATCGTTCACAGTCACGTTCTGGAGCACACGCCCTGCAATATTGCGTACAGCCTCTTTCATCTGCACCGGATGATGACAGCGACCGGTCGCCACATATTTGTGATTCCGATAGTAGCTGGCGCGTGGGATGAATGCTTTAGTGAATTGCCGGAAAATGAACGCGTTGCTAGGTTCGGGCAGATTGACCATGTTCGGCGGTTCGGTGTTTCCGATATTGACCAACATATCGGCAGCCTAGTCGATCTTTCGCGAATAAAACCACTGGCCGAACTGTTCTCAGAGAGAAAACTTAAGAAATCTGCTATTCCCAAAAGATCGTGGTATGGCCTTTGCATGGAGACGATTATCGATGTTGGCAAGAACGACTTGATGTTTTTTTAACTAAAGCCTTCGGCCCGCACGGTTTTAACTGTACTGGTATTGTCGCGTTCATGGCCTGCAATGCAGATCTATTGCCGCTAATGGGGTGGCTACAGAAATCAACGGAACAAAGCGCCTTGATCCCCAATGACTTGTCAGGGGCGTTCGTACATTCCGAACAACACTAAATCAACGCCCCCGACTCAGGAAGATATTATTAAGGGCGGGTTTAAGGGCGGATTGAATTTATATTCCATAAGAAAATTGCACGAAAACAAAGAGGTGAATGATAATGCTTGGAGGCGAGTACCAGAATCGAACTCATGTACACGGATTTGCAATCCGCTGCGTAACCACTCCGCCAACTCGCCACCGCGTTGTTCACTAAGGAAATAATCGAGCGGCCGCAATAGACCGGTTACTGTTTCTAAACATTTTCTAAACATGCCAACAAATATCTTTGTGCCAAAGGAAATAATTTCGCAGATGAAGAAGGCAGTAGATAAAAAGCATATTGCCGT
>CAXMPY010000067.1:0-10793 GCA_964195275.1 uncultured Paracoccaceae bacterium
ACACGCCCATTTCGGCGGCGCGCCCGGTGCCCACCATGATCGAAGTCGGTGTTGCCAACCCCATCGCGCAGGGGCAGGCGATGATCAGCACAGATACACCGGCCACCAGCGCCAGACCCAGCGCCGGATCTGGCCCAATCGCCAGCCAGACCAGAACCGTCAGTGTTGCCACCCCTATGACAATGGGCACAAACACGGCAGTGATTTTGTCCACCAGTCCCTGGATTGGCAGTTTAGCCCCTTGCGCCTGTTCTACCATCTTGATGATCTGTGCCAGCATAGTGTCGTCGCCCACCTTTGTGGCGCGATAGGTCAGCGCGCCAGTACCGTTCACCGTGCTGCCGACAACGCTTGTACCGGTGGTCTTTTCCACTGGAATAGGCTCGCCGGTGATCATGCTTTCATCGACGTAGGACGCCCCGGTCAGTACCTCGCCATCCACCGCCATCTTTTCGCCAGGGCGCACATGGATCACATCCCCTGGCACAATCTCTTCGATCGCCAACTCAATGACCTCGTCTCCCCGCCCGACCCGTGCGGTCTTGGCTTGCAAGCCGACAAGTTTACGTATCGCCTCGCCGGTCCGCCCTTTAGCGCGAGCCTCCAGGAAACGCCCTAGCAGGATCAGCACAACGATGACGGCAGCGGCCTCGAAATAGACGTTCACGGTCCCCGTCGGCAGCAAACCTGGCACAAATGTCGCCACTAGCGAAAACCCGTAGGCTGCGGTTGTTCCCAGCGCCACAAGAGAATTCATGTCCGGCGCGCCTTTGATCAGCGCCGGAAAGCCCTTGGTGTAAAAGCGCAATCCTGGCCCAAACAACACCGCCGTGGTCAAAGCGAATTGGATCAGCCGGCTGTTTTGAGTGCCAATGACATCGGCCACAAAGGCTTTCACGGCCGGGATGAAATGACTGCCCATTTCCAGCGCCAGAACCGGAAGCGCCAAAATCACCGCAATCAGCGTCATGCGCCCAAGCCACTTGATCTCGACAGCTTTGCGGTCGGCCTTATCCGTCCGGTCAGCTGATTTTGCTTTCGCCTTGTACCCGGCATTGCTCGCCAGTCCTGCGATATCGGACGTGCTCATCGCACCGGCTACATAACGCACCAGAGCGGTTTCCGTCGCCAGATTGACCGAAGCGTCCAGAATCCCGCTGCCCGCCTTCAGCGCCTTCTCAACCCGGCTGACACAGGAGGCACAGGTCATCGATTCAACCTCCAGCGTCACTTCTTCCACCACTGCCGGATAGCCGACATCGGTCAGAGTTTGAGTCAGAACTGAAGTGTCGACCGTGACATCATAACTGACCTGCGCAGTCTCCGTCGCAAGGTTGACTGAGGCGCTGGCAACTCCTGGAATGGCCAAAAGTGCTTTTTCCACTCTGCCAACACAGGATGCGCAAGTCATACCTTCGATCTGAATTGATGTGGTGTTTGGAATGTCCATTTATTTCAACCTATAACCGTTTGATTCCCGTACACAGCTAAGGGCTCCAGTTAGTGGAGGGTCAAGGGTTTTCCAAAAAAATTAACTGGAAATATCTTTCTTGGCCTTCCAGCGCTGGAGCTTTTAAGGGCATTATCATGTCTGGACAGCGCCTTTTTGGCAAGGTGCGTTTATGGAAAGATCTTGGCTTGACCGGTCGGGTGCGGTCATGTCTCGGGCCTTTGAACGCGACGCTTTATGGCCACTGGCCATGATGTTTTCCGCTGGGATTCGTCCCTATCGCGTTATCGCGCTTTGATCGCGTACGACAATGCCACGGGTTTTCCAGTTCTGGGTATTTCATTCCGCCTTTGCTTTACATCGTCATTCTGTCAACAACAGTGTTGCCTCCAAAAGGAAGCAACATTCTTGAAATTGCCCCAACATAGGGCCCTCATGCTAGTCTTCGGGCGGTAAAGGCAGGTAATTCGTGTTATTGCTGGGCGCCAGCTTAGCCGATTGGGCTTCGCCAGCGCAAGGCGTTTGCCGTTTTTTCTTGCTGTGGCTTGGCGTTAGCCGATCGCCGGTTTCATCAAAGAGCTTGCCTGCGAGGGGTGATCGCTTTGCTTTCTGTTTTGTACCCTTGGCTTTAGTAGACCCTTCTATCAGCATTTGCTGAACCTGATTCCAAATCTCCGGATCGATAATCGCCGTGTGCTGTCCATCAAAGACCTGCTCTTTGTGGCGAATGCGGCCCGCATAAATCGGATTGGTCAGGATGCGATGGATGTGCCCGCGATCAAACACCCCCGCGCCCGTGATCCTCCCATCTGGACGTTCACGAAGTTTGGTTCTGAGATCCAACACTTCGGCCGGCACTGTCAGACAAAACTTGGTTGAAGAGGGCGGGTCTCTCACCTAGCGTCTCCGGATGACAAAATGCAGTCCATTTCGCTATTTTTTAAAACGTCGCCGGAGGCACCAAATACAAAATTTTCTAGGAAGTCTGCTCTCATTAACATTGGTTTATCTCCTGACCGGTCCAGTGCTTTGGCCAACAGTCAAGTCTGTCTCCAATAAATTGTGTCGTGGAGATTGATCATTATCGCTAATGATTGCCAATAACATCTCTGCACATATCCTACCCGCCGCGTGGACGGAGGATCGGGTGGCTGTAAAAATCGGAATATCTTCGCCATTTCGCAGGTACGAAAGCTCATCGTCGTGAATAATAACCGATACATCGCTTCCGATATTCAGGTTTTCAGCATCAATTGCGCGGCGAACCCCAATCGCGGTGATCATTGACGAAACGAGAATCGCTGATGGCGGATTTGCGAACTGCAACATTTCCTGCGTCCTTCGAAACCCAAATCCCTCTGTCATTTCTTCAGATACCATTAGTGTTGGATCGACACGAATACCCCGTTCTAAAAGCACAGCCAGGTATCCGTCCCGCCGGCGGCGCGCGAAATCCATAGATTCCAATCCATTTATTAGGGCAATTCTGCGATGTCCCAAATCGTGTAAAAACTCTGTCGCGCGGTGGAACGAACGGCGGTTGTTCACGTCAACCCAACTGTAATCAGCCGCTTCATCACTTGCACGACCGTGCACAACAAATGGCAGACCAAGTTCTTGCAACAATTTGATGCGCGTATCATTTTCGCGCGGCCCATGTATGATAACACCATCAACCGAGGCTTTTGCAGCGAGAGAACGGTATGCCCGTTCTTCATCAGAATCTGCTACAACCGATAACAACATGTCATGGTCGTTACGCGAATATACTTCGCCCGCACCAGCGATGAAATCTGCGAAAACCGGGTTTACAATCTCGTGTTGGGTTGAAATCGGAATGACGTGGCCAATCGCCATTGACCGTCCCGTGGCTAAGCCCTTTGCACGGGTATTCGCGCTGTAATTATGGGCAGTTGCGGCGTCCTTGACACGAATTCGCGTCGTCTCATTCACTTCTGGATAATTATTCAACGCCCGGCTGACAGTCGTCTGTGACAGGCCCAGAATAGAAGACAGTTCTTTGAGGTTCATGTTATCAAAGCGCTTTCAAATTACACATCAATATTGGAGATACAAAGCGAATTCGTAAAAGGACAGTACTATTTCAACATACGCAATCAAGTAATAAAATATGCAGCGGTCCTGAAGTTTGCGTTGACAGACGCTGTTGAATGGATGAGTTTGATTTTATTCAAAGCGCTTTGGAAATGATTCCATTCGTGTTTGACGTAGATCTACGGGGCTCGACAGGGCGCCCAACTGGGAGGATCCTCATGAAATATACTTTATTCGCAGGTGTGGCCGCTTTGGCGCTGACATCTAGCTTGGTAAATGCCGAGCAAGTTACCGTGTTTGGGCCGTGGCTTGGCCCGGATCAGGAAAACGCTGAGGCCGTCTTGGCAGTATTCGCCGAACAATCCGGGCACGATGTTCGTTATGTCGGATCAGACAGCTTTGAGCAGCAAATTCTGGTTGATGCTGAAGCCGGGTCTGCAGCTAACGTCTCTGCTTTCCCGCAGCCTGGTCTTGCATCTAACATGGCGGCGCGTGGGTTTTTGACGCCGCTGGCTGACGGAACTGCAGATTGGGTGCGCGCAAACTATGCCGCAGGACAGTCGTGGGTCGATCTGGGAACCTATACCGACCCGGCTGGCGCTAACGAACTGTTTGGATTTTTCTACAAAGTCGATGTGAAATCGTTGGTCTGGTACGTGCCAGAAAACTTTGAAGATGCTGGTTACGTAATCCCCGGTACTATGGAAGAGCTGAAAGCACTGGCAGACCAGATTGTCGCTGACGGCGGCACCCCGTGGTGTATCGGTCTAGGTTCAGGTGGCGCAACAGGCTGGCCAGCAACCGACTGGGTGGAAGATCTGCTGCTTCGCACACAAACAACGGACGTTTACGACGGTTGGGTTACTAACGAAATTCCCTTCAACGACCCACGTATCGTGGGAGCGATTGACGAATTTGGCGCGTTTGCAAGAAATGACGCTTACGTCGCAGGAGGCGCTGGTGCGGTAGCTTCCACAGACTTCCGGGATAGCCCCAAAGGCATGTTCAGCTCTCCGGCTCAGTGCTACATGCACCGTCAGGCCTCCTTTATACCTGCCTTCTTCCCAGAAGGCACAGTGGTAGGCGAAGATGCTGATTTTTTCTACTTCCCGGCCTATGCGGGTAAAGATCTTGGTGCACCCGTTCTGGGCGCAGGTACTGTTTGGGGTATTACCAACGACAGTGCTGGTGCGCATGACTTGATTGCATTCCTGCAAACACCGTTAGCCCACGAAACATGGATGGCCCGCAAAGGTTTCCTGACACCCCACAAAGGTGTGGATTCCAGCGTGTTCTCTGACCCAACTCTGCGCAAAATGAACGACATCCTTCTGGGTGCGACAACGTTTCGGTTTGACGGGTCTGACTTGATGCCTGGCGGTGTCGGCGCGGGTTCGTTCTGGACCGGTATGGTTGACTATGCTGGTGGAAAATCTTCCAAGGATGTTGCTGATGAGATTCAGGCATCCTGGGATGCGTTGAAGTAAAATCTGACGTTGCGAAAACAGGAGATCCGGCAAATAGCCGGGTTTCCGACACAGCCCACCAAAAGAGCGACTACTGAACAGGGGAAGTGACAAATGCATCCGGCATTCCAAGGTATCATAACAATCATATTAGGCGTTGGCGGTTGCGTCGGGTATTTCTACTTTTCCAACCAGTTTCTGGACAAAGTTTTGTTTCCGGCGCGCGGACCAAACGCAGGACGCAACATCACGCGCGCTGGCATGATCCGTCCTTGGCTGTTTTTACTGCCAGCGATAATCGCGCTGGGGCTTTACCTAGCCTACCCTGTGGTGGAAACCCTGCGTTTGTCCCTGACTGAACGCGTGACGTTGCCTGATGGCACCACGGCCTACAACTGGGCTGGCACCGACAATTACACCCAAATGTTCAGTGAGCCGAAGTTCTGGGAAGCCATGCGTAACAACATCATGTGGCTGATCATAGTGCCTGCGTTCTCCACAGCATTCGGCTTGCTTGCCGCTCAACTGACCGACCGGATAAAATGGGGCAATATTGCAAAGTCTCTGATTTTCATGCCGATGGCCATATCCTTTGTCGGCGCGGCAGTGATTTTCAAACTAGTCTACGACACGCGGCCCATAACCCAAGATCAGATTGGTATTTTGAACGCGCTTTACCTGACATTTGGCGGTACCGAACCCAAAACCTGGCTGACCATCCCAATCTGGAACTCGTTCTTCCTGATGGCGGTTCTGGTTTGGATCCAAACCGGTTTTGCGATGGTGATCCTGTCAGCGGCCTTGCGCGGTATTCCCGAAGAAACCATCGAGGCGGCGATCGTCGATGGCGCCAACCCGTTTCAGGTGTTTTTCAAGATCAAAGTGCCCCAAATCATGGGCACGATACTGGTGGTCTGGACGACGATCACCATCGTTGTTCTCAAGGTATTTGACATCGTGTTTGCAATGACCAACGGTCAGTGGGAATCGCAGGTTCTGGCCAATTACATGTTCGACAAGCTGTTCCGCGCCAATGATTGGGGCGTGGGGTCAGCCAGTGCGATGGTGATCATGCTGCTTGTGACGCCGATACTGGTCTGGAACGTGCGCAATGCGCGCAAAGAAATGCAGTAAGGAGCAATCAGATGGACAATATCGCAGGATCAAAATCAAGCCTTACTTGGGCGGTGCATATATCAGTCGCTCTGTTGGTCGCGTTGTGGCTGTTCCCGACAATCGGGTTGCTGGTGTCATCTTTCCGCACCTCTGACCAGATAGCCACAAGTGGCTGGTGGAAGGCTCTGTTTCCCTCTGTCCAGAACTTGACACTGCGTTCCGATGCACCGGAATTACAGGTCCGCGAAGGCGACCTGTTTGTTATCGAGGGTGAACTGTTTGAGGACGGTAAAGAAGTTGAAATATCCGTCTTTGGTATCTCATCAAAGGCCATTCAGGCGTTTGAAGTTGGCAGCATTGGAGAACTGGCAAAAGGCGGCAATATTACTGTGTCTGTGCAGGGTCACTATCGAATGACCAATACAGAAGAATTTACCGGAAGTCGCGGCCAACGCATATTCGTCACCGCAAAAACGCCGCCGGAATTTACCCTTGGCAACTACCAGAGCGTTTTGTTTGACCCAAAAAACAGTGAAGGGATGGCCAAAGCATTTTTCAATACTCTTACAGTGACAATACCGGCAACAATCATCCCAATCGTCGTTGCGGCATTTGCCGCTTACGCGCTGGCCTGGATGGAGTTCCCGGGGCGAGCGTTGCTTATCGCAGCCATCGTTGGGTTGTTGGTTGTACCTTTGCAACTTGCACTAATCCCGCTGTTGAAATTCCACAACGAGATTGGCATTGGTAAAGGCTATCTGGGGGCGTGGATGGCCCATACCGGCTTTGGTCTGCCACTGGCGATCTATCTTTTACGGAATTACATGGTCGGCTTACCGCGAGACATTATCGAAAACGCCAAGGTGGACGGGGCGTCTGACTTTCAGATTTTCGTGAAGATCATTCTCCCGCTGAGCTTCCCCGCTTTGGCGTCCTTTGCAATTTTCCAGTTCCTATGGACATGGAACGATTTGCTGGTGGCGTTGGTATTCCTGATTGACAGCACAGGTGAAACCACGGTGATGACGAAACAGATTGTTGAGCTGTTAGGCACCCGTGGCGGCAACTGGGAAATTCTGGCAACATCTGCATTCGTGTCCATCGCGGTCCCATTGATGGTGTTCTTTGCCATGCAGAAATACCTGGTACGCGGCCTGCTAGCTGGCTCGGTCAAGTAGGACGGTTGGCATGAATACCGTGCAGGCAATGAACCCTAAGATTGAGACGGCGCTTAGCCCCGAATGGTGGCGTGGGGCAGTGATCTACCAGATTTACCCACGCAGTTTTCAGGACAGCAACGGCGATGGAATTGGCGATTTGTTGGGCATAGTGCAACGATTGCCCTATGTTGCCTCACTTGGTGTAGATGCGATCTGGATATCGCCATTTTTCGCTTCGCCAATGAAAGATTTTGGCTACGACGTGTCAGACTATCGGGACGTTGACCAAATGTTTGGGACATTGGCAGATTTTGACGCAGTTGTGGAAACCGCCAATCAACTGGGCCTGAAGGTGATCATTGATCTAGTGCTTAGCCACACGTCGGACCAGCACCCTTGGTTCCAAGAAAGCCGTCAGAACAAAGACAATGATCGTGCCAACTGGTACGTCTGGGCTGACGCCAAAGACGATGGCACACCGCCAAATAACTGGCCGTCAATTTTCGGCGGTTCGGCATGGCATTGGGACGCGCGCCGTTGCCAATATTATTTGCACAATTTTTTGGTTTCGCAGCCGGACTTGAACTTCCACGAACCTGCGGTTCAAGAAAGCCTTCTGGATGTAGCTCGGTTTTGGTTGGAACGCGGCGTGAACGGCTTTCGTCTAGACACGATCAACTTTTATTTTGCCGACAAGGATCTGCGCGACAACCCAGCACTTGCAGAAGAAAAGCGCAACGCCCGGATCGCGCCTTTGGTTAATCCCTACAACCATCAGGATCATATCTATTCAAAAAACCAGCCAGAAAACCTTGCGTTTCTGCACAAATTGCGGGAAGTGATGGACCCCTACAACGCCGCAGCTGTCGGCGAAGTGGGCGACGCCCAGCGCGGACTTGAGATCATGGGCCAGTACACGGCCGGTGATGAACTGATGCAAATGTGCTATGCCTTCGAGCTGCTGTCGGGTGACATGCCGACAGCCAATGATATTGCAGCTGTTTTCGTCAAAGTTGATCAAGTCGCATCTGACGGCTGGGCTTGTTGGGCCTATTCCAACCATGATGTGCAACGTCACCAATCGCGCTGGTCGCTGACACCATCGGCAGATCGGGTATTCGCCACACTTCTAATGTGTTTGCGCGGTTCGGCCTGCATTTATCAAGGCGAAGAACTGGGCCTGCCAGAAGCAGACGTTCCATTCGATGACATTCAAGACCCCTATGGGATCGAGTTTTGGCCTGAATTCAAGGGCCGCGATGGTTGCCGCACACCGATGGTGTGGAGCAAATCAAACCGGAATGGCGGGTTTTCAACTGCCGGTCGCACTTGGCTGCCTGTGCCTACTGAACATTTGCGCCATTCCGTTGAAGCATCCGAAGCAGACCCAACTGCATTGGTGCATCACTACCGAAAAGCCATCGGGTTTCGACACGCTCATATCGCCCTGATGCGCGGTTCGATGACCGAAATCGTGGCTGATGGAAATGTACTTAGATTTACGCGTCGCGAAGGCAAAGAAGTGATTTTCTGCGCGTTTAACCTAAACGAAGAACCAGCTTATGTCAGTTTACCTGAAGGTAACTGGGCCCAAATTGGGCATGAACTGAATTGTGCCCATTCTGGACCGAACGGCACGGTAAATCTTGGGCCATGGCAGCCATGCCTGGCCTTAAAAATCGGATAAAGGAACGTGCAATGGCAGACCTAAAAATGACCGATATCGTCAAATCCTATGGCGATATAAACGTTCTGAATGACATCAATCTCGACATAACCACAGGCGAACTGATCGTCTTTGTGGGGCCCTCAGGCTGTGGTAAATCCACACTGTTGCGCATGGTGGCGGGTTTGGAAAAAATTACTGCCGGCTCGCTTGAGATTGACGGCGTCGTTGTTAACGATGTGCCGCCCTCGGAACGGGGCATTGCAATGGTGTTTCAGTCTTACGCTTTGTATCCCCACATGAGCGTGCGCGATAACATGTCTTTTGCCTTGAAAATCGCTAAAAAATCTAAAGAAGAAATTGATGCCGCGGTGAATAATGCGGCCAAAATTTTGCAGCTTGAGGATTATCTGGACAGGCTGCCCAAGGCACTTTCAGGTGGCCAACGCCAGCGGGTGGCAATTGGGCGATCCATCGTGCGCGATCCAAAAGTCTATTTGTTTGATGAACCGCTTTCCAATCTGGATGCCGCCCTGCGCGTAGCCACCCGGATTGAGATTGCGCAACTTAAGGAAAGCATGCCCGACAGCACGATGATCTACGTTACCCACGATCAGGTTGAAGCCATGACACTGGCCACCAGAATTGTGGTACTCGCCAATAAAGGCATCGCACAGGTAGGCACGCCTCTTGAGCTTTACGAAACACCGCAAAATGAATTTGTCGCGCAATTTATTGGTTCACCTGCAATGAACCTCTGGCCAGGTAAAATTTCAGAAACTGGCGAACAGACAACTGTGAAATTGGATAATGGCGGCGTGGCGGTTTCAAACGTGCCCACAACCAACGACGATATCGGCTTGGCGGTAAACGCTGGCGTGCGCCCGGAAGATCTGGTTGCGGCAGACGGTCCGCCAGTATTTTCAGGCAAGGTGAATTTCACCGAGCTTTTGGGGGAAGTCACGCAAATCTATTTTGAGACTGTTGCAGGCGGTGCACAGATTATCGCCAAACTACCAGGAATTGTTCATGGCCTAAGGGGCGCCGAAATTAGTCTAGGTGCGGATCCAACCAAAGTACATTTGTTCGAGCGCGGCAATTCGCTGCTATATCGCTAGCGCGCACAGTTCAAATGAAGGCGACGGTGCCGTCAGAAGTTTGACTTCAGCAGACGTCTTGAAGGAACGGAAGGGTGCTGTCAGACGAATGCGAACCAGTCTCTGCAGGGACAATGAAGCTGCCCTTTACGCCGCGCAAAGACCACGCCACTCGGCGAGAGCGGCGGCGCGGTTGAACTTGAAATTGTCTCGACTGTAGAGGTGACGTTCCTGGTTGAAATGAATTTGGACCGAGGCGTGAACAGTGACGAATTTCTGCAAACTTCGCATCCGGCGGAACCGCTGCATCGCCCGTTCTCGTCGTCGAAACGGTAAGTGCGAATTCTCGGCCCTGTTGTTGAGCCAGCGCCCCGTTTCCTGCCTATCAGCGTTGCCGATGACTTTCATTGCAGCACCGTAAGATCGCAACTTATCCGTGACGACGATTTCCGGCGGGCCGTATCGTTTCATCGTTTTCTTTAAGAATTTAAGGGCTGCCTTGAGATCTCGACGCTTGGTGACATAGCTTTCAAGCACCTCGCCCTCGTGATCCACGGCCCGCCACAGATAGTGTGTCTCTCCGTTGATTTTCACGAACACCTCGTCCAAATGCCATTGCCAATTCGAATGAGCACGAAGTTGCTGAATCCGTTTCTTTCGGATCTCTGCGGCAAACAACGGGCCGAAACGGTTCCACCAAAACCGCACCGTCTCATGGCTGATCGCGATCCCGCGCTCATGTAGCAAATCCTCCACATTCCGGAGTGACAAAGGGTACCGAAC
>CAXMPY010000067.1:10803-11222 GCA_964195275.1 uncultured Paracoccaceae bacterium
CATTTGGGAGTTTTTCAACGAATTACGCCCAAATTGCCCATTCGCCCGCACTTATCGATTCTGCGGCGCGCCGCTTGCACCTGCGGTGCGTAGTGAGCCTCATTGTGGCCAGCTATCAACCCGTCGAGGGCTTTCGCGCCCTCTTCGCCAGGGCTCGCCACTAACGATGCAACGTGCCGTCCGGCACAAAAGCCGCGAACGTGAAAGCAAACGACACTTCGTAGCGCACGTCCTCGAGGCCGGCCTTCGTCCTTCGCTGCACAACAATATTTCCGACGTCGCGGCCTTCGGCGATGATTTGCTTGTCGTACACCGAGTTCTGGCCCGGTTCCCATGTTAACAGGAGTTCGCCGCTCGCCAGTGTGCCGCGTTCACGGACAAGGTCCACGCTCCAAGCTTCGTCGCCGACTATCACGCAC
>CAXMPY010000068.1:0-289 GCA_964195275.1 uncultured Paracoccaceae bacterium
GCTGTTTGAGATCTTGTACCGTCTGTGGTGTGCCGTTGGCGTCAAGGTAGGTTTTTGAAGCAAAGATAAGGTGCCGCGAAGTTCCAAGGAGTTTGGCATTCTCACCACGAACAACCGCTGGCGTTACGCGGATCGCAAAATCGAAATTGTCATGTTCCAGATCAATCGGACGATTGTCAAAGTTCACATTAAGTTGGATGGCCGGGTGTCGCTTCTTAAATGCGATCAGCGCCGGGCTGAGGAAATTCAGCCCAAATTCATGGGCGACCGATACTGACAATGGCCCCCA
>CAXMPY010000068.1:299-11119 GCA_964195275.1 uncultured Paracoccaceae bacterium
GTAGCGATCTGATGCCCAGACGCACAAACACAGGAACATAACATGAAAAATATCGCATTTGGCGCCCTCGCCATCGGCCTTATTGCTGGTGCTGCGCACGCACAAGACCCGGTTTGGGATGCAAATACTGTCATACTTGAAAGCCAAGAACTGGCCCAGGGCGTGTTTGCTGTCGTTGCAACCGGTGCTGATGATATGGCCGTAAACGGGTTTCCAATTGCAACATCCGGTGGATTTGTCATTGGCGAAAACGGCGTTTTGGTCGTTGAATCCATGCTTAACGAGAAACTGAATGCCCAGTTGTTCGATCTCATCGCCGCCCAAACAGATCAGCCAGTTCGCTATCTGGTTAACACCAGCTTTCACGGTGATCATTCCTACGGGAACCAATATTTGCCAGCAGACGTTACCATTATCCACCATGCTGCGACGGCGGCTTATATCGATAACCATCTGGAGGCCGACAAAGCCTTTATGTTGCAAAATTTTGGCGCAGGACGCGGCATCGAAGAGGTGGTTGCGACAGATGCTGACATTCTGGTGGGCGAAGGTGGCAGCCTGACAATCGACCTTGGCGGCATGACGGTAGACATCAAGGATTTTGGCTTTGCCCAAACCGGTGGCGATCTGTTTGTGTCGGTATCCGGCGCAAATGTGCTTTGGACAGGGAACGCAATCGTGGCCCAGGCCCCGGCTCTGCCCTGGTTGCTGGACGGGCATCTGATCCAAACACGTGATACCCTGCTATCTGTCATTGACGCCTTTGACGCCCAAACCAAAGGTTGTGCCAGGCCACGGCCCAGTAACTGACATTCAGGCGATCCAATTCGGCGTCGATTACCTAACTGCGGTCGAAGACGGTGTTCGTGCCGCGATTTCAGATGGTCAGAACCTGGAGGAAACTATAGCATCCGTGCAGCTACCAGATTTTCAGGGATATGCCTTATTTGGATGGGTCCACCCCGGAATGAATGTTCCAGCGGCCTACGCCGACCTTAAATAAAGGTATCGCCGGGCCATCGCCGCGATGGCCCGGTAATTTGTTGACACGACAATCGTTGTATATGGGGCCACTGGCTTTCTTTGCCGGTCCATCGGGTCAAATATTGTCCGCAGATCGTTGCAAGGGTCGTATCCAGATTTCAGCGCCAATTCCAAAATTCAGGCATCTGCCCGGCCCGTCTTTTTAGGTTCCAAGCCTAACCTATGCCCAATACAAACGCTGCGGATTTGCCACCAGCAGCCGATGCTGCAAGTCCTCAGACTGGGCAATTTGCGGAATAATATCAACAATCGTCCCGTCGTCTGGCATATGAGATTTCATGTTGGGATGGGGCCAATCGGTGCCCCAAATCACCCGATCAGGATATTGGTCAACAAGTGATTTCATGCATGGGATAACATCTTGGTAAGGCGGGCCAGTTTTTGTCAGGCGCTCGGGACAAGTTGTCTTGCACCAAAATTTTTCATCTTTCATCAGATTTAGAAATCGCAAGAAATCCGGATGCTCGACCCCTTTGGAAACATCTGGACGACCCATATGATCAATAACAACCGTCGTGGGCAACGACTTTAGAAATGGTTCTAGTTCAGCCAGATCCTGGGCTTCGAAATATACCACAATATGCCACCCCAGTTCGGCGATCCGCTGCGCGATAGCTAGGCATTCGTCCATCGGCACCACATCAACCAACCGTTTGACGAAATTGAAACGAACACCGCGAACACCAGCGCGATCCATATCCGAAAGCTGCGTATCTGTCGCATCTTTGGCCACAGTGACGACACCGCGCGCCATACCACGCGCGGTTTGCAAGGCATCCAACAGTGCCCTGTTGTCGGACCCGTGACAGGTCGCTTGCACAATTATATTTCGCTCAAACCCAAGAAAATCCCGCAACGCAAATAGTTGATCTTTTGACGCGTCACAGGGCGTATATTTTCGTGTTGGTGCGAAGGGATAATTGGCTTCCGGCCCAAATACATGACAGTGGGCGTCTACGGCACCCGCGGGTGGTACAAATTTTGGCTTGGTTGGGTTTTGATCCCAAATCAGCCAGTCAGGGTCCATTGGCATTGGGGGGCCTCCTAATTATTGGCAAAGACGGTTCCATCAAATAATTTGCGCGCAGTGCGTAAAACCGCGCTGGAAACGACGGTTTCCCCAACCATTTTCACAACGATAGTTGTTTGGCCTGACGGGTTTTCGATTGCCAGCGACTTTGTTTGGCCACGTGGAATGGTTGCGACCGGATAAGCCGTCGACCCTTTCAGCATACAGGCTGTGGCGACGCTAACCGCGCCCAGCACCCCGATCGAGGCGTGGCAGCGATGGGGAATAAACGTGCGCGTATTCGTGGCGCCGCCATTGCGCGCCGGGCTGACCAGCATCATTTTAGGAACGGTTTTTTGGGCAACGTCACCTAAATTCATTAACGTCCCACAGGCCAACCGCAGCGTTTCTAATCGGGTGCGCAGCGTGTTGTTTTGTTCCAGCTGATCACAGGTTTCATATCCCAAAATGCCCAGATCTGTTGCGCGCAAGATCACAACTGGCATGCCGTTGTCGATCATTGTGACCGGCACACTGTCAACCACGTCCCTTTCATTGCCGGTTGGCAACAGCGCGCCACACAGGGACCCGGCGGTATCCTGAAATTCAAGAGGAACAGGCGCGGCGGGTCCGGGCACCCCATCAATTTTGGCCGTGCCCGCATAGGTTACTTGCCCGTCTGGGGTTTGGACCGTCGCCACGGCAGATTGGCCGGTGTTTTCCATATGGATAACAACTTGGGTCTCTAATTTTTCTGCCGGGACTAGGCCGCGTTCGATGGCAAATGGCGCAACACCAGCCAGAATGTTTCCGCAGTTTTGTGCGTCGCTGACGATTGCTTGGTCGACGGACACCTGTAGAAACAGATAGTCTACATCACATCCCGGGCGTTCAGATTTCTTGACGACCGCGACTTTTGACGCCAACGGATTGGCACCACCTACGCCATCTATCTGTCGTGGATCAGGTGATCCCATGACGGAAAGCAGCCAGTTGTCGCGCTTGGCTTTGTCTTGCGGAATATCATCGGCCAACAAATAGAGGCCCTTGGAAGTTCCGCCGCGCATCCACATTGCGGTGACGCCCTTAGACATATTTCAGACCTCGTTTTTCCAGTTCTTCGCGCATGCTGTACATGTCCAAACCCAAGACACCGTTGGCAAGTTTGACGCGCTTATCGTCTTCGTTCGCCAGCCGCGCCTTTGCATCCGCCAAAACGCTTTGGGCGTTCGCGCGCGGCACAACGCAGACTCCATCATCATCAGCCACAATGATATCGCCGGGCGCGACCATGCAACCGGCGCAGACCACGGGTATGTTGACCGATCCTACCGTTTCTTTGACTGTGCCCTGGGCGTGAACGTATCTTGACCATACCGGAAAGTTCATTTCCCGCAGGTCACTAACATCTCGAACACCTGCATCAATGATCAAACCTTGGCATCCCCTTGCCTGGGCAGATGTCGCCAACAGGTCGCCAAAATATCCGGCGTCGGATGGTGACGTTGTTGCCAAAACCAGCACGTCGCCCTGTTGCAGTTGTTCAATAGCAACGTGCAACATCCAATTATCGCCGGGGGGGGCCAGAATGGTCACCGCAGATGCGCCAATTTTGGCGCCCGCATAAATTGGCCCGATGGGTGCAGCCAGCAAACCGGTGCGCCCTTGTGCCTCATGCACTGTTGCGACACCACAATCGCCCAGGGCGGTTACGACATCCGGATTAGCCCGTTGAATATCCTGTACAACAATACCGCCCATCACAATTCGTCCCGGCAAGTTGGGAACACCGTTTCAAAGCCCTCGGCGTATTTGCAAGCCCGACCACCGGCCATACCACCAGAATTCCGTCGAAAATGGTTGCCGCGGTTCTCGGCGACGTTGGTATAGTAATTCCACAGATGTTCTTGGCCTTGCATACATTCGATCGCGGCGCGTTTTTGGTCCCAAACTTCGGTGATATCTAAGAAAACGCTTGGCTTCCAACCCATCTGTTCGGTTTGATGGGGCTCAAACAGATACAATTGCGGTGCCCCAAGCACATCTTCGCCCGGATTGTGGCCCCAGGCCTGTGCAATCATTCTGGTCTCGATCGCGATCTGGGTCATGAACATATGATCGGTGTTGTATTGGTCGTAACGCGAATGACTCATCATGAAATTTGGCTGAACTTTGCGGATCAAATCCACCAGTTTGAATTTGGCATCCCGATCAATTTCCAACGGATAGTCGCCAAGATCAAAAAATTCCAAATTTGTAACGCCAAGCGCAACTGCTGCGTTTTCAGCTTCTTTTCGGCGTTCTGATTTGACTTTTTCCAGTGTCATCCCGTTTTGCTTCCAAAGCTTGGCGCTTTCGCCACGTTCCCCGAATGACATACAGGCCACAGTGACGTCATAGCCAAGTTTCTCATGCAGCGCGATTGCGCCTCCACAGCGCCAAACGAAATCTGCGGCATGTGCGGACAAGATCAAGGCCGTTTTGGTTTTTGACATAGGTTACTCCCAACATGACACATCAAGCATCACAATTCACAAAAACAAAGTTCAAACCCCTTCACTTGCTATTGGTTTTTTCTATAACTGCAACATGAATGCAGAAAAACTCAACATTCGGCATCTTCGTGGAATAGTCAAAATTGCCGCCACCGGCAGTGTTACGCACGGGGCCGCTTTGGCCAGCATGAGCCAACCGGCGTTGACGCAAGCCGTTGCCAAACTTGAGATGCATATTGAAGCACCGTTGTTTTATAGGAAGTCCAATGGATTTTTCCTGACTAATGCCGGCACTATTCTGATCGCCCGGGTTGAGGCCGCACTGCTAAACTTACGAACCGGAGTAAGGTTGGCGATTTCCTGTGCAAAGCGCGACGGGTACGCAGTACCTTCATTCGAAAACCTGATAACGATGACTCAAATCAGGTCATTTCTGGCAGTTGCGAGGTCGCGAAATTATTCGCTTGCTGCGCGCCGCAGCGGGTTATCCCAACCCAGCATCCACCGGACTGCCAAGGAACTTGAACAGATTGCTGGCTTTCCACTTTTTCTGAAGGCCAGGCAAGGGATTGATCTGACAGATGCAGCAAAGCCATTGGCGATGCACTTTACTTTGATGCTAACCGAACTACGGTACGGGATAGAAGAGATCAAAGCCTTGTCCGGAATGGAAACGGCGCGAATTGCCGTGGGTACCTTGCCATTTGCACGGTCTCAATTGTTGCCAGACACGATCAACCATTTCCTGAAAGAACATCCAAAGGTCAATTTTTTTGTTCAGGATGGTTTGTATTCTGATCTTTTGTTCAACCTGCGCATGGGCGAGTTGGACATGCTGGTGGGCGCGCTGCGTGAAATGCCTCCGGCGGATGATGTCGTTCAGCGTCATCTATTTGACGATCGTTTGGCCATCATTTCGCGAACACGGCATCCGGTATTGCAGCGTCATGATCTGTCCTGGAAAGAATTGTGCAATTATAGCTGGGTCGTGCCGCGCGCTGGCACGCCGACGCGCCAGTATTTTGACACGATGGTGGCGCCGGTTGCCAACCCCGCCGACATGCACATCGTCGAAACATCGTCCCTGGGTATGATCCGCGGCTTGCTGCTGGGGGGTGATTTTCTGGGCCTCAGTTCAATGCATCAAATCGAAACAGAAGTGCGGCTAGGCGTGTTGACACAGGTGAAATTTGACATGGTCGGCGCTGACCGCCAAATCGGATTAACCACCAGGCTAAATTGGACCCCAACACGGATACGTCAGCGGTTCGTTGACATCCTAAAATCTGAAGGTGTGCTTTTGGGCGTAGGTGCTGGCAATTGAAACAAAATTGAATAGCGTCTTGGCCGTTCGAATTTGGTGACGGCAGATAGCTGTGCGATCAGATACTATGGATTCCATTGCATTCATCGGTTTTGGCGAAGCGTCAGCGGCATTTGCAGGTTGCTTATCCGGCAATGCCCGGTTTCAGGCTGGCGGGTATGATAAAAAGCTGAATACCGACCGCGCCAGTATTACCGACCGGTTCTCAAAACACGGCATTCAGTGTTTTCAATCGGCGCGCTTGGCCGTACAAAATGCTGATATCGTGATTTCTTTGGTGACGGCCGATCAGGCCACAACCGCCGCGCACAGCGCAAATGGCCTTAAGAAAAATTGCTTATTTATTGATGGTAATTCTTGCTCGACCAAAACTAAACTTATGAATGCAGACATCGTGACGCGGGCTGGCGGTTGTTATGTTGACTTGGCTATCATGGCACCTGTCCGCCCAGACCTAAAAAAAGTTGCGATGCTGGTATGTGGCGAACACGCCGCCGACGCCCACAAATTTTTATCGAACCTTGGTTTAAATTCGCGTGTCATTGACGGTGATATTGGCACTGCAGCTTCAATCAAGATGATAAGATCAATTGCCATAAAGGGGCTGGAAGCCTTAGTCGCTGAATGCACGATAGCCGGCGTTCGCGCAGGCGTAGATGACCAGGTGTTTGCATCTCTTGACAAAACTTTCCCCGGATTTGGCTGGGCAGATCGATCCGCTTATATGCTGGAACGCATGCTTAACCACGGCGCACGTCGCGCCGCTGAGATGAAAGAAGTAGCCAAAACAATCCAAGACCTGGGGATGCCTAACCATATGTCTTGTGCTGCAATAGCGTGGCATGCAAATCTTGGCGCGACCGATTTCACCACCCCGTCAACAAACTATCGCGATCTCGCAAATCAGATAATCGACAAAATCAAGGACCCCTAACATGGCTATTCATACAGACTATGAAGATATACCCGGTACCTATGTATTTAACGGTCGACGTTGTCGCGAGGCGTTCCAGTTGAACATGTTTTGCAAATCGCTGGACAAGCCGGAAAACCGCGACAGGTTTCGCGCAGATCCGACGGTTTATCTGGACGAATTTGCCATGACACCCGAACAACGCAAAACCATCGAGGACCGCGATTGGTTGGGCATGCTGCACCTTGGCGGCAACATCTACTATACATTCAAATTGGCGATATTTGACGGGTTATCGATGCAACATGTGGGCGGCATGATGTCCCAGATGACGGTCGACGATTTCAGAGCGATGATGGTGACCGGCGGGCGGCCAGTTCAGGGCAATACCTCAAAGGCGGAGAATGCAAAAAATGGCTAGAATTGTAGCGGGCGTCGGCACATCACATGTGCCAGCAATTGGCGCGGCCAGTGATCACGGAAAAGATCAAGACCCATATTATAAGCCGCTGTTTGACGGGTATGAGCCTGCCCGCGAATGGATCAAAAAGGTAAACCCGGATGTCATCTTTCTGGTGTTTAATGACCACGCCAGCGCATTTTCAGTCGAGGTTATTAACACGTTCGTCCTTGGTGTTGCAGACGGGTACAACCCGGCAGACGAAGGTTATGGCCCGCGCAAAGTGCCCTATGTCCAGGGCCATGCCGATTTTTCCAGCCACATCAACGAAAGCCTGATATTTGATGAATTTGATATCGCGATCGCCAATCAGATGGACGTTGACCACGGTCTGACCGTGCCGATGACGATCATGTTTGGCAAACCCGATGCCTGGCCCTGCCAGGTTATTCCGTTTTGCGTGAATGTCATCAAATATCCGCAGCCAACGGCGGCGCGGTGCCTGAAAATTGGTCGCGCAATACGAAAAGCGGTGGAGAGTTACCCGGAAGATTTGCGCGTCGCTGTCTTTGGGACGGGCGGCATGAGCCACCAGTTGCAAGGCGAACGCGCAGGATTGATCAATCAGGAATTCGACACGATGTTTCTGGATAATTTGCAGGACAACCCCGAAAAACTGGCCAATATATCGCATACCGAATTCATGCGTGAAGCAGGATCTGAAGGGATCGAGCTAATAATGTGGCTGATCATGCGTGGCGCAATGGAAAACCCGCGCGAGGTTTACCGGCATTACCACGTCCCTATTTCAAACAGCGCCGGTGGGCTGATTTGTTTTGAGGAAGCCGGTGAATGAAAATCGGCGTCGCTGGGGCTTACGGGGCGTTCGGTAAAAAACATCTGGATGCGTTAGCACAAATTGATGGTGTCAACGTCACCTGCATTATGGGGCGCCGCGAACAGCCCTTGCAGGCGTTGGCGAATGAGATTGGCATCGCGAATATCACCACCAATCTGGACGATATGATTGCGCGCGCTGACGTTGACGCCATTATCCTGTCAACGCCCACGCAATTGCACGCCAGCCAATCAATCCGCGTTATGCAAGGTGGCAAACATGTCCTTTGTGAAATCCCGATGTCCGATAGCCTGGCCGACGCGCGCCAAATTGTGCAGGTTCAGCACGAAACCGGCATGGTTGGGATGGTCGGCCATGTCCGGCGGTTCAACCCCAGCCATCAGTGGATAAACACCGAGATCAAGGCCGGCAGATTTTCCATTCATCAGATGAATGTGCAGACCTACTTTTTCAGGCGAACCAATACTAATGCGGTAGGTGATGCGCGCAGCTGGACAGATCATTTGTTGTGGCATCATGCCTGTCACACGGTCGATCTGTTTATGTATCAAACCGACGAAGTACCGGTGCAAGTCTTTGGCCTGCAAGGACCACAGCATCCGGATCTAAACATCGCGATGGATATGACCATTGGGCTAAAATCGACCTCGGGGGCAATTTGTACATTGTCATTGTCTTTCAACAACGATGGCCCGTTTGGGACAGAATTTCGATATATCGGCGATAGCGGCACATATATCGCGCGGTATGACGACCTATTTGATGGACGCGACAAGCCCGTCGATTTGTCAAAAGTCGCCGTCAGCAGTAATGGCATTGAGCTGATTGACCGAGAATTTATCGCGGCGATCCGCGAAGACCGCGAGCCCAACAGTTCATTTAAACAAGGGCTTGCTGCCGTGAAAGTGCTGGATGAAATCCAGCGACAATTTCAAGAAAACGAATAAACCTAATAATCGAATGGCACACCGACAACCTGTTCTGCAAGTGCAGCCTGCGCGGCGGCAGAGCGTTGCAAATGCAAAAAATCGTTCGCCCGTATCTTTTTGTCAAAGGCTGTTTCGTCTGGAAAAATATGCAACAATTTGGTTAGCCACCACGACAACCGAACGTTGGTCCAGACCCGTCGCAGCGCCGTTTCAGAATATTCATTCAGGTATTGGTCATTGCTTTTCGTGATTTGTTCGACCAATCCACGCGACAGATAAAACACATCAGAGACCGCCAGGTTCAGCCCTTTTGCACCTGTCGGTGGGACGATATGTGCCGCATCACCGGCCAGAAACAGCCTGCCATACCGCATGGGTTCAACCACAAAACTACGCAACGGGGCGATCGATTTTTCAATGATTGGCCCCACGGTTATTTCATCACCATTTACCGGCGAAAATCTCGATTTCAATTCATCCCAAAATGCCTGGTCGGTCCAACTATCCGGGTCATC
This sequence comes from uncultured Paracoccaceae bacterium, assembly GCA_964195275.1. GTDB lineage: Bacteria > Pseudomonadota > Alphaproteobacteria > Rhodobacterales > Rhodobacteraceae > NVTR01. The sequence continues at coordinate 9,788 of CAXMPY010000068.1, forward strand.
AGTCAACGGGCACTGGATGTAATACCGGCTGAGCATCGGGCCACGTTGCGACGCCAGCGCAAAACCGCGATCAGGGTGGTGCGCGTAAACGATGGCAGACAGTGGCGGCGATTCTGACATTACACCCAGCCAGCCGAATGGATAAACCCGTTCGTAAGCTCTTAGCTTTTCGGCAGGTATCGACTGGCGGGCAACACCGTGAAAACCATCACAACCGGCGATAAACTGACACTTCAGTCGAAACTTTGTACCGTCCTTTTCATAGGTTACAAATGGCGCATCCGTCGTTACGTCGTGAAGTTTGACATTTTCAGCTTCGGTCACGACAGCCGCATTCACAGCTTCACGAGCCTGGTACAAATCTTCGGTTATCTGCGTTTGTCCATAGGCCATCATTTGCATACCGGTGTGGAGATTTGTGTCAATTGAAAACTTGTTTTCCCCGTACCAATCAATGTGCAGCGCATCATGGGGATGGCCCAGTTTGTCCAGGCGCGCCCCCAACCCGACATCGCGCAAAAACTGAACCGTTCCATGTTCTAAAACGCCTGCACGGATACGTTTAAGAACATAGTCTTTTGACTGTCGTTCCAAAACGACGGTGTCGACATTGGATTGCCCCAACACATGTGACAACAGCATTCCCGCCGGACCGCCGCCAATGATTACGACTTGGGTTGTATCGATATTTTCCATAGCCAAATTGCCCCAGTCGCGCTAAATCACGCTGCTTAAGTGCAACGCATTTGGCCAATTTGTCAATTAATGGACCTACGGTCCAGTTTTTAACCGCCGAATTTCGCGATTTGTTTTGCTGCGGCACGAAGTTTGGGCAAAATCACTGTTTCAGCTTTGTCTTCTGGCAGCACATCATCAAAATGTGGAACCGAAAGCGTGCCAATACCTCCGGGAACCAATATTGAAATGACGCTTAGATTTAACGCAAGATCGCGATACCGGTATATAGCGTATTGTTTTTGCGCCGCTTGGCTAACCTGTTGCCTAACTTCGGACAACTGATCCGCATTCAGGCTTGAGGCAGCTTCGATCACTGCCACTTCTTTAGCCGTTCGCGATGCCGCATAAATTATACCTGCACCACTTTGTAGCATTGGGAACCGCCGCCGTTCGAACAGGCGAAGTTTTATCGGTGCGTTGTCGCGATTATTCATAACGATACACATAGAATGACCGTCCGGCACCAGGTATTCGGTTGGCCATTTCAATTCTGGCGCCAGTCCGTTCAGAACTTCCTGAATAGCGGCGTCCTTGGGCGATTTGCCAACAAATGATCGCGCAAGCGACGCAACTTTTGGCGTCACCGAATATCTA
>CAXMPY010000069.1:0-11066 GCA_964195275.1 uncultured Paracoccaceae bacterium
TGATGCCGCCGGTTTCTGCGATCAGCGGCGCGTCGGGTGCTAAATGTTGGGACATCGTGCGGTTAATCAATTGGGCCGTCGCCGTTGAACCGGTGAAACAAACACCATTAATCTGCGCATCTGACGTGATTGCCTCACCAATGACGGGGCCAGCCCCCGGCAACAGTTGCAGGGCAGTGCGCGGCACACCGGCCTGATGCAAAAGCCTGGTCGCGATATGGCTGATAATAGGTGTTGGTTCCGCTGGTTTCGCCAGCACAGCATTGCCTGCCGCCAAGGCGGCCGCGATTTGGCCGGTAAATATCGCCAGCGGAAAATTCCACGGCGAAATACAGGCAATCACGCCGCGCGGGGCAGCACCGGACAACCGTTCGCCCTCGCCCGCATAATAGCGCAAAAAATCAACGGCTTCGCGCAGTTCTGACACGGCATCATCAGCGGTTTTGCCCGCCTCACGACACAGAACCGCAAACAACTCACCGGTGTTTGCTTCAAACAGGTCTGACGCTTTGCGCAACACGGCGGCGCGCTGCGCCAGGCTTTCATTCCACAGCGCAGCATTTGCTAATGCCGTTGTGGCGTCATCGCGCGACGCCAATGTCACCTGGCCAACCACATCCGCGGGATTTGCGGGATTACGGATTTCTTCGACATCACCGCCGGCCGACGTTCCGGCCAGTAATGGGCCAACAGACCAGGTTTCATTTTGAAATGCGCCCCGTATTTCATTAATTTCCCCGGTTTGAACCGGATCGGTTAAGTCCCAGCCTTTTGAATTATCACGTATTTTTCCGAACAACTGGGTTGGATGAATAACACCACGCACCACGTTATCACTGGCTTCAAGAGCAGCAAACGGATCTGCGCAAATTTCTTCAGCGCTAACCGATTTGGAAACGATCTGATTCACAAAAGAACTGTTGGCACCATTTTCAAGCAAACGGCGAACAAGATATGCCAAAAGATCACGGTGCGTGCCAACCGGGGCGTAGATGCGGCAGCGCGTGGCCTCACCGGCCATGACCAGATCGTGCAATGCCTCGCCCATGCCGTGCAAACGCTGAAATTCAAAGGCCTGTTTGTCCCCTGCCATTTCCAGAACCGCGGCAACGGTGTGGGCGTTGTGGGTGGCAAATTGCGGATAAATCCGCCCCGACATGCCAAGCAATTTTTTGGCGCAACAAATATACGAAATATCGGTTGCTTCCTTTTGGGAAAATACCGGGAACCCGTCCAATCCCTCGATCTGGGATTGTTTGATCTCGGTGTCCCAATAGGCGCCTTTGACCAAGCGCACCATGATGCGGCGATCCAGGTTTTGGGCAAGTTGGCACAACCAGTCAATGACCGGTTCGGCGCGTTTTCCATAGGCCTGAACCACGACTCCAAAGCCATCCCAACCAGCCAGAGATGCATCTGACAGCACCGCCTGAATTACGTCCAAGGACAGGTCCAGCCTGTCCGCTTCTTCGGCGTCAATATTTAGGCCCATTCCCACGCCTGCTGTCAACTGCGCCAAGTTCAGAACGCGCGGTACCAGTTCGGCCATGACACGGCCCCGCTGGGGAAATTCATAACGCGGATGGATCGCCGATAATTTGATCGATATGCCAGGGTTTTCGCGAATGTCGCCTGATGTGCAAAGCGGCGCCAAAGCACGGATCGATGCCGCATATTCATCAAAGTTTCGGGCAGCGTCGGCGGCGGTCAGAGCGGCTTCGCCCAGCATGAATTGGCGGCCCATTTCGCGCATGGCTTGCCCGACTGCTGTGCGAATAACCGGTTCGCCCAGCCGTTTGACCGCGCCGCGCAGCAATGCGGCAATGCCCTGACCCTCTTGCAAGACTTTGCCCGTCAGCATCAAAGCCCAGGTTGACGCATTAACAAGCGATGAACTGGATTTGCCCAAATGTTCGTTCCAGGCCGACGGGGTGATTTTATCGTCGATCAATTCGTCCATTGTCTGGGCATCCGGCACCCGCAACAGGGCTTCGGCCAAACACATCAGCGCGACACCCTCGTCGGTGGACAGCCCATATTCGGCAAGGAACACCTCCATTAACCCCGGGTTGCCGGTGGCGCGAATTGCATTCACCAACCCGACGGCCCGCAAATGGGTTTGGGCGCGGTCGGTTTTTGAGATATAGGCGTCACGGCGCAACTGGTCTAAAATCGTGGCATCCGCTGCCAGATGGGCATGGCGCATCGACCCGCGCAATTGATCAAGTTTGGACATGGTGATTTCCTTGCAATGACTCGTCTTTAGATCTAACAAATATCCAACGATCTTTATGCCTGAATTTATACGTATTTTGGGGTTTTGACGCTAATTTTTATTCAAAGGCAGGTAAGGTGACTGAGATTATTGATGATCCAAGTCTACTAGATCAATTTTATAAAAAGATATTATCCATTCTTGGGAAAGAGGGACGATTGCCAATCACCGACCTGGCAAAACGCGTCGGGCTTTCTAAAAGCCCCTGCCAGGTCAGGGTAAAGAACTTGCAAAAAGGTGGGTATATCAAAGGTTTCCGCGCTGTTATTGACCCGGAGAAGCTGCGTCAGGAACGGGTGGCATTTGTCGAAGTAAAGCTATCGGACACGTCTGAAAAAGCGTTGTCGTCCTCTAATGATGCAGTACAAAACTTGCCAGAAATCGAACAATGCCACATGATCGCCGGTGCGTTTGATTATTTGCTTAAAATTCGCACAACAGACATGAAAAGTTATCGCACAGTGTTGGGTGAAAAGGTGTCGGCGCTGCCCTATGTTGCCAGCACCTCGACCCATGTATCGATGCAGGCGGTAAAGGAAATGGCAAGCTAAGCCGCGTTTTGGTGCTTTAGGTCTGCGCCATATTTGCGCGTGATTTCGACCAAATATTGCCCAATTGCTGGTTCAATGTCGCCCTAAGGCAACACCGAGGCGCAAACCATGACATCTGTAAAAGCAGCTTTGCTATTTGTTGGAAACCCAACACTGGCACTTGAACATTTTGCCGAAAGTCTTGATGCCAGACTGACGCCATTGGGCATTAAATCGGAAGAGATCACACCCCTAAACGGTGCCACAGTGACGGTCAGGGCAGCTGGGGTGACAATTTCTGTATTCGTCCAAGCCAAAGCGCTGGCCGCCGACACCTTTACCGGATCGATGGATTCACCACTGTCAAAACCCGTGATTGGCATTCTGAGTGAAACCCTGGCGCGCCATTGCCGGCATCTAATGGTATCGGTTTCCGAACCTGTGGTTGATGAACCAGATCCGACCGATTTGCTGACCCGTCTAAAGTTGGCCCACGCGACCACCAGCTTGTTGGCAGAATGGCACATGCCCGCCGCCGTACACTGGCAGCAATCAAATATTTTGCTAACCGGCGCGCAGTACCTGCAATTGGTCTCGGACGCTTGCCCGTGGGCGCTGTTTGCCCGGGCCCAGGTCACATTGGGCGGTGAACCCGACCAGATGGTACGACTGTATGGATTGCGCCTAAACGAAGCGATCGATTTCATTGGTCGCCCGGTCACTTTCAGTGAAACCAACCTGCCAATTGACGAAATCCACGCCGCCGCTTTATCATTTCTGCGCCATGCTGTTCAAACCGGTGCCGCCATCGAAGATGGGCATACGTTTGGCCCCAAAGATGGACCAAAATTTTGCGTGGCACATATCGCCGCGAATGAAGAATTTCCGAAAGGTAAATACGAATTGTCGGTCGATTCTAATGACGCTGACACCGCCTTAGGGGGCGCTGCTCGCACTCCTAAGGCGATCCTGATTGATCCTGATCTGCCCCTGCCTATTGGTCACCCGATGGCCGGTGTTGACGCGGCAAATCCGCGGGCGCGCACCAGATCAATGGCGATCAGTTATCTGATGCTGGTGATCATGCCCCCTGTCGGCGCGGTATTGCTAATGTCCAACGCGATCTTTGGTTCAAACGTTTTTCGCACCGGTGTTGTGGCCGCAGCCAGTGTCGCACTTGCGGTGGCGGTTGGCACCTACACCTTTGTTAATAACAGTCAGGACAGCGTATTTCTGATGGATACCAGCTCGATACAGTCGCTTATCCTGGAAGAATAATTCGTTAGGCCGATTTTTCGCGAAATATCCGCACCTGTTCGCGTGAAAGATTTTCGCGTTCAATCATAAACGTATGAATTGAAAAAACCACGGCATTGGTTTTTGGCAACCGCACCAAACATTGCCTTTCGGCGCGAAAATATTTCGCGGTAGTCGAAGATCTTGGTCGCGGACTAGCCTCAGAATAAGGCGCGAACAATGTCGGGCTTTCGTAATAAAACCCGTTGACCCGGACCAAGGGTTGGTCGATGCGAATGGCATCAAATAGGCGCTGCACGCGCAGTGCGACGTTTTGGTCATAGCTGGCAACAGGTTTGTGGATCGCCCATAACGGCCGGTTGATTTTTTCGCGCAATGTCCAGCCCGCCGGAAAACACAGCACCGCACCTGTGAGCACATGTTCGCCGCCGTCGTCTGGTTTTTGCATCAGGCACAGGTCTTCTTGAACCAGTCGCCCGGCGGTTGCCAAAGGGTTCTGCCGGTTTATAGACACCAACACCCCATCAGGACGCGACACGGCATCCGCAGAAATGTTATAGCCTGCCACGCCTGCCAAAGCCGTCAAGACATGTTCCAACACTTCTTGTGCAGCTGAATGGGCAGCGGGCTCGCACGCCAACACATCGTCAGCGCGTTGCGCAATCAAGGTGTCGCGCAGTGCCATCTGCGCCGAAAACGCACCATCGACCCAAAGCCAATCCAAGGGCGCAAGCGGCTGTATCCCGGGCAGGCGTTGCGCAGAACGGTCACACCACAAGGGCGCTGGAAGTCTAGATTGAAGCACAGGGGTCATCGCCACAGCCAAACACGAATGGCAATGGGATTCACGCTAAAAACGTCAAACCCGGTCGGTTTTAGACAGGACCATTTCTGCCAGCGGTTTCACCATGCACCAAAGGGAGTCCGCCATGAACACCTATCAAAGGGACAGTCGCAAAATCGATCCCAGCCGCGGCGCAACACTGGGGGATGGCAGCCCAAATGATCAGGATCGCATCGAAATCGGCCCTACTCAACTGGCGTTTCGCGAATGGGAAGCCGTGGGGCTAACGCTGCCAAACCTGTCCAATATGCGGGAATACCGCTGGAAACGCCTGACTCAGCACATCATCGACCGTGACTACGGCGGCTTGCTAATTTTTGACCCACTGAACATCCGCTATGCAACCGACACCACGAACATGCAGCTTTGGAACACCCATAACCCATTTCGGGCGGTATTGCTGTGCGCCGATGGCTATATGGTGATTTGGGATTACAAGAATTCGCCATTTCTGGCGGATTTTAACCCGTTGGTTCGCGAAAGCCGGGCGGGTGCGTCAATGTTCTATTTTTCGACCGGCGACAAAGGCGAAGCGGCGGCCGCAAGCTTTGTCGGGCAAGTAACGGAATTGATGCAAGCCCATGCCGGTACCAACAAAAGACTGGCCGTCGATAAAATTCAGGTGACCGGATTGCGGGCATTAGAACACACCGGGTTTGACGTCATGGAGGGTGAAGAAGTCACCGAAAAGGCCCGTTCTGTCAAAGGCCCGGACGAAATTCTGGCGATGCGCTGCGCCCATGACGCCTGCAACAAGGCGATGGATGAAATGCACGCGGCGGCAATACCCGGCATGTCAGAGGATGAGATCTGGGCCCATTTGCACGCCGGGAACATCAAGCGCGGCGGCGAATGGATTGAAACACGGCTGTTGGCCACTGGCCCGCGCACAAATCCGTGGTTTCAGGAATGCGGACCGCGCATTTTACAGAACAACGAAATTCTGGCTTTTGACACCGATCTGATTGGGAGTTACGGCATTTGCGTCGATGTTTCCCGCACCTGGTGGATTGGCGATCAGGCCCCCCGTGAGGACATGATTTTCGCCATGCAACACGGCCATGAACACATCATGACCAACATGCAAATGCTGGGCCCCGGGGTTAGCATGCAGGACGTGACTTTTGGCGGACACCATTTGGACGACCAATTCCAAAAGCAAAAATATGGGTGCAAAATGCACGGTGCGGGCCTGTGCGATGAGTGGCCAGCGATTGCCTATCCAGACAAATATGTTGAGGGTGCATTTGACTATGAATTCGAACCCGGCATGGTCATCTGCGTCGAGGCGCTGGTCAGCCCGGAAAATGGCGATTTTTCGATCAAACTGGAAGATCAGGTTTTGATTACAGAAGATGGTTTTGAAAACCTGACTGAATATCCGTTTGATGACCAATTGATGGGCCGACTGTAATATGGCCTTCACCAGTGGGGCCGGTTGCTGCAATACTGAGTGCTGTTCCCTGTCGCGCATTCACAACCAAACTCAATTTGGCGAGGCTTGCTTTGGATAAGTTGCCAATGCCGACTGCTGGCGGCTGTCTTTGCCGCGCAGTGCGCTATGAAAACAAAGGCGCACCCCTCAAAGTTCTGAATTGCCATTGCCAAAGCTGCCGCCGACATACTGGCGCGCCGATGGCAACCCTGTCGGTCTACTACGCTGATCACGTCACATTCAGCGGTGACGCGCGCAAAATATACAAATCTTCAGCCGGCGTCGGTCGTGGATTTTGCGCGAATTGCGGTGCTTCACTAAGTTGGGAATGTGAACTGGGTAACATAGGCCGGGTCTGCGCATTGCATGTCAGCAGCTCTGACAATCCCGATGCGCTGCCACCTGTGGGTCACACTTTTTACACCGAACGCATCGACTGGTTTGACACGTTGGACAATCTACCCAGGTTTGAAGGCATGTCCGTGGGCAGTGCCATCCTGCGCCACGGTCCAGCGCCCAAAGAAAACCGCTGATTATTGTCAATCGACACCTAGAGATCAAAGCGCAACAATAGGCCGAAATGATCGGACCCCAGACGGGATCGCGTCGACAGGTTGCCTGTCCCGCCGGGCACCAAAATATAATCAATTGCCAATTGCAGCGGCGTATCGGCGCGCCTATAGGTCTGCACCACACGCCCTGCCCGCTGACTGCCGGTGGCATTTTCCAACTGCCGCATGGTGTGGGACCAAGGAACCATGTTGAAATCACCGGCCAAAATGACGGGTCCGTCCAGTGTATAAATCTCTGACAACAGGCGCGCTACATGACTGCGTTGGTTATAGGGAAACGGCCAGTGTAAATGGACAGCGACCAACCAAAAAGGACCCGCCGGCATTACCAGTTGAATGGCCGCCATGCCCTGATCACCGGCACATGTTGCTGTACCCAAAACAGCGGGCCAATTTGACAGAACCGCCACGCCACCAACACCAGTAAATGGGCAAAACAGGCTGGACGGATATGTCTGAACAAGACTTTCAAACACACCCCTGTTGACGCGCGACACTTCTTGCAGCGTGATAAAGTCGGGCGCAGTTTCCAATATATCGGCAATTATACCGCTTTGGTTCTGCCCTTTGAACAGCAGGTTTTTTTGATAAAGCGAATAACCGCCCCCTATGTCCACCGCCCGATGAAAATACCCGGCACCCACCGGGAACATACCCAAAACAACCACCAACACGCCAAGTAATGCGACCCCGACATGCCCCCGTAACAGCAGCAATGAACTGACACTTAACGATATCGCCCAGAAATGTCGGAAAACAGCCAACGTGTCGCCTAGGCCATGCACCGCACCGCCAAAACTACCCACCAGCAACACGATGCTGATCAAAAACGCTGCCAGTATCAGCCTGCGCTCGATGGCTCCTGTTTGTCTGTTCTGCCCGCCCGTGGCCGCGCGGATTTTTTAGAATTCAATTGGTCGGGTCAAGTCGGAACATTGAAGAATTGCCCATATGTTACGAATGTCGCTCCGTGCTCGTAACCTTGCTGTGACCGCGCCGGAACATGACTTGCTTAGTTCGTCGTCACCGCCCATTTTTGCGGTAACAAAAGGAAACTGACATGCCAACAGAACGTATTACATTTATCGGCCATAGCGGCGACGAGCTGGCGGCGCGCCTTGATCTGCCCGATGGCCCAGTACTGGGCACGGCGCTGTTTGCCCATTGTTTCACCTGTTCCAAAGATATCCCCGCGGCACGCCGTATCGCCGGGCGTCTGGCGGCGATGGGGATTGCGGTGCTGCGATTTGATTTTACCGGGCTTGGGCATTCAAGTGGCGAGTTTTCAAACACCAGTTTCACGTCAAACGTCGAAGATCTGCTGGCCGCAGCGGCCTATCTGGGAAACCGCGACATGGCGCCGGGTCTTTTGATTGGCCATTCTTTGGGTGGTGCGGCGGTCCTGCGGGCCGCGGGCAATCTGCCGTCGGTCAAGGCGGTCACCACAATTTGCGCGCCTTTTGATCCATCCCACGTCACCCATAATTTCGCCGACGTCCTGGAAAAGATCGAAAAAGAAGGTGAAGCAGAAGTATCTTTGGGTGGACGACCCTTTAAGATCGGCCGCGCCTTAGTACGCGATGTGAAGGCAGAAAACCTTGCCCCTGCCATTGGAAAACTAAAGCGCGCGTTGCTGGTCCTGCATGCGCCCGGTGACGCCATTGTTGGCGTGGAAAACGCCAGCCAAATATTTCTGGCCGCCAAACACCCAAAGAGCTTTGTAACGCTGGACGATGCCGATCACCTGATCAGCCGCGCTGATGACGCAGAATATGCCGCCGAAGTGATTTCTGCGTGGGTGGGTCGCTATCTGGACATCGAACAACCGGCCCCACCCAAAGGCGCGCCCGAAGGAATTGTACGGGTTAGCGAGGTTGATCCGGCCGGGTTTTTGCAGGATATCAATTCTGGGCCGTTACACCACGCGGTTGCGGATGAACCTTTGGCCTATGGCGGCACAAACCGTGGCATGACGCCCTATGGGTTTTTGGCCGCCGGTCTTGGGGCTTGCACTTCTATGACGATCCGCATGTATGCCCGGCGTAAAAAATGGCCGTTAACCGATGTCAGTGTGGATGTTACGCATAACAAAGTTCACGCCCAAGACGCCGCAGATACCGCACCCACTAAAGTTGATACCTTCACCCGCGAAATCCATCTGACCGGCGAACTGGATGCCGAACAGCGCCAGAAACTGCTGGAAATCGCCGACAAATGTCCCGTGCATAAGACGTTGGAACAAAGCTCTGTGGTGAAGACCTTGTTGGCGGATTGACCTCACCCTAACGAGAGGCGCAATAGTGCAAGAATCGGCGGAACTGCCGGTGTAATCGCCAAAGGTCGCCGATGCTTACCAGCCCATTCGCCCGCTTCGTTATCGCCAGCGGTATGACCAACCTGGCCGATGGGATTGCAGCCGTGGCCTGGGCTTGGCTGGCCACGCTGATCACGCGCGACCCGCTGTTGATTGCTTTGGTACCGGTGGCGCTGCGCATTCCGTGGTTCCTGTTTGCGATCCCGGCAGGCATCATCACCGACCGGGTTGATCGGCGCACGCTAATCTTACGTATGGATATTCTGCGCGCGCTTGCCTTTGGGGCCGCCGCAATTGGCATCTGGATCTCCCTGCTGTTGGCAGATGCGCCGACCCGGGGTGTTTCTGACCCAACCCTTTTCACGCTGATCACCGCAGCGGCGTTTGGTGTTGGTATCGCTGAGGTTTTTCGGGACAACGTGGCGCAGACCATGATCCCATCAATTGTGCCACACAGCGACCTTGAACGGGCCAATGGCCGGCTCTGGAGTGTGGAACTGGTCGGCAACGCGCTGTTGGGCCCAGCCCTTGGGGCCTTTTTGATTGCAGCGTGGCTGCCTTTGCCATTTGCAGTTAATGCGCTGGCATTTGCCGCTGCGATCTGGCTGGTCTATCGGATCCCGGGGCGGTTCACCCCAAACAACACCACAAAAGAGAAAAACCTGGCGCAAAGAACTGGGCCAAGGATACCGGTTCTTAAAAAGCCAGCCCATGCTGCGCCTGTTGGCCTTAATTACCGGTGGCTGGAACCTGTTGTTTCAAATGGTGATGATCGCCCTGGTGCTGCATGTGCAAGAAAACCTGCACCTGGGCGTGCGGTCCTACGGGTTGATCTTGGCCGCTGGGGCCATTGGTGGCGTTGCTGGCGGTTTTTTTAGCTGAACACGTGGTGCGCCTATTGGGGCCGGGCCGCAGCGCGCAGTGGATGACGATGGCGTCGGCACCGGCATTTCTGGCCATTGCGCTTGTGCCCGGACCTGTCGCGCTTGGCATCACACTGGCGATATTTGAATTCACCGGACTGGTCTGGAACACGACTTCAGTGTCCTACCGGCAGCGCAAAATACCGGATGAATTGCTGGGCCGGGTCAACAGCCTGTATCGAATGCTAGCCTGGGGAATGATGCCGGTTGGCCTGATATTGTCCGGCTTGATTGTCCGCATTGCACAAGCCCTGACAACGCGGGAAATTGCCCTGACAATTCCGTTTTATGTGGCCGCTTTGGGCATCGCGCTGCTAAGCGGCTTTAGCTGGCGCGTGCTTGGTCGGGGATTTCGGCGACGGACATGATAGCTGGGCTGTGAAAACAGTGAGCACTACGTCCGCAGTATTTTTTCCGGGTCGATTTTGCGACTGTCGGCAAATTGATGGGGTATCTGATCAAAGACTGCTGTCAGAGTAATGCGGTGATGACGGCGTTGCGTGGACAGGGATTGTTGTTGATCAAAAGGACCACGAAATCAATCGGCGGGTGCGTCCAACAATTGCGCATCGCCCCAGGTTTTTAGGGCAAGAAAAACTGGCATCATGTCTAAGCCCATTTTGTCAACCGATATTCAACCCTTGGCGGCACTTCGGCGAAAACTCGGCGCGTTATCAGGTCATCTTTTTCCAGCTCGCGCAGGTTTCGCGTCAATGTTTTTTGGCTGGTCTGGGGGATAATTTTACGCAATTCGCCAAATCGCAACGGCCCCTGCTGGTACAGCAAGGCCCGCACAATCTGCCATTTATACTTGCCAGCCATCAACTGAATAGCCAGCAAAACCCCACAGGGTAGTCCAATAGTTTCCTTTATGTCCCTAGGTGACATCAATTTCCCTACTTTCCAAAATACTACG
>CAXMPY010000070.1:0-10960 GCA_964195275.1 uncultured Paracoccaceae bacterium
GGCATCACAAACGCTGACGCCGACGTCACAAAAGCTTCGTCGGCCTCTTGCGCCTCGGAAATCGAAAACGACCGCTCTTCCACTTCCATCTGGGCCTCGCGCGCATAGCGCAAAATGGCAGCCCGCGTTATTCCGTGCAAGATTTCGTTGGACAAATGCCGGGTGATAATCTTGCCGTTCTTAACGATATAGGCGTTGTTACTTGTGCCTTCGGTAACGACGCCGTCTTCCACCAGCCAGGCGTCACCAGCGCCGGCCTTTTGCGCCATCATTTTCCCCATGCTGGGATACAATAGTTGCACCGTTTTGATATCGCGCCGACCCCAACGAATGTCTTCAATGGAAATCACCGACATGCCCACCTTGGCCGCCGGATTGTCCGCAAGACCGGGTTTTGACTGGGTAAACAGCACCAATGTTGATGGCGTCTCGGCTGGATCCGGAAACGCAAAATCACGGTCGCCGGGCGCGCCGCGAGTCACCTGCAAATATATCAGCCCATCCACCAAATCGTTCCGGGCAACCAGTTCACGGTGAATGATCAGCAATTCATCAGCATTTGCAGGGGCCGCCATTTCCAGTTCTTCCAACGATCGCGCCAGCCGGGCGACGTGGCCGTCAAACGCAATTAGCTTTCCGTCCAGCACCGACGTAACTTCATAAACCCCATCTGCCATCAAAAAGCCTCGATCAAAAATCGAGATCTTTGCTTCTTCCTCCGGCAGATATTCCCCATTCACATAGACGATTCGACCCATCGATTTCTCCTTAACCCCAAAGTGCAGCCGTTGGTGGATGCACCCCGGCGTCATCAAATTTCAAAGCGTTCACCCGGTCTTCGGCTAAAAGCAATGGCCCGTCAAGATCAACAAAATCAACACCCTGGGCAACCAGTACCGCCGGTGCCATCGCCAAAGATGACCCAACCATGCAACCTACCATAACACCATAACCTTCGGAAATTGCGGCCTGTTTTAGGGCCAATGCCTCGGTCAGTCCGCCGGTTTTGTCCAGTTTGATATTCACACAATCATACTTGCCCTTCAGCGCGTCCAAGCTGGTGCGATCCTGACAGCTTTCGTCGGCGCATACCGGCAACGGGCGCGCGATTTCCGCCAGCATTTCATCCTGACCGGCGGGCAACGGTTGCTCAACCAACTTTACGCCCAGCCGCACCAGATGTGGCGCAAGTTCGGTATAAACCTCTGCGGTCCAGCCTTCATTCGCATCAACGATTATGTCCGACGCTGGCGCCCCATTGCGAACCGCCTCAAGGCGGGCCATGTCATCCGGCGTGCCAAGTTTTATCTTTAATAGTGGCCTGTGGGCATTTCGTGCGGCGGCGGTCTGCATGTCATCAGGGTTCCCCAGCGACAGCGTAAACGCGGTGATTTGTGGCTGTGGCGCTGGCAACCCGGCTAATTGCCAAGCCCGTTTCCCAGATTGCTTTGCTGCCAAATCCCACAATGCGGCATCAACGGCATTTCGGGCGGTCCCGGCTGGCATCAATTCGGACAAGTTTCCCCGGTCAATCGTTTCCGGCAATCCTGCGATCAGTTGCATGATATTTTCTTCAGTCCAATTGTACCGCGCATAGGCCAGACACTCGCCCCGACCCAAATGCGCGCCACTCTGAATGCTAACCGTCAGAACCCGGGCTTCGCTGCGCGACCCGCGCGAAATTGTAAACACTTCGGCCAGTCGAAATACATCGTGCTCAACCTTAATCTCCACGCCGCGCCCCTTCTTCTTTTTGCTAAATATCCCCGCCCCAGGCGCGATCGCTCAAATTAATCGTGCAGGCCTATATCGCTGCCAATGCATCAACCAGCCGCCCCGCACCGTGGCGAAATGGGTCGACCGCAGGCAGGCCCAGCTCGGCCTCGACAGCGGTCAGATACGCAGTCGCCTCGGTTTCTGACAAATGCTGCGTATTGACCGAAACACCAACAACCTGACAATCCGGGTTCACCACCCGGGCGAACAACAGGGCGGTGTCCCGCAAGGTCGCCAATGTTGGCAGGCTATATTCAGGCAATCCACGCATATGCGTGCGCGTAGGTTCGTGGCACAGGATCAGCGCATCGGGCTGGCCGCCATGTATCAACGCCATCGTTACGCCAGAATAAGACGCGTGAAACAGGCTGCCTTGCCCTTCGATCATATCCCAATGATCGGCGTCATTGTCCGGTGTCAGATATTCAACCGCGCCGGCCATAAAATCCGCGATCACCGCATCCAACGGCACCCCGGAACCAGTGACCAGAATGCCGGTTTGCCCGGTGGGTCGAAACGTCGATTTCATCCCACGTTCCGCCATCACGCTATCCATTGCCAACGCCGTATACATTTTGCCCACAGAACAATCTGTGCCGACTGCTAGACAGCGCTTGCCTGTGCGTTTCTGCCCATTTGCGATGGGATATGCCGCTGTTGGCACCCGCACGTCATGCAAGGTACAGCCGTGGGTCTGCGCGGCCGAATACAGCTCGGATTCATTGCGCAATAGGCTGTGCAAGCCGCTGGCGATGTCAAAACCCATTTCCAGCGCTTCAACCAAAACCTTACGCCAGGCCGCGGAAATCTCGCCACCTCGGTTTGCGACACCGATAACAAGGGTATTTGTCCCGGCCGCTTTGGCCTGTTCCAGCGTCATGTCTTTCAGGCCAACATTAGCGCCGCATCCGGGCATGCGATATTGCCCGACAGATTTGTCAGGCCGCCAGTCACTAATGCCCTGGGCCACTTTGGCCGCCAGTTGATCCGGCGCGTCGCCTAAAAACAAAAGATAAGGTGTATTGATCATTGGTCGGCCCCCAGTTCAGATATTTTTGCTTATCACATGATTCGGCAAAAGTTGTGATCGCGTTTTCTACCCAGAACGAAATGAATTTTCGAAGTTTCTGCCAATAATGGTGATAATCTGCGAAGAATATTTCGCGCCTGCCGACTTCTCTGCATCTGATTGATGACTATCGCGACAATGCCGGTCCAAGAAGTCGCAACTGTGATATAAACTTGCCCACTTGGTCGCGATATCTTACGGCTCGGCCAAGATTTTTCGCTTCCTCAATAAGGACCAACACTGATGAGCTTTCGTTTGCAACCTGCGGCCCCATCCCGTCCAAACCGCTGCCAACTATTTGGACCTGGATCCCGAACCGAATTGTTTGCGAAAATGGCGACCAGTGCGGCGGACGTAATCAACCTTGATCTTGAAGACAGCGTGGCCCCCAGCGACAAAGACAGCGCACGCGCAAACGTCATTGCCGCGATCAGCGATGTTGATTGGGGCAATAAATATCTAAGCGTTCGGATCAATGGTCTGGACAGCCCTTATTGGTACCGTGACGTTGTCGATATTCTGGAACAGGCAGGCGATCGGATTGATCAGATCATGATCCCCAAAGTTGGCTGTGCGTCAGATGTCTATGCTGTGGATGCACTGGTCACCGCGGTCGAGGCCGCTAACAGGCGCCAAAAGCCCATAAGTTTCGAAGTGATCATCGAAAGCGCGGCTGGCATCAGCCATGTCGAAGAAATTGCCGCCAGCAGCCCGCGTTTGCAGGCAATATCGTTGGGGGCGGCGGATTTCGCGGCTTCTATGGGCATGCAAACCACGGGTATTGGTGGCACACAGGAAAATTATTACATGGCGCGCGAAGGTGAAAAACACTGGTCTGACCCTTGGCATTGGGCGCAGGCTGCAATTGTGGCGGCCTGCCGGACCCACGGAATTTTGCCAGTAGACGGGCCATTTGGTGATTTCAGTGACGACGCCGGTTTCGTCGCCCAGGCCCGTCGTTCCGCCACCCTAGGCATGGTTGGTAAATGGGCGATCCACCCTAAGCAAATTGGATTGGCAAATGATGTGTTCACACCATCGCAAGAACAGGTGACCGAAGCCCGCGAAATATTGGCCGCAATGGAAACAGCCAAGGCCAATGGCGAAGGCGCAACTGTGTACAAGGGTCGTCTGGTGGACATCGCGTCGATCAAACAGGCCGAGGTGATCGTGCGTCAGTCTGAACTTATCGCTGGTTAGTCCAGAAACCAGCCTGGGCTGGCGTTGCCACCACAGACCAGCACACAAATCCGTTCCTCTTTTTCAGGCACGTAAGCACCTGATGTCAGTGCCGCCAGCGCGGTTGCGGCCCCTGGTTCGCCAATGATCCGGGTTCGATCCCACAACCGGTTTTGCGCCGCTATGATTTCTGTATCAGGCACCAGAACCGACAGGGTGTTGGTGTTGGCCACCACTTCCATCGGCAACACACCCATCGATCCGGCCCCAAGGGCGCTGGCCGCGACGCCCGTTGGGGTAACAACCGATGCGATACCTTTTTCCAAAGCTGTCGCCAGGGTTGCAGTCCCTTCAGATTCAACCGCGACAATCTTCATCCGTTTCTGAAACCAGGAACCGATCCCCCCCAACAAGCCACCACCGCCGACCGACAAAACCAGCGTGTCAAATTCAGGCAGCTGATCGTCCATTTCCATCCCCAAAGTGCCCTGTCCTGCCAGAACCACCGCGTCATCATAGGGGTGCACCGCTAGCGCGTCATTTTCCTTGGCGAAATTCTGAAAAGCGTCGACCAGTTCCGCAGCAGGCGCGTCCATCACCCGAACATCAGCGCCAAAGTGCTTCATTCTGCCTATTTTTACTGGGCCTGCAAATTTCGGCACGAATATCGTAGATTTCAGACCCAAACTGGTCGCGGCATAGGCTACAGCGGCCCCGTGATTACCACCGGAATACGCTGCCACACCACCAGCAGCCCGGTCATGGGACAACAACGCGTTAAACGCCCCGCGCACTTTGAACGACCCCGTGTGTTGCAACTGTTCCAGTTTCAACCACATCGCCGCACCCTCAAACAGTGCCCCAGCTTCAAGTTCGATCACCGGTGTTTTGCGTACATAGCCAGCAATGCGCGCACGCGCGGCTTTGATATCATCCGTCGAAACCATTTGTTCCCCATATCCTGCGGCAATTCTACCGGTGCAACTTTGAATTCAGGCACAGACGATAGGGGGGAAATCGCCGTTATGAAACCACATATCTGGTGCATTGCATTAGCCTGCCGCTGCAGCCATATACTGAAAGACATATGCGCGCGGAGCCCTTTATGAACTACCTCGAATTCGAAAAACCCTTGGCGGAAATTGAAGGCAAAGCCGAAGAATTGCGCGCGCTGGCCCGTGCGAACAACGAAATGGACGTTGAAAAGGAAGCCGCCGCGCTGGACAGAAAAGCGTCGACGATGCTGAAAGACCTATACAAAAACCTGACGCCTTGGCGCAAATGTCAGGTCGCGCGCCACCCTGATCGGCCCCATTGCAAAGATTACATCGAAACATTGTTCGCAGAATACACCCCACTGGCCGGGGATCGGAACTTTGCCGACGATCTGGCCGTTATGGGCGGCTTGGCCCGGATTGGTGGCGAACCGGTCATGGTGATCGGCCATGAAAAGGGCCACAATACCAAGACACGCATTGAACGAAATTTCGGCATGGCCCGCCCGGAGGGGTATCGCAAAGCTATTCGCCTGATGGACCTGGCCGATAGATTTGGTTTGCCGATCATTTCGCTGGTGGACACTACCGGTGCCTATCCCGGCAAAGGCGCAGAAGAACGCGGCCAATCCGAAGCGATTGCCCGATCCACCCAAAAATGCCTGACGGTCAAAGTTCCGCTGATCTCGGTCATTATCGGCGAGGGCGGTTCTGGCGGTGCGGTGGCGTTCGCAACTGCTGACAAGCTGGTGATGCTGGAACATTCGATTTATTCGGTGATCAGCCCCGAAGGGTGCGCAACGATCCTTTGGAAGAATTCTGAAAAAATGCGCGAAGCTGCCGAAGCCCTGCGCCTGACAGCGCAAGACCTGAAAAAATTGGGCATCACCGACAAGGTAATCCCTGAACCTGTTGGCGGCGCACAGCGCGACCGCGCCAGGACGATGGCGTCTGTTGGCGTTGAAATTGAAAGCAGCCTAAAGGCTTTAAGGAAAAAGACGCCGGATCAATTGGTCAAGGATCGGCGGCAAAAATACCTGGATGTGGGCGCCAAGGGCCTAGCGGCGTGAAGGAACCAGTATGACTTATCTTGAGGGCATCGCAGACGATCTTGCAAAAAAGGTGTTGGCAGACCCAAACAACTTGGATGACAGCACAGTTATACAACTTATAGCCAGTGCAATCAGCGCATCGTCAGCTACTTTGGAAGAAACGTTTCTGACGGCCATACGTATTCGGCGTGCCGAAATCCGCGCCAATTTGGTTCTGGATAAATACAACGCCAAAAACAAAGCCTAGGCGCCCACTGCGCCAGGCTGTTCGCCCATTGTCACACTTGAGCGGTATACACCCCAATCTTCAACGGCATCTTTGCGGGCGCGGGGCCAAAGCGTTCTTTTAGGCGGGTGTGAACCAGATTTACCGCGTCGACCGGATCAACGCCGCCACGGGTTTTTATTTCATCGACCACCGGGTTACCTAAGACAATCCCCCGCGCAAATCCCTCTAGATCAGTAATTGTTCTTTCATGGCTTAATTCCTCGTGGGAGGAATTTTCCAACCCGGCATTAGCGAGGTCAGCCAATACAACATCCGGGTCGTGGTAGAAAAACGGTATTTTGTAAAATCCTGGCGGATCTTTGGGAAAAAATTCGGCAATTGCATTATGGGCCACTTCCGAGAATGGGTTGTCAGAGTTTTTGCCCCATGTCGAGAATAGGTATTGCCCGCCAGGTCTGATAACCCTTGCCGCTTCGAGGTGCGAGGCAACGATATCTGGAAAAAACATAACCCCAAACTGGCAAACGATCTGATCAAACTGATCATCGTCAACCGGCAGCGACATCGCATCCATCGGGCTGATCGAAATATTTTCGGCCGGCCCAAATTTCTGCGCCGCGACCGCCAACATAGGTTCGTTCAAATCAGTTATCGTCAGCGGTACATTTTCGGGTAACGCATCGCGCAGATGTCGGCTGACAAAACCGGTACCGGCGGCTAGTTCAAGTACCGAATTTGGCTTGAATCGCGCACTTCGTTGGGCCATCTCGGCGGCAAAATATTCGAATATGTTCGGCCCCAGGCCGGTGTCATAATATTTCGGTATATCGCCGACAAATCGGCTTGCGTCACTACCCATTTTAGTCCCATTCTTTTTCTCAAAATTTATAGATCTGCGTTTATCGGTTACCACATAGAATTCGCTGCCCGTTCGGGCCACACGGCATCATAGTCGGGTCCACCGACGGTTCCGCTCGTCATCTCTGCCAATATCTGCCCCGGGCTTGGCAGACCCTCACTTTGATTGCCATCGCGCCACAATCCGGACCGCAACAGGGCGCGTGCGCATTGAAAATAGATCTCTTCAATCTGCACAACAGTCACACTACGGGGCAGGTTGCGCGTTTTCTCGAACCGGTTAATCAACCCGGCGTCGGTCGTCACTTTTGCCGCCCCATTCACCCGGACAACATTGTTTGAACCCGCGACCAGAAACATCAGCGATACACGCGGATCACGTACAATATTACGCAATGAATCCATGCGGTTATTGCCACGCCAATCGGGTAGGGCCAGCGTCAGTACCCTCGGGGCCAACCGTGGACAGAATGCAAAACCGTGATCGTTCGATCCAGCGACGGTATGACGGTGTCAAAACGGTTGCGACTTTGCGCAAACTGGACGCCCCCGGCTGCCCATAAAGGCTGACCAATTCGTCAAGGCTTTCAACGAATTTCATCGGCCGTTTCCCCCACATATCCGGCTTCTGCCATCAACCGGTCTGATGCAGTTTCCACATTTTCTTTCAGAACTTGCATGAACGCGTCCACTGCCAGGCCCGCTGATATTCTTGGCAAGAATTCCACAACCGCCACGCCAGGTTTTCGATAAATTCCGTGCCGAGGCCAGAACACACCAACATTGGTTGCGGCTGGCACACAATCTTGGCCCAACTGTTCATACAAAACGCCGGATCCGATCTTGTATTTTTTTTTCGCCCCTGGCGCGACACGTGTGCCTTGTGGATAAATAATCAGCTGGCCGGGTCCGGATATATTCCGTTCAACACCCTCTTTCATCTGGACAATTGCCGCCGCCCGCTTACCGCGATCTACCGAGATGCATCCCATCTTTTTGGCGTACCATCCTAGAATTGGCGCATATCGCAACGAAGCTTTCATGATGAATTTCGGGCGCGGCGTGACATGCACGATCATGATAATATCAAAAAAGCTTTGGTGCTTTGACGCGATCAGAACGTTGTCGCTTGGTGGCGTTCCCCGAATTTCGGACTCCAATCCAACCATCCAGCGCGCGCTCCACCTAACCCAGCCAGTATAGGCGTGGATCGCCTTGAACACCCAGTCGCGCGAAAACAAGGCAAATGGCGTGTAAATAATCGCCAATACCAGCATCATCACGTACATTTGCGCGATGAAAATCAAAGACCGCAGCCATTGCACCGCATAAGCCATCAGGTGATCCTTCTTAGTGTTCTGAACGCGGCAAGCCGCGTGGCCGTAAAGGCCACCAGGCCTGCCAGCGGTGGCACGATAAAAGCCCAAAACCATTCTGCGCCGTGAAATCCTAAACCGGTCAGAAACCCGCTTTGGGTCGACGCGCCCGGCAGTGCAAGAATGGCCAATACCCCGAAAAATGTCCCGACCGTCGCGCCACCAAAGGCACGCAACGTGAAACGTCGAACGAAGGCGCGCGCAATGTAAGTGTCTTTTGCACCAACTAAACGCAGAACCCGAATAACCTGGCCGTTGGCGGCCAACGCTGAATTTGCCGCAAGCGTGACCATCGCCGCTGTTGTCGCGCCGATCAGAACGATTGCCACATAGCCCAACAACCGCAGCCTATTGGCCGCCAAAACCAAAGGTTCCCGCCACCGCGTGTGATCATCCAGTACCGCGCCAGGTGCCTGGGCCTGCAGGCGCAGGCGCAACCCCACCGCGTCGTAACCTGATCCTTGCTCGATAACTTCGATCAGTTTGGGTACTGGCAAACTGTCTAGTGGCAAGTCGGGGCCAAACCAGGGTTCCAGCAGCGCGCGTTCTTCGCTTTCGTCCAAAATCCGGGCAGACCGAACCCCAGGGGTTGCCTGCAAAACTTGCACCGCGGCCTTTGCCTGTTGTGTCAATTGATCGCTTGGCGCTGATATCCGTACCGTTGACGATCGCGCCAATTCAGACGCCCAACGATCAGCCAAACGCCCCGTCGCCAGCGACAGGGCCAGCGCAAAGATCGCCAGAAACGCCATCGCACCTGCGGTGAACAGCGTCAGGCGCGCGGTGTAGCCCGACGGCGGCACTACCCGATCAGCCTGGGACTCCCAGGTGCTGGCTTGAAACAATTTAGCGACTTCAATCACTGGTCTTCCCCCGCCGAATTCAAATGACGGTTCCGGATTTTATGCACCCGGGTTGATACCTGCGATTTTGCTGCCCGTATCAACGCCAGGTCATGGGTTGCAACGAAAATTGCCTTGCCCATCTTGTTTAGTTCGATCAACAGGGAAAGCAGTCGCTCTGACATTTCCCAATCGATATTGCCAGTTGGTTCATCAGCGATAATAACATCGGGCGACATAATTACCGCGCGGGCCAACGCTGCGCGCTGACGTTCGCCACCCGACAGTTCTGGCGGCAAAGCATCCACCCGGTCCGCCAAGCCGACCCAGGCCAATAGTTCTTCTAAATTTTCGGCGTTGCCTTTATTTCCGGCGACTTTAAGCGGCAGTGAAATGTTCTCGATCAGCGACAAATGATCCAAAAACCGGCAATCCTGATGCACAACACCAACCCGACGACGGGTATAGGCGATATCGTCGCGGGTCATATCCCGCGCCTCTTTGCCGAAAAATGAGACGCTGCCAGATGTTGATAACAAATCCATGTAGCACAGTTTCAACAAAGTGGTCTTGCCGGACCCCGAAGGACCGGTCAAAAACTGAAAAGAACCGGGCTTTAGTCCCAGCGAAACGTCGTGCAGCAATTCGCCGCCGCTATAGCCATAAGAAACATCAGTTAATTCGATCACGTCCAAGCCTGCCTTTACCCCGCCGCAACAGTTTTGCCTCAGGCGGCGGCTTGTTTCAATCGACGTTCACACAAAAGCTTGGATTGTTGGCTCGGGTTTGCTAAAAATCGAAAAAAAGTAGCAGTAGACCATGAAAATCACGTGCCCATATTTTGAAAAGGCTCTGATAATTGGTTTTGAGGTAGCGATATGCGTCTGATTTGCCCCAATTGCGGTGCGCAATATGAAGTTGATGGAACCATAATTCCCGAAGCCGGGCGCGATGTTCAGTGCTCAAACTGCGGCCACACGTGGTTCCAAAGGCAGGCCCAGCAGGAAGCCGAGATCACAGAACAGGCCGTAATTGCAAGCGTTACCGCGCCAATTTCGGTCGATGAAGCACCTAACCCTGTCGCGCAAGATACACAATCCGCAGATCCCCAAACCGGCGCTTTGACGGAAGACGAAGACCCTGTAGACGACACTGAACCGACAGAAGACGCTGACGCAACGCCACCACAACGCCAACAGCTTGACGAAGGTGTCGCCAACATACTGCGCCAAGAGGCGGATTTGGAAGCAGCTCAGCGCTCTGTAGGTTCAGAAAGCACTGTTGTTGATCCTGCGCCTAAACCCACATCCGCACCGGCATCTGATTTTTCCGAACGTTCCGCGCAAATAAGCCAATCCGCCGAGGCATCTGACAGAAACCGCAAAGACTTGTTGCCCGACATTGAAGAGATTAATTCAACGCTTGCTGCGTCCGGTGCGGCACCATATGGCGCCGAAGACTCAGTCGTCGCCGAAGAACGCCGCCAAAGTGGGTTTCGCCGTGGATTTTTGTTGGCTGTTTGCGGGTTTTCAATTCTGGCCCTTATTTACGTTTTTGCGCCGAACATCTCGGATACAGTGCCTG
>CAXMPY010000071.1:0-10916 GCA_964195275.1 uncultured Paracoccaceae bacterium
AGCCTTCACCGCTTTCTGAACCTTCGGTCTCATCGTTGGATTCTGAACTTTCGGTCTGTTCAGTTGCATCAGGGTTTTGGGATCGTTCGCCGTTTTCGCGACCCTCTGGTTGGTCGGCTTGCTGGCCTTCAGATTCTGTGTGCCGTGACTCACGTCCGTTTTCGCCATTTTTTGCTTCTGCAGGCATTTCATTGGGCCGATCGCCGCGGTCATTTTCCGCGCCTCTGCTCGATGCTTCAGAACTTGCTTCGGCCGATTTTTCCGTTTTGACTGATTCAGAATTGGTTTGAAAAAGAAACGGTACGTTGTCCGGCAAATCAAGACCGGAAGGGTATTCTGGTACGTGTTCAGTGTTCTGATTTTCGAAAATTGGGGGTATTTTGGTAGTTCGTGCCATACTTGGGTAGCTCCATTTTTTCCGTATCGTGGTTAATAAAATCCAATTTTGCCAAGATTGTGGCAGCTTGAAATTACCCGGCGAGAACCCACCAAAACAAAAAAAGCCCCGCCCTTTTTCAAAGGCGGGGCAAAGTTGTGCGCGTGGTGTAGGCCACAGGCACCGGCGGTAACTGCATATATTTCCCGTCGTCGTGCGAATTATCCGGGCAAGCCCGGTCGCGCTTTAATTCATTTCAGCCCTTATTTGTTGACGCAAAAGATCGATTGGCACTTGTTTGCCATCCTGCTTAAAACTCCAATAGGTCCAGCCATTGCAACTGGGCGCACCTTCAAGGGCCGCGCCAACCTGGTGGATCGATCCTTTTACTTCGTTGGAAATTAGCGTGCCATCGGCACGGACCTTGGCGGTTTTGCCACGTGGCGAAATTAACGTTTCACCCGGGCGCAGCATACCGCGTTCAACCAGCTGCCCAAACGGAACCCGAGGTTCGGCGCGTTTGCTGGTAGACACCTGCAATGCTTCTTTGTCGAATTTGCGTATCTTGGCGATGCGTTTCTTGGCGACATCACGATAGGCCGCTTCACGTTCTATCCCGATGAATTCGCGGCCCAACATCTTGGCCACCGCGCCCGTCGTTCCAGTTCCAAAAAACGGGTCCAGCACAACGTCGCCGGGGTTCGTTGTGCCCAAAAGTGCACGATGCAAAAGGCTTTCAGGTTTTTGCGTCGGATGGGCCTTTTCGCCGGCGTCATTTTTCAACCGCTCATGCCCGGTGCAGATCGGCAGCACCCAGTCAGACCGCATCTGAATACCGTCGTTCAGCGCTTTTAAAGCATCGTAATTAAACGTGTACTTGCTGGCTTCGGCCTTAGATGCCCAAATCAGGGTCTCATGGGCGTTGGTCAGCCGCATTCCACGGAAATTTGGCATCGGGTTGGATTTGCGCCAAACCACATCGTTCAATATCCAGTAACCAGCATTTTGCATCGCTGCCCCAACGCGGAAAATATTGTGATAGGATCCAATCACCCAGATTGCGCCATTAGGTTTCAAGAGCCGCCGCGCTGCTTTCAGCCAAGCTTTGGTGAATTTGTCATAGGCGTTAAAAGACGCGAATTGATCCCAGGCGTCATCGACCGCATCTACCTTTGAATTATCCGGCCGATGCAGGTCACCCTTTAGCTGCAAATTATAGGGTGGATCGGCGAAAATCAGATCGATAGAACCTTCAGGAAGGCCATTCATCACGTCGATACAATCGCCAGACAATATCTGATTTAGCGGAAGCTTTTTGGCTTCCTTTTTTGTCTTTGTCGTCATCGCTGCCTCCGTCCCCACGCCGGTTAATCGCATGTTGTTGTTGGGGCCAAAGATGATTCATTGATGATTCGACGTCAATTTCTTTTTTTGAATCAGGTACTTAGGATTTCTCTTGATACAATATATTGTGGACGGGTCTGAAAGAACGTCTATGTTGTGGGGTCACCCCCAGATTTCGCAGCGCCGCCAGATGCATTTTTGTCGGATACCCGGCGTTATGGTCCCAACCATAGCCCGGATGCTGTTGCGCCAAATCCACCATCAGGCTGTCGCGCCACACTTTGGCCACAATTGACGCCGCCGCGATGGACAACGAACGGGCGTCGCCTTTGACGATTGCCGTGGCTTTCCCACGCAAGGCTGGCGGAATGCGGTTGCCATCCACCAACACATGATCGGCAGGTTGGGATAGGCCCGCCACGGCGCGTTCCATCGCCAGCATCGAGGCGTGTAAGATGTTGAGCTGGTCAATTTCTTCGATGCTGGCGTGGGCGACAGTCACATCGGCAACTTGGTAAAGTTTGGCGGCAAGCAAAACCCGATTTTTACGGCTCAGCTTTTTGGAGTCGTTCAGCCCGTCGGGTATATTGTCTGGGTCCAGCCGCACGGCTGCGGCGACAACCGGACCCGCCAAAGGGCCACGGCCAACTTCATCTACGCCGACGACGTGGGTGTTGTTACCGGCGAGTGCTGTTTGTTCAAAACTCAAATCAGGTGTGGTGGGCATGCCCAGTCTGCTAATTATGCGCTAAGCGTCCGTCAGCGACCAAAGCATCAACATCAAGCGGTCCGTTTTTCAACACCAATTGACTGCCGTCGTCTTCATATTGCCAATCGGACTTCGGACGATCCCGGTATAGTTCAAGCCCATTGCCGTCAGGATCATCAAGATAGACTGCCTCGCTCACGCCGTGATCTGCCGCACCAGTCAGTTTGTAACCCGCACTTTTCACGCGATCAATTACCTGGCCCAATGTCGCACGATCCGGGAATATGAAAGCGACGTGGTAAAGACCGGTATGTCCTTTGGGTGATGGCGTGCCATCCAAACTTTCCCATGTATTCAGACCAAGGTGATGATGATAATCATCAAAAGACAAAAAGGCTGCTTTCTCTCCGTAAAGCAGTACAACGCGCATTCCGATTACGTCGCGATAAAACGCGACCGCGCGATCAAGATTTGCCACTTTCAAGTGCCCATGTCCGACATGTGCGCCTGGTATTCCTACATCTGAATGTGACATCTCTTGGTACCCCAAATATAATGTTCTAACGGTTACCCAATAACACGGCGTCGATGCGCAGCGTCTTAAGGAAGTGCGAGTATTACGAAATTCAGCCTCGAATACAAACAATTCAATTACCTGTCCAACACAACTTTATCCTACTATAAAAAGGGGCGGATGACCATTTGATCACCCGCCCAAGGACCGGCGCGGAAAGCTGGGGATAGTGCCGCACCGGGATTCGATAAAGTCTTATTAGTAGCGATTACTGGTGTCGCGATAGCCGTGTTCGCGCAGGCAATTGGCACCATATACCTGGGCGCGTCGCCCATAGCGGACTCGGATCGTATCAGCGCAAGCTTGGGGCAACCGATCAGCCCGGCGCATGATCTCGTTCAGGCAAAGTTTGCCATACACGCCGCGGGTGCCGCGATCGGTACGCATCTGGAAATAGCATTCGGATGGCAGACGTTTATCAACCCGGTGTCGGTTTTTCTTTGGCGGCGTAACTGGATTTTGTTGCGACCGCGAAACAGTTACGCGTTTCTTGCTATTACCCTCAATCGCTTTGCCGATGATGAACAGGGTCAGCGCCCCGACAACCAGCCGGTTAAACTCTCTGTTGCCAGCCTGCGCTGGGGCAGCACCAAGGCTGGTCAGGGCCATTGAAAGAACAAGGACAGATGCAGTTATCTTCCGGGTCATGTTGTTTCCTTTGTCGGGGCAGCCGGAAAAGCCGGTCGCGATGAAACAACAATCGGAAAACCCGTGGGGCTAAACAATAACGCCGAAATGTTATTGGATATCAGCCACTGGTTTGGCTGCTGATATTGTATAGCAATACCAGTTTCACCAGTATCGCTGCCATGATGAAACGATTTATATATATGCTGGCCGCCTTGACGGCCTTTGCCATAGCGGGCTCTGCTGATGCGGCCTGTTATGCTGATTACAAAGCCAAGCGCGACAATCCGTTGCGTCTGCATTACGGTGTCATAGAATTGCCGGATGCGATTTGCGTTGATGCAACACTTGCGCAGGCCGAGGTTGAAACCCGGCTATTTGGTGCCAAGTGGCAGTTGTTGAACATTCTGTCCGTTTTTTCGACAGACCAATTGGAAAGTAAAAAAGAAAGTGCTGGGGAATTCTTCTTACGCTTCTGACACGCGCAGGTCCGGTACAAGGATCGTTGTCATTGGCATCGCTGTTATCGTCGTCATCCTGCTGGTGGCGGCGATATTGTTGTTTGCAAACCTGCCTGATGCCAATGCGTTCAATGCGCGGGTTGAGGCGATATTTGTCGCCAACGATGATCTGACATCGGGTGCCGAGATAAAGTTGCTGGAAATACTGGCCGAAAGCGGCACGGCATTTTCTGGCGTGCTGGAAAGCTATCGCACGGTGATTTTTGTTTTGCTGGTATTCGCCACCGCGTTACTGGTGGCCGCGCTGGTGTTTCTGGTGACGATCATACTGCTAAACCGCCGCATGGGCGAAATTGAACGCGCCGGTATTCAGGTATCATCGCTGCTGATCAGCCGAGATGAACGCGTAGTTTACATCAACAACATGGAATTCAAACTAACCCAAGCGGCCATTGAAACCCTGTCGGTTCTGGCCGAGGCGCGGATGGACGAAGACGTTCTGTCAGGGGCCGAGATCGAAGCCGTAATATCCGGGCGTTCAAGCGCGGATTGTGATGAAGCTGCCGGTGCCACCCGCATCAAACGCCTGCGCGACACATTGGGCAATCAGATGGTCAGCGAGTTGTTGATCAAGAACATCGCCCGCAAAGGGTATATGCTGTCGATTGATAAGGATGTTATTCGGATGGTTTGAGGGCACGTTGGGGCACCCAAGATACTACAAAATTCAAACCATCGTTAATATCAACCGTCAGCCCAGCATTAGCCAAAACGAACCCGCCGTCTTTACTCGACCGCGCAAGCACCGCGGTTAAAAATCTCAACTGTTTGATGATCCGGCTCAACATTGGACAAGATACCGTGAAGCAGCGCGTGAACAGGGGCTTTCGGCTCGCATGTCACACGAGATGTAAGCAGAATATAACGATGCGCGACTTTCCCGAAGCAAGAACCAAAGACGATGGCGGCGGATCACAATATGCGCCGTTGCCGTCGGATTTACGCAGCCCTTTGCGCGCGGCTTTAGAGGCCTGTGGTCAATATGGTGCGGGGCAAACCGCCGGGCGGTTCTATCCAATTGCCTGCGTGGCGTTGGAAGTGACGCAAAGGTGCAATCTGGACTGCACACTATGCTATCTGTCTGACTCTGCTGAAATGGCTTTTGACGTGCCTCTGACGGTTCTCTACCGCAGGATTGACATGATCCGAAACCACTACGGCCTGCAAGCGTCGGTTCAGATCACCGGCGGTGATCCAACTTTGCGTAAGGTCGAAGATTTGCAAGCGATCTGCGCATATATCCGTAAGATGGGCCTGCGTTCGTGCCTTATGACCAACGGTATTCGCGCCAGCCGATCAATGTTGCAAGCGCTCGCCGAAACCGGATTGGACGACGTCGCCTTCCACGTTGACCTGACGCAGGAACGCAAAGGCTATCCAACAGAGAAATCGCTGAACACAGTCCGGCATGATTATATCCAGCGCTGCGAAGGCCTGGGACTGCGTGTTCTTTTTAACACCACGGTCTTTGACGGAAATTTCGCGGAATTGCCTGACCTGGCGCTGTTTTTCCGGCGCGAGGCTTCGAAGATACGGCTCGCCGGTTTCAATCTTCAAGCCGAGACCGGACGTGGCATTGAAGGCGCGCGCACTGAAACGCTGACCATCAACAACGTCGCTGCTGGTTTGGAAGCCGGTATGGGCACAGAGATTGACTTTGATGTGGGTAAAGTGGGGCATGAATCCTGCACGCGCTATGGCTCGCTTTTAATCGCGGGCGACGCAGCGATATCTGCCTTGGCCAACAGAAAATTGTTCGAAGACATTCTAGACAAGATGGACCAACACGAGGTCTCGCAGGATGCAATCACCGAAATTCAACCCACGTTACGGCGCGTTTATTCTAGATCCGTTGGCCTGGCCCTACGTTCGGCAGCCTTCTTGCTCGGACGTCTCTGGCACCTGCGCGGCGGCCTTTTAGAAAGTCGCGGTCGGGTTCACAGTCTGACGCTGCTAATTCACAACTTTATGGATGCTAAAGAATTGGACGAAGAACGTTGTGCCTCATGCGTCTTTATGGTGGCGACAGAAAACGGGCCAACCTCGATGTGTGTTCACAATGCCCAACGGGACCAGAATGTTTTTGCTCCGGCGAAGGTCGGCACCGCTGACGATCCAAAATGGTGGCATCCATCAACGGGGCAGATTTCGACGTCGAACGTTCCAACTGCCCATACCAAGATGCCTTTCAAGCGCTTGAAGGGCCGATTGCGACACGGCGCTTTGATACAAATAGCCGACCGGGCAGAGAAATTGTGAAGATGGCCAGTCTTGTAGTTCTTCTTGTGTTTTTTGCGGCAGGTGCTTTCATTTTCTGGCCGGGATTTGGCTCGTACGAGCGCTGGTTTGCGCCCAAAGCCATTGCCTGGCAGCGCTGGGAACAACACAATCCTGGTTCGAAAGTCATCGTTGATCACAGCGCACTGACCAGCTTTCTTCAAAAATATGTTCGACCTGAAGCGGACGGATTGAACACGGTCAATTACGACGTGGTTACGCCAGAAGATGTGCGCATGTTGGCGACCTACATTAAACAAACCGCGGCGCTGCCGGTTTCAAAATTCAATCGCGATGTTCAGCTTGCATTTTGGATCAATCTTTACAACGCAATCACGATCGATCTCATCTTATCGCACTATCCAGTCGCCAGCATCCGCGACGTCAAACTTTCAAACCAACCATTCAGTATTGGGCCGTGGGACGAAAAACTGGTGACGGTCCAAGGCCAGGCATTGTCACTAAATGATATCGAACACCGTATTCTTAGGCCAATCTGGCGCGACCCACGGCTGCACTACACGGTGAATTGCGCTTCAATCGGTTGTCCCAACCTTGCTCAGGTCGCGTATACTGCGGCAAGCCTTGAAGAAAACCTCGACCAAGCCGCAAAGGCCTATATCAATAGCGACCGCGGGGTGACGATCACGGATGGGCGGGTGTCAGTTTCAAAAATATATGACTGGTTTATTTCGGATTTCGGCGGTTCCGCCAATGCAGTTTTGGCACATTTGGCTATTTACGCCGATAGCGAATTGGCGGCGACGCTTGCGGGGGTCAACAAACTGCATGGTCAGCATTACGACTGGCGGCTTAATGGCCCGAGACCCTAAGGAAGGTTCGTGCCAGAGCGGATTTGGATTCGCCCGCACTTTTGCAATTCGCAGGCGTTAACGCATCCCAGCCAACACTATCCCCAAGTTGATCTCGCGGGCGTCTAAACCCGCGCCGCCGCCTGACACATCACCGCCAGCTTTGCCTCTGCCAGTTCCGCTGACAATAACCCAAGCCCGCAATCCGGGGCCACCACCAGCCGGTCGCGGTCAATGTGGGTCAAAACCTCGCGCAATCTGGCTTCAACTTCATCCACTGTCTCGACCCGGCTGCTGGCAATTGCCACGGAACCGAAAATGACAGTTTTGTCGTGCAACTTATCCAACAGGCCCAGATCATTGCAGCAATGGGCATCTTCGATCGACACCTGATCAAACGCAGCCGCATCGATGGCGCTGGCCAACCGGTGATAGCTGTTGGAGTCGGCCTTTTTGTATTCAGTGTCATCTAGATGGTCGGGGTATCCACAACACATATGGACAACGCGTGTGACCGATTTTGGTACGCCGTGAAAACAACGTTCCAGCCCCTCCATGCCGAAATCCAACGCATCCTCGACTTCGCGCGCGAACAGCGGTTCATCAACCTGAATGTACTGACATCCAGCATCGACCAGCGCCAGAATTTCCCGGTTCACCGTTTCGGCCAAAACCGCGTTCAACTGTGGCCGGTCGTTATAAAAACAGTCGGCTGTGGTATCCATGATGGTCAGGGGGCCGGGCAGCGTAAATTTGACCGCGCGCGGGCTGACGCCTTGACTGGCCAAATAGTCATGTGTCCCATAGCAGCCGCCACGATGCAAGATTGGGCCTCGAATTGCTGGCAGATCGGCCTGATAGGCCCCGCCGCGCAAAACGCGGTTCTCAAGCTTTTCAAAATCAAACCCAGCCAGATGACGGCAGTGATAGTGTATGTAATTTTCGCGTCGAACCTCGCCATCCGTTGGAATGGTAATGCCAGCGCCCAGTTGGATATTGATCACTTCTTTGGCTGCCCGAATGAACAGTGCCTCATGTTCACGGCCTGCGCGGCTGTCTCGGGTATAATCGGTGGTGGTCTGGCTGGCATTCATTCCCCCGGTTTCGCGCGAAACATCGAACCAGTCGCGAACTGGCACATATGCGGGCTTTGGAAATGCGCCCAGCGTCGTGGTTGGGATGATGGCTTTAGGCATGTCATATCTTCCTAAGTTCGCAAGAAGGGGGCGCTAAAGTTTACAGTTCCATGTTCTACGTTAATAACCAATACCGAAAATCCATCCATCCGTTGCGCTTACCAATCGTAAATTCTTGGCGGCCTAAGACCAGTCTTCGCGGTAGTAATTCTTATTGCTCAGGCCAGGGGAGAGAGTAAGTTTTAACATTGGTGAAAAACTTCATCGCCTCGGTCACACCTTCTTTGACGGCGTTGCCGCTGTCTTTGATGCCGCCAAACGGCGAAGTTTCGATGCGGTAGCCGGGCTGTTCCCAGATGTTACAGGTGCCGACGTTCAATCCATTTATATAGGCAATCGCGCGGTTCAAATCATTTGTACAAACCCCCGATGACAGACCAAACTGTGTGCCGTTTGAGATTGCCATGACTTTTTGGTCATCGTCAGGCACACGCACAATCGGAATGATTGGGCCAAAGGTTTCTTCCATCACCAATTCGCTGTCGTGGGGCACGTGGTCAACGACGATGGGCGGCAACAGCGCGCCCTTTCGGCCTGGATGATAAAGGATTTTCGCGCCCTGCTTTTTCAGCCTGGAACACGCGGTTTTCGAACAGTTCAGCCGCCTTGGCATGGATTACACAGCCCAGTTCAGTTTCCGGTTTCTGCGGATCACCAAATTTGATCGCTTTGGCCTTTGCCAGAACCAGTGGCACGAATTTATCTGCGACACTTTCTTGCACCAAAATGCGTTTGATCGCCGTGCACCGTTGCCCCGAATTACCGGTCGTACCTGCCACAGCAATTGTTGCCGCCTTTTCAAGATCGGCGTCGGTCAGATCATTGCAGACGATCAGCGGGTCATTGCCGCCAAGTTCCAGCGCTTGACGGGTATAGCCGGCTTTTGAGGCGATCAGCTTGCCGACTGGTATACCACCAGTAAAGGTGATGATGTCGATGTTCTTGTTCACCATCATTTCTTCGCCGATGTCTTTGGGCCAACCGGTAACGATCTGGAACATTTCGGGTGGCAGACCGGCCTCGTACAGAATGTCCGCCAGCGCGATTGCAGTCAGTGGCGTCAGTTCGGTCGGCTTACAAACCATGCAATTGTTGGTGGCAATTGATGGCGCGATCTTGTGACTGACCATGTTCAGCGGATGGTTGAAAGGCGTGATCGCCGAGATTGCCCCAACCGGTTCACGCTTGGTAAAAATTTTCCGCTCTTTGCCATTATGGGTCAGATCGCAAGAGAATATTTCGCCGTCATCGTTTAGCGCCTGCTGCGATGCGAATTGGTAAACATCCTGGGCCCGCTTGGTTTCATAAATCGCGTGCTGCTGGCAGATGCCCAGTTCCAGCACCAGCCATTTGGCCAGATAGTCCCGGCGTTCCCCGATCAATTCACCGGCACGTTGCAGGATTTTGCTGCGTTCGTACCGCGACAGCGTTGGCTTATAATTCGCCGCGATTTCAAACGCTTTACGCGCGTGTTCGGCGATGCCAGCAGGCACTGTGCCAACCACTTGTTCGGTATAGGGGTATGTCACTTCAATCACTTCGTCGGTAAAGATAATTTCACCCCCGATGCGCATGCCTTCATGGCGTATTTCTGTTTTGTCCATAGTTGCGTCCTTCATCTCAAAGTGCTGCCGCTTTGGTAGCGAAAAAGAATGCATCAAAGTTGCGCAAATCAGGGGCTGCATCCAGTTCAAGGGTACGGTTCACGATGAAAGGCACCGTTTGCTCGTGTAAACCACCGTGGCTGCGCAGGGGCTCGTTCAAAGCCGCCAGATCATGTCGATGTTCAGACGTTCCGATGGTAAGGTTTTCACCCGATGTCAGAACAATGTCACCGATGCGATCCGCAGGCAGACCAAACCGCCCGCAAGCCTCTTCGCGGCCACAGACAAATTCGATGCCGTCGATCTTGGCCAAACGATCAATGATGTCCTGGCGATCCGCGTCGGCGGGCAAATACATCGTGGCAAATGAACCGAGCGCGCCGTGATGCACAACGTAAGGGTCGGTGATTGGCAGGATAACACGCGCCGCAGCCTTGCCCAGCCAGTCGTCCATAACATCCTGAACATAAACCACATTAGGCGAGCCATCGGCGTGGTGCTTTGGCTTCATACCATGATCACCGGTGATCACGATCGCCGCGCCCATTTCATCCAGTTGTCCAAGATAGACGTCAAACATTTCGTAAAAATCGTTCGCCTCTTTCACACCCGGGGCATATTTGTGCTGCACAAAATCAGTGGTGGTCAGGTACATCACGTCGGGTTTCCATTCCGCCAGCAGCTTAACGCCCGCTGCGAATACAAATTCAGACAGACCCGCCGAATACACCTCGGGTACGTCCATACCCAACCAGGCGCTGGCATTATCGATGCCGTGTTCGGCAACGTTGGCCACGTCAGATCGCTCGGCTGAAAAACAGATCGCGGTGTCATTTTCAAAACTCAGGCCTGCGCCCAACAGTGCGCGCAACTTAT
>CAXMPY010000072.1:0-10827 GCA_964195275.1 uncultured Paracoccaceae bacterium
CGTCATCGTGCCGGGATGCAGTGGGTTCAAGTGGGATTTCTATGATCACGCCCAAGCGCGTCTGTTCGAGTTGGGATATGCCACCGCCCGTGTCGACTATGTTGCTGCGCGCAAACTTGGCGGCTGCGCATACCAAGCCTCGAAGAACAAGATCGCAGAGGACGTGTTTTTCGTCCTGGAGCGCCTGTCAGAAAAGAGCTCGATCAAAGCGGAGTCGATCAATGTCCTGGCCTGGTCAAGCGGCGGTGGCGGGGCCTTGCAAATCCTGAGCAAGCTCGACACGCGCCCCGATATCCGGGTCGCCTCGGTTGCGGCCTATTCGCCGCAATGCAATGGGGTGACGCCGTGGGCGGCGGATGTGCCGGTGCTGATGCTGCTGGCAGGGGCAGACAATATCGCGCCTCCGGTCTTTTGCCGGAAACTTGCCGCGGCCGGCACGGCCGGGGATCATGTCGCGATCGAAGAATATGCCGGTGCCTATCACGGCTTCGATGATGCGGACCTGCCGCCCAAGGAGCAATTCTCTTTCGGCACCATGGGGTACGATCCGGAGGCCGCCAAGAAAGCCTGGAACATGCTGTCGGGGTTTCTCGTTCCTTAGGCGGCTGCCGGATGCGCTGATGCCGCCAGGGAGAACGGTTAGGCATTCGACCAATTTTTTGGATACTCAAGGGATCGCAGGGTCAACGTACAAATTGGGCTCTGAGCGGCTGTCGCCGGATACGCGTTAAGGGAGAATGGATATCCAAGTTTAGTCAGCTCTCATTGCCTTTAAGGCCTAAGCTTCACGTGGACGTGCTAGAGGAGACTCTATCAAGCAAATTTTCACCAATTCGGAAAAGTGGAGATGGCAACCAGGGTGCTTACCTTGCGGCTGTTCCTCTTGCTATGGCGGGAAAGCTGATAGGCCTACTCGGTGACCAAAGGATCGCACTGGGCATTACGGATTAAGTGTTCGCACTGCCCGCCTCAAGCCAGTTTCTTCTGACAGTGCCCTACAGGATGCTTTGGGCTGAGCGAAAGTTTGCGACAGAACTCTAATATTAAATGGGTTTAGCGAACATCAAGCATGGTGAACACTAGATTTTCGAAACGAGTTCACGTAACAAAGATCCGAACGATAGTGAATAGAGTTCTATCAACGCGGATCACGAAATTGGTCCAATACGCGAAAGGCTGTTTTGCATGGTTATTGGGATCGTCTTGGTTCTGCTTGTGATAGGTTCAGTTGTATTTCATATTTTCAGCCCGTGGTGGTGGACGCCAATTGCGTCAAACTGGGTCTTCATGGACTCGATGATTACACTGACATTCTGGATCACTGGCGCTGTGTATGTCGCGGTCATCCTGTTTATGGCCTATTGTATTTTCAAGTTCCGCCACAAAGAGGGCAGGGTCGCTGACTATGAACCTGAGAATACAAAACTCGAAGTCTGGTTGACCGTGGTCACCAGCATCGGCGTGGCCGCGTTACTTATTCCTGGGCTCGTGGTTTGGGGCCAGTTCGTCAACGTGCCTGACGATGCAAATGAAGTCGAAGTCGTCGCCCAGCAGTGGTACTGGAGCTATCGACTGCCCGGTAAAGACGGCAAACTTGGTATCGTCGACAACCGGCTGATCAGTTCGGACAATCCGCTCGGCATAGACCCGGATGACCCGAATGGTCAGGATGATGTGGTTATTGATGGCGAAGAACTTCATTTGCCCATCGGCGTGCCCGTCAAAATGCTGCTACGTTCGGTCGATGTGTTGCACGATTATTATGTGCCAGAGTTTCGTGCCAAAATGGACATGGTTCCGGGCATGATCACCTTCTTTTGGTTCGAGCCGACCCGCACAGGTGAATTCGAGGTGCTGTGCGCCGAGTTATGTGGAACCGGCCATGCCTTTATGCGCGGCGCAGTTTTTATCGATTCAGAAACAGACTACAATCTGTGGCTAAACGAACAGCTGACTTTTGCGCAACTTACAGTCCCCGACCAGATCGAAGTGGCCGATAATCTGGTCCCTGGTACCAATGGTGAATAAGAAAATAAAGTAGCGCGCAATAGTCGAGGCCCAGCAGGTCCAATCAGACGAATAACGGAGACTATCAATGGTTGATATCCAACGTCCCACCCCTGGCGAAATCCCGCCGTCCGAAGTTCCGGACGAAGATCTATATCACCCCAAAAGCTATTGGACAAAATACATATTTTCGCAAGATGCCAAGGTCATCGCCATACAGTATGCAGGCGTTGCAACCGGCGTCGGTCTGATTGGTCTGGTGCTGTCCTGGCTGATGCGTCTGCAACTTGGGTTTCCCGATCTTTTCGATTTCATCACCCCGGAGATGTATTACCAGTTCGTCACGATGCACGGCATGATCATGGTGGTTTACCTGCTGACTGCGCTGTTTCTTGGCGGGTTTGGTAACTACTTGATCCCATTGATGGTAGGCGCCCGCGACATGGTGTTTCCCTATGTGAACATGCTGAGTTTCTGGATATTCTTTCTGGCCGTCATAGTGCTTGTTGCCAGCTTTTTCGTGCCCGGCGGGCCGACAGGCGCTGGTTGGACGTTGTATCCGCCACAGGCGATCCTGTCAGGCACACCGGGCAACGAGGCGGGCATCGTATTGATGCTGGTGTCGCTGATCCTGTTCATCATCGGCTTCACCATGGGTGGGCTGAACTATGTGGTCACCGTGCTGCAAGCGCGAGCGCGCGGCATGACCATGATGCGGCTGCCGCTGACCATCTGGGGTATTTTCACAGCAACCGTCCTGGCGTTGCTGGCGTTTCCTGCCCTGTTGGTAGCGGCTGTGATGATGTTGTTTGACACCTTGCTGGGACCAGCTTCTTCATGCCGGCGATCCTGTCGATGGGCGAGCAGCTTGACTACGAAGGGGGCAGCCCGGTCTTGTTCCAGCACCTGTTCTGGTTCTTTGGCCATCCCGAAGTGTACATTGTGGCACTCCCGGCTTTTGGCATCGTTTCGGATTTGCTTTCTACTCACGCGCGCAAGAGCATTTTCGGCTACCGGATGATGGTCTGGGCGATTGTTGGTATTGGCGCGCTTAGCTTTATCGTCTGGGCACACCACATGTATGTCAGCGGCATGCATCCCTATTTCGGGTTTTTCTTTGCCACGACCACGCTGATCATCGCGGTTCCCACCGCCATCAAAGTCTACAACTGGGTGCTGACCCTGTGGAAGGCCGACATTCATCTGACGCAACCAATGTTGTTTTCGCTGGGTTTCCTTGTCACTTTCCTGAACGGTGGTCTGACCGGCCTGTTCCTTGGCAATGTGGTGGTGGACGTGCCACTGTCTGACACGATGTTCGTGGTGGCGCATTTTCACATGGTGATGGGGGTGGCACCCCTGATGGTGATCTTAGGCGCAATTTATCACTGGTACCCGAAAATGTCCGGGCGAATGTTGCATGAAGGCATGGGAAAATTCCACTTTTGGGTGACTTTCCTGGGCGCCTACCTGATCTTTTTCCCGATGCACTATGTCGGTCTGGTCGGAGTGCCGCGCCGCTATCCTGAATTGGGCGACAGCGTATTCATTCCGGACTCGGTGGCAGATCTGAACAGCTTCATCAGCCTGGCGGCATTTACTGTCGGCTTTGCGCAACTGGTGTTCTTTTACAATATTTTCTGGAGCCTGAAATACGGCAAGCCGTCGGGCCCAAATCCGTGGCGCGCGACGACCCTTGAATGGCAGACACCACAGACGCCGCCCGCGCATGGCAATTTCGGTGACGAGTTGCCCATCGTATATCGCTGGCCCTATGACTACAGCGTTCCGGGGGCGGACGAAGATTTTATTGCGCAGAATGATCCGGGACCTGTGAAAAAACCTCAGGCCAGTACATGACAGCAGCCCTGATATTTCTGTTGGTGGTTGTGGGCATTTCGGGCTGGTGGCTTTCGCACCAGCGCCTGATGTCAAAACCATGGTTGGAAAGCGGGCCGGACAGCATCGTGGATGGCACAGACCGTGTCACGATGCCGAAAGCCAAAGTTGGTCTGGTAGTATTTCTGGCAGTCGTCGGTACATTTTTTGCGCTGTTTACCAGCGGTTATTTCATGCGTCAGGAACTTTCAGATTGGCGCACCCTACCGTTGCCGCGCATTTTGTGGATCAATACCGCCCTGCTGATTATGGGCAGCCTGTCGTTGCAACGCGCGCTGGTACTGGCCCGCAGGCACGACATAGTCGGCCTCAGATTGTGGCTGGGAACAGCCTGCATCGTGACCGTCGGGTTTTTGATGGGTCAGGCCCTGGCCTGGCAACAGCTGGCCGCCAACGGGTTCGTTCTGGACGGCAACCCCGCCAACAGTTTCTTTTATCTGCTCACCGGGCTGCACGGGCTGCATATTCTGGGTGGCCTGATTGCCGTGGGCCGCGCCACGGTGTCTGCATGGGATGAAACAATGGCGCCCGACAAACTGCGATTGCGCGTCGATCTTTGCGCGCTTTACTGGCACTTTTTGTTGTTCATCTGGTTCGTTCTGGTCGTGGTCATGCTTGGCTGGGTGCACGATCCTTTCTTATTCTCGCATAACTAACAGTTCCAAAGGAACCGATTACATGACCGAAACATCGCCTACCGGATCACCGGAACCCGCTGCCCGACCGACCGGTTGGCAAGGGGTCACAGCCGACTGGTCATCGGACCAGCGAACATTCAAAAATGTGTCATGGCGAAAAGCCATGATCTGGATATTCCTGCTCAGCGACACATTCATATTCAGTATATTCCTGCTGTCATACATGACCGTGCGCAGCTCGACCAAGGTGGAATGGCCCAACGCCAGCGAGGTGTTTGCCTTACATATCGGTGGTCAGGCATTTCCACTTTTGCTGATAGCAATCATGACATTCGTTCTGATTTCAAGCAGCGGCACAATGGTAATGGCGGTGAACTACGGCTATCGAAAAGATCGCGTCAAGACCGGTATCTTTTTGTTGGTAACAGCTCTGCTTGGGGCGATGTTTGTAGGCATGCAGGCGTTTGAGTGGACCAAGCTGATCGTTGACGAGGGCATACGACCCTGGGGCAACCCATTGGGCGCGCCGCAGTTTGGCGGCATATTTTTCATGATCACCGGTTTCCACGGAACCCATGTTTCGATCGGCGTAATATTTCTGCTGATTACCGCGCGTAAAGTTTTCCGCGGCGACTATGACACCGGTAAACGCGGGTACTTCACTAGCCGAAAGGGTCAGTACGAAAGCGTCGAAATCATGGGGCTCTACTGGCACTTCGTCGACCTTGTTTGGGTCTTCATTTTCGCATTTTTCTATCTTTGGTAAGGGGCAGACATGGTTCAGCATACAGATATCGGTTCGGCCCAAGTGGCTTCTGCAATGGCAAGCGACGATGCCGGGCATCAGCAGCATCCGTTAAAGGTGTATTTCATTGTTTGGGGCTGGTTGTTCGTGCTCAGTTTCGGCTCCTATATGGTGGATTTCTTTGGCTTGCAAAGCTACCTGAGGTGGACGCTTATCCTGATCTTCATGATGCTGAAAGCCAGCCTGATTATGGCGTTTTTCATGCATCTGAAATGGGAACGGCTGGCACTGTCATACGCGGTACTGTTGCCGCCGATAGCAGTGCTTGTTTTCGTGGCGATCATGGCTTATGAATCCGACTACACATTGTTCTCGCGGATCGAATATTTTGGCGCCGGGCAGTGATTTAGCAGCATCAAACAAAGTTCGAATGATTCAATCGAACTGGCCGCTGGAAATTTGTGATCGGTCAGTCGGCCACCGGTCGCGAGCCGACCACGACTTTGCGATAGATGTGCCAGGTGGCATGCCCGAGAACCGGTAGTACAATCACCAATCCGGCCAGTCCCGGTAACGTGCCAAGCAGCAGACCCATCCCCACGATTATCCCCCACAACAGCATGGGAACTGGGTTAACCAGAACCGCCCGAAGCGAGGCTTTGACTGCGGTATTCGCCCCCACGTCGCGATCCAACAACAGCGGAAAAGCAATCACAGTGGTGCACAAAACGGCAAGTGCAAATGCCAGCCCGATGCCGTTTCCCACCAAAATCAGCAGCCAGCCACGTTGCGAAGTGATCACGTCAAGGAAAAATTCGCTAAACGAATTTTGAAAAATACCGCCGTAAAACCAAAAATATAATCCCTGGGCTACAGCCATCCATGCCAGAAATAATCCAACCAGCAAGGCGCCTACCGCAAGTATCGCTGGTATCGCCGGGGATTTAAAAATGCCTAGTGCATGTTTCCAGGACGCGTCGGCACCCATCTCCAGCCGGCGGCTGATCTCATACAAACCTAAACCAGCAAACGGGCCTATTAACGCAAATCCCGTCAGCAGTGGAAATAAAAGTTGAAATGTGTTTCCGCCAGATGCCCACGTGACTAGAATCACTCCAATCACAGGAAACATCACCACTAAAAATATGTAGTGGGACGGTTTAATGACAAAATCGCCATAACCCAGGCGTAGAGCATCAAATATATCCGAAACGCCAATTTGACGAATTTCAACTTGATCGCCCGCAGAATTTCCAGCTGAAAATATGTGAAAATCGGTCATTGCCATTATTTCCTATTCAGGATCGATTTGCCCGCCCGACGACATGTCAAACTTGATCTTGACCGGCCGTTCTTAACTACTTTGAGCATAGACTATATCCAAACTCTTGTCGTGCTTTTTTGGCGACCGCCCGGAATCGCTTCCGAGACGCTGCCAGCGCGCAAAAATAATTGTTATGCCCAAAGACGATTTTCCGGGCGATCGGTTCGGAACCGGGAAAATAAGCGACTATCCGACAGTCGCCAGTATCGGTCGGATCACCCAATCGTCGAAAAGTAATTCAACAAATATCAAAAACAAATATACGATGGAAAATCTAAATAGGGTTCTTTCGGAATTCATCGACACGTCGTCTGCATCCGTCGCCAATACAGCATATGCCCGCCGAACGAACATTGCGCCCAGTAACGCGGCACCGAGCCCATAAAATGCGCTGGCAGGTCCAATCGCCCACGGCAGCACGCCTGCCGGCGCTAGTAATAGCGAATAGACAAAAATTTGTCTCCGAGTCGATTGAAAACCTGCAACTATCGGCATCATCGGGATATTGGCGGTTTCATAATCGTCGGATTTGAACAGTGCTAGCGCCCAAAAATGCGGCGGTGTCCATAGAAATATGATCAGAAACAGGACGGCACTTTCAAAGCCCAGATTACCCGCTACTGCGGCCCAGCCGATCACTGGCGGAATGGCACCGGCAGCTCCGCCGATCACAATGTTCTGAGGCGTCGCTCGCTTGAGCCACATGGTGTAGATCACAGCGTAAAAAAATATTGTGAATGCCAGCAGTCCCGCCGCCAACGCGTTGGTTGCAAAGCCAAGCAATGCAACAGAGCCCGCCGAAACAACAAGGCCAAATCCAAGCGCTTCACCCGAAGACAAACGGCCCGCTGGCACCGGCCTGCGAGACGTTCGCGACATGGTGGCGTCTATAGCCGCATCGTACCACATGTTCAGTGATCCGGCACCACCGGCGCCAAATGCTATTGCAATCATTGCCGTGGCTGCCGCCAATGGAGGCAATGTGCCGGGTGCCATCATCATACCTACAAATGCCGTAAACACCGCAAGTGACATCACCCTTGGCTTCATGAGCGCCACAAAATCAACGGCTTTTGCGGCGAATGCAATTCGGCCATTGGACTCAATACGATTGCCACGAAACACGCGCCGCTTGACTGACATTATCACACCACCGACTTGAATATATAATTGACCGTAGAGACATCTTGGCACCATTGCAACGAAGGCGTGCCGCGAAATTGGCCGTTCTGATGGCGAACCCGGCTCGATGTAAGCGGTCGTGATGCCGATGGCCCGTTAGGTTGGATTGGGTACTTTTGAAGCGCCAATCGACGGGCATCAAAGCGTTCGCAAAAATGCCAATAGCGCTGCTTTTTCTCTTGTGGATAGGCCTAGGGGCGTGATTTCGGATTGTCCGAGGAGCGCTGGGAAGGCGTTGTTGTAGTGCTCGATCACTTGCTCAAGAGTTCCTATTTGCCCGGCATGCATGAAAGGTGCGCGATCAGTGACGCCGCGCAGGCTCGGCGACTTGAAAGTCCGATCGAAAAGATGAAACTCGCGTGCCATGAATCGCAGATCACCGCAGCTTTCGGGCTCAGCATCGCTATAACGACCCGCGCACGTGAAAGGATCAGAGTCCAATTGGACGAATGCCGTCGCGCGGCCGCGGTCGTCGTACGGGGTAGTTGCATCGGCCAGACCGGTATTGTGGAAAAACTCGTCCGTCAAGCGCGGGCCATTGTGGCAATTGGTGCACTGGCCTTTGCCTGCAAACACTTTGAATCCGTTGATTTCCTGTCGGGTTAACATTGCGCCCGCGCTGGGTGTCTGCCCGGACCAAACGGCGTTAACGTACCTGTCAAAACGATTTTCCAGTGGCGCTAACGTGCGCTCAAAAGCGGCAATCGATTTTCCGATATTCACGAATATTCGGTTGATTTCGTCGCGAGTGTTTTCGGGCAGGTCTTGCCAGTTAGCCTGCTGCGATTTGTCCCCCATCGGGCTGGCGGGTGGAATATCCGCCAGTTTCGGCAAAGAACCAAACAGTCGTGCGTACCGGTCGCGATATGTCGCAATGACATGTATCGCGACCTGACTGCGAGTAAAGCCGTGTTCAACTGCGCTTTCAATTGGGCCGATGGCCTGTGACCACAGTGAATC
This sequence comes from uncultured Paracoccaceae bacterium, assembly GCA_964195275.1. Taxonomy (GTDB): domain Bacteria; phylum Pseudomonadota; class Alphaproteobacteria; order Rhodobacterales; family Rhodobacteraceae; genus NVTR01. Next base: position 8,756 of record CAXMPY010000072.1, read on the forward strand.
TTTGCGACCATCCCAAAAGAACCACGACTGATAGCCGACGCCACGCAGTGGCATCGTACGGCGGGTGGTGGTGCCGATGCCTCGCGCAAGCTGCTGGTCATCTTGGAACTGGCGATCTTCCTGGTGGCATGTGGCGCAGGAAACATTCGCATTGGCTGACATGCCCGTATCGCTGAACAGCAGCGCGCCCAGTGCGATGGCACCCGCGTTGTCGGCTACCGCGTTGCTGGGGTCAGATGGCATTTTGGGCAGATTGGCCAGGGTGAGGTTGCGCGCGACGGCTAACTCTGTATCGCTCAGACCGGTGTCTCTGAACAGGACAACACTGGCAATGGCTGCGCTACCAAATGCAGCGACCAAGGTCCCTGTTAATAACAGGCGGTGCATTTCTAGAACACCATGTCAAAGGTGACGGTATCGGTGATGTCGCCAGCTGTAATGGCCAGATTTAACTGCCACTGGCCCGCCATGTTGAACCGCATGCCGTCAATCTTGTAACGGCCACCACCCAGGTCTTCAGTTACCTGTGGGCGGGTTGGCAGCGCGTGGCCATGCGCTGGCATTCGACCATCAATGGTGATGGTGGCATTCGGTACAAGTGCGCCACTACTTGTTTTGACCTCGGCGATCCATGTGTGCAGCGAATTGTGCTGGAAATCTGGGTTTTCCGGTGTGAATTTGACAATAAAATGCTGCGCTGCAGAATCGTGTGTATTTGCATCGTACGGACCCCCGGGGGCTGGTTTAAACATAATGAGGGCCATGGATACCGCTGCAACGCCGAAAATGGCGACTAAAAGGACTGGAAGTTTTCTCATGCGTGGATCCATTTTATTCAGCACCAGAATAGCGCCCGAATATTGATCTGCAATATGCGAAAAGATACCCACAAATCACGGTCAGGACGCAATAATCCAGAGGACTTTAACTCGGGTGCCATTGACAGCGCCGTTTTGGCTCATCGCAATCCTTGGATGGATACCAGATGAGAACGAATACAGTGAAAGAAAGTCTGGACTGGGCAGGAAAATGCCGACCTTTCTTGGTTTCGAATGAATTGAATTCGCAGCCCATGATAATGAAGTGCGACTTATCGTCGCTTGATACATTCTATCAAAAGTCTAGTATCCCACCAATTCACGAACACGCAGTGGAAATCAAGGATCGAAAAATATGAATAACATTCTAATCCCAGCTACTGCCCTTCTCATCAGCGTTTCCGGCGCCGTTTTCGCGGAAGGCGACGCCGCCAAGGGCGAAAAAGATTTCAAAAAATGCAAAACCTGCCACAAAATTGCCAGCGCTGACGAAGTGATCTTCAAGGGCGGAAAAGCCGGCCCGAATCTTTACGGCGTTGTTGGCCGTCGCGCTGCATCAGTTGAAGGTTTTAAGTATGGTGCCTCGCTGCTGGCGGCCGGCGAAGCTGAATTGGTTTGGACAGAAGAATTGCTGATCAAATACATCGCTGATCCCAAGGCGTTTCTGAAGGAAATGACAGCTGATCCCAAGGCGAAATCCAAAATGACATTCAAAATGAAGAATGCGGGCGACGTCGCCGCATATCTTGCAAGTGTTTCGCCTGCGATAGACGTAGAAGCGACAGAAAACGACGGTTCATGAGCACTGCGTGGACGGTGACAAATTTCTGCTAGCTTCGCGTCTTCCGAAAACCCAGCATGGCCCGTTCTCATCGTCGAAACGGCAGATGCGAATTCTCGGCCCGGTTGTTGCGCCAGCGCCCTGTTTCCTGCCGGCTGTTGTTGCCGATGACCTTCATCGCAGTACCGTAAGATCTTAGCTTGTCGGTCACGACGATTTCAGGCTGAACGTGGTGTTTCATTGTTTTCCTGAGGAATTTCAATACGGGCTAGCAATCCCGACGTTTCGTAAAGTAGCTTTCCGGCACTTCGCCTTCGTGATCAACCGCCCGCCATAAGTAGTGGGTCTCGTCGTTGATCTTCACAAAGACTTCGTCCAAGTTCCATTGCCAATTCGAGCATGTCCGTATCCGGTTGACTCATTTTCTCTGGATCTCAGCGGCAAACATCGGACCAAATCTTTTCCACCGGAAC
>CAXMPY010000073.1:0-10711 GCA_964195275.1 uncultured Paracoccaceae bacterium
ATGGTTTGCAGGTCATGCCACTGCGTATCATCCAGGGATGGGCGGATCGCCGCCGTCAGCAGGGCATCGGCATTTCGGGCAGTCGCTATCCGGTCGCCAAGCTGTGGGTGTGCCATAAAATGCGCCAGAATACCGATGGGTTCACCGCCGTCTTGGCGCAGTCGTTCAAACATCCCGGCCAAGGCTGACGGGGCGATATTTGTGCCGCTAAGGGTTGAATGGGCAAAGGTATCGGCCAGCGCTTCGGCCTCTTGGCTGTAGGTTGCATCGATCAACCGGTTCAAAAGTAACAGAACGACCGTACCGCCGGCAAAGTCGCCAAACAACAGCCCCAAAACGCCGATTGATCCCGCAGATCGCAACGCGCCGCGCGCCGGATCACGGTTGACCACATGACCAATTTCATGGGCAAACACGCCGGCGATTTCGTCGGGTGTTTCCGCGGCTTCAATCAGCCCACGAAACAGCACGACCCGACCACCAGGCAGTGCAAATGCGTTAACCATATCATGGTCCAATACATGCACAATCAGCGGATAGGGCAAATCGATATTTTCAGCCAGGCGGGCCTGCATTTCTTGCAATGCGTTAACGCCGCCCGTGTTGTCGCAGACATTCACCGGCAATATATTGTTTTCGCTAAGCGCGGTTCTGATTTGTTCAAAAGTTGCGTCGCCCAATGCTTTTTCGCCGCCCGGTGGCAGATATTCCGCCAGTTGGTCAGCGGTAACCGGGACCAGCACGAGAACGATCAAAGCAACCGACGCAAGCGCACCAATAGACCAGCCAAGCAATCGCCTTTTGTTTTCAACATTGGGTCGCGTGTTCAAATTCTTGCAACGTGCAGCGATGATTGTGCGGGTTTCAGTATCAGTGATCACAAGGCGCGATACAGCGTCCCCGGCAAAGGCCAAATTTGTTGTATGCTGGGCAGCCTGATCCGGCACGGCGCGGATGTCTGACAAAGCCCAGTAGATTCCGTCAGTTTCGGGGGGTGCTATGACCAGAAAAGGCCCGTCTGGGGTTTCGTCGATCGAGATTTCGACCCGGCGAACGGTTGCGCTGGTGCCGTCAAAGAAATCGGCAAAAGATTGCAACTTTGACTGTTCGCTGCCGACGTGAATTGTGGTGTTCATATCGCGGCACCCACATCCAGGGCTTCGGCAAAGCCTTCTGCCTGATCCAGTTCGTCACGATCCCGTTGGCCGATATCAGACAGGGCCGCGGCGTCGGTGATGTCCAGTGTTTCGGCATAGTGACGGGCCAGTGGCAGCGTCACGAATATGTGCTTTAACGCGCCCCAGACGATAAAAACTGTAAAGTATGCGGACGCCGACAACATCAGCGTCGCCCAGTATGGTAACGCGCCAAGCGATGTGAAATTCAGTTCATCATCCAGTTTGACGCCGTAAAGCAGAAATAGACCGGTCAGGACCAGCCCGATGATCAGCGTAACAATTCCAAGTGCGGTTCCGACCAAACCGTAGCCGAACAGGTAAATCCGAAACACCCGCCACGGTCGTGGCTGCGTGTGAAACCCAATGCCCCCGACTGATTTGTGATCCATTAGTAGGCGGAAACTGTGCACGCGGTAATGGGCGACACCGTAGGCTGACGTCAGCACCCCAAATCCACCAATTGCAAACCCCATACCGCCGGATTGCAGAAAAACAACAACACCGATTGCAACTAAAATCAGGCCAATTAGAAGCGGTAGGAATGGCCGGTACAGCATCTGCCATCGGCCGCCTTGTTCAAACCTTTCGGACCCAAAAAAGGTCCGGTCGGTGCGGTATTTTTCCAGCCAAAAAGTCATGCGTGGCCATAATAGACCGGCACTCAGGATCGCAATCCCCCAATGTACCAAAGCGCGCCAGGAATAGCCCCAGGCGCCCTGTTCCATTCCAAATCGCACCCCCCGCCAGCGGGTTCGGGCCAGAATATACCGCCGGGCGCGGTATCGGGCATAGAACAATATCGGCAAGATCCCGATCAGTGACAGGCCATAGGCCCAAAAACTTGTGTTCAGAAATGAAAATGACAGAAACATCAAAAGCAAGTTCACGATGCCGATATAAAACGCCAGAAACGTGACCGCGATCAAAAAACCAAGCAGTTTTTCCAGCGGTTCGCCCACGTATTCCAACGGTTGACCGCCAGGTCGGATCGCAGACCAATAGTACCGTCGTAATCTGGTTTTCATCCAAAAACGATAGACGCCCAACGTCAGAACGGTCAAAAACGACGACCATATTGCCAGTTTGAACAAACGACCACGTTTGCCGGCATAATTAGTTTGCAGCGTACTGGCGGCCATTAATCAAACCTGTTGTTACGTGGGAAACCATAAGGTGGCCGCTTGCCCGCACCGGCGCGTTTGCCCAGCCATTCGGTCATATCCACCTCGTGCCGGGTTTTGCCGCCGCCCATTGACCAGCTAAGGCCATCGGCCCAGTCAAACGTCGTAATATCCGACAGGCCGCCGTCCAGATCCAGGCTACTTTGGGCGCCGCGCGCCGTTTTGTATTTCTGGATACGCACGCCCTTGCCGCGGCCCATCTGGGGCAGTTCAGCCAAGGGGAACACCAGGAACTTGCCGTTTTCGCTGACCACAGCCACATGGTCGCCGATTGCGGGCACGCAGGCTTTGGCCCGAACATCGCCTTTGACATTCAAGACTTGCCGCCCGGTTTTAGTTTGGGCCACGGCTTCGTCTTCGGCCACGACAAAGCCATCCCCGGCATTAGAGGCCACCAACAAATCACGCCCCGGTTGATGCAAAAACAGGTCGATAATTTCGGCCTCGTTCGGAAAATCGACCATCAGACGCACAGGTTCTCCCATGCCGCGCCCACCGGGCAGGCTGTGGCCATTAAGGGTATAAAATCGACCGTTGCTGCCAAACAGCAAGACCTTGTCGGTGGTTTCGGCGTGAAAAGCGAAACGAGCCGCGTCGCCATCTTTAAACTTTAATTCCTGTTCCAGGTCGATATGGCCTTTCATGGCCCGGATCCAGCCCATTTGGGAACAGACCACGGTGATCGGTTCACGCTCGATCATTGCTTCCATCGGGACGTCTTCGATTTCGGCAAATTCCGCGAATTGCGTGCGGCGGGCACCGCCTGCGTAATTCTTACCAAATTTCGCTTTGGTTTCGCGCAATTGTTCGGCGATATGCGCCCATTGCAGCGCCTCATTTTCAAGCAAATCTTCAAGATCAGCCCGTTCCAGCATCAATTCGTCGCGTTCGCGCTGTAATTCGATTTCTTCCAATCGGCGCAGGCTGCGCAGACGCATGTTCAGGATTGCCTCGGCCTGAATGTCAGTTAGCGAAGGTTCTTCATCATCCGCGATTGCACTTGCACGCAACAGGGCCGGACGCACATAATCTTTTTCCGACGTTGCGCGCCCGTGATCCTGTGACCAATCCTCATACATCAGGCCAGGTTTTGGTTCATCGTCGTACCGGATAATGTCAATCACGCGGTCAAGATTGAGGAAGGCAATGATAAAGCCCTCTAGTACTTCCAATCGATGGTCAATTTTCTCAAGCCGGAAATGCGAACGGCGCAACAGCACCTCTTGGCGATGATCCAGAAACGCGCGCAGCACCTCTTTTAGTGAACAAACCTTTGGCGTCAGCCCGTCGATAAGCACATTCATGTTCATGGAAAACCGCAGTTCCAGATCAGAATTTCGAAACAGCATTCCTATCAGAACCTCGGGATCAACGGTGCGCGATCGGGGTTCCAGAATCAGGCGGATGTCATCCGCACTCTCGTCACGGACATCGGCAAGGATCGGAATTTTCTTGAGTTGGATCAGTTCGGCGATCTTTTCGATCAGCTTGGATTTCTGAACCTGATACGGGATTTCGGTGACAACAACTTGCCACTGACCGCGCCCCAGATCTTCGATTTCCCATTTGGCGCGCAAGCGAAAAGCACCGCGTCCGGTGCGGTAGGCTGTGGCGATGTTTTCGCGGGGTTCAACAATAACGCCGCCGGTCGGGAAATCAGGACCGGGGACATAGTTTAGCAGTGTTTCGTCGCGGGCGTCCGGCGTTTTGATCAGGTGCAGGCAGGCGTCAATCAATTCGGCAATGTTATGGGGCGGAATATTCGTAGCCATGCCGACAGCGATGCCCGTTGACCCATTTGCCAACAGGTTCGGAAATGACGCCGGCAGCACCACCGGCTCGCTGAGAGTCCCGTCATAATTCTCGCGAAAGTCTACCGCGTTTTCGTCAAACCTTCCAGCAACGCTTCGGCCGCGATGGTCATCCGTGCCTCGGTATATCGGCTGGCGGCGGGGTTATCGCCATCGATATTACCAAAGTTGCCCTGACCATCAACCAGCGGATATCGCACGTTGAAATCTTGGGCCAACCGCGCCATCGCGTCATAGATCGCCGCGTCGCCGTGGGGATGATAGTTGCCCATGACATCGCCGGAAATCTTTGCAGATTTACGATAACCACCGGTTGGTGAGAGTCGCAATTCGCGCATTGCGTAAAGAATACGGCGATGCACCGGTTTCAACCCATCGCGCGCATCCGGCAAGGCGCGGTTCATGATCGTGGACAGAGCGTAAGTCAGATAGCGATCACCCAGCGCGCGGCGCAGCGGTTCAGATATCTCGGCCGCCTTGGCTGTTGGGGTGTCGGTCTGGTCGGGCATGATTGCCGTTCTACTGAAGCGGTTGGGAACATGCCACGGGATTTCGTCGCCTTGCTGAATTTTTCCGGGGCGCAAGCCGGATTTGGGGGTTTGTCAGCTGGCGACTGATCCTTTTTCAAAGATGTCCCAGTCGTCCGGGAATGTCACCCAGTCGTGCTGTTCTTCGGCCCAGACAACGCGGTTTGGACGTAACATGGGAGTGTCGAATGCGCCCAGCGCGACCCCCAAATAACCGGGGCGCATACCGGCGCCCCAGAAAAGGGTGGTACCGCATTCTGGGCAAAAATGGTTATCAACCGAGTTTCCTTCGGCGCTGGAACGGACCCATTCTTTATGGGCGCCGGATGCTGTCAGGTCTGACCGTTTGAAATATGCGCCGGCACCAAAAGGTGAGCCGGTGCGTTTCTGGCAGGCTTTGCAATTGCACGCGATAACGAAATCGGGATCAGCGCTGGCAGAAATGCTGAGGCCGCCGCATTGACATGATGCCTTATGCTCTGTCATTTCACGTTCCTATCTTTTTTCCCGATCTTAGAGCGCCATGCCTAAAAAATCCATCTTGATCACCGGTTGTTCGTCCGGCATTGGCTATGACGCGGCACATGGTTTGGCGGCCCGCGGTTGGCGGGTATTTGCGACGTGTCGTGCGCAGGTGGATTGCGACAGATTGATCAGCGAGGGGCTGGAAAGTTTCCGGCTGGACTATCGTAACGAACCGTCAATTTCAGCAGCATTAGCCGAGGTTTTGGACAGAACCGGCGGTACGCTGGATGCGCTTTATAACAACGGCGCCTACGCCCTGCCCGGCGCGCTGGAAGACCTGCCGCGCGCTGCATTGCGCGATATTTTTGAAACCAACCTGTTCGGCTATCACGATCTGGTGTGTCAGGTCATACCCATTATGCGCGCCCAAGGGCATGGGCGGATCATAAATTGTTCGTCAATATTGGGGTTTGTGGCCACGCCCTGGCGTGGCGCCTATACGGCGACGAAATTCGCGCTAGAAGGGCTTAGCGATACATTGCGGCTGGAACTGCGCGGCGCTGGCATCCATGTTAGTTTGATTGAACCGGGCCCAATTACCGCGAAAATTCGCGAAAACGCGATCCCGCATTTTGAGAAATGGATTGATTGGGAAAACTCGCCCCATCGCGATGCATACCGCGAAACATTGATAAAGCGGCTGTATGCGTCAAACGGCCCGGACCGGTTTGAACTGCCCGCATCGGCGGTCACCAAAAAGATCATCCATGCGCTTGAATCTTCGCGCCCTCGCCCACGTTATTATGTGACAACGCCGACCCATCTCATGGAACTGTTGCGGCGAATTTTGCCAACACGGGCATTGGACTGGATCCTATCCCGCGGCTGATCGGATCCCGCGGTGTCTCAACAATTTCCGTTCGCATTGGCCGCAAAATCCGCTACATGGCCAACTACGCCCGCCACCAGGAGCAACCTGATATGAGAGATGATCCGCTTTTCATTGTCGCCGCAATCGCGGTGTTTGGCGTATTGGTGATTTTGATGATCGGCATTGGTGGCTTTGCCAAAGGTGGCGAATTTAACCGCAAACACGCCAATCGGCTGATGCGGTATCGGATTATTGCGCAGGCGGTTGCAGTTGTCCTCATCCTTGTATTTATCTTTTTCCGACGTGGGGGATGACATGGTTGTTCTGAACAAGATTTACACCCGTACCGGGGATGGCGGCGAAACTGCATTGGGCAATGGCGACCGGGTGGCGAAGTATTCCGCGCGAGTGAACGCCTATGGCACGGTGGATGAAACCAACGCCTGCGTCGGGTTGGCGCGGTTGCATGCCGATAGGAACATGGACCTGGCCCTGTCACGCATTCAAAATGATCTGTTTGATCTGGGCGCCGACCTGTGCCGCCCGGATATGGCAAAAGATGCCGACGCTGAGTATCCACCGTTACGTGTGGTGCCTACTCAGGTGGATCGGTTAGAGGCCGAGATCGACGCAATGAATGGGCCCATAGAACCGCTGCGGTCGTTCATATTACCTGGCGGTTCTGCGTTGGCTGCGCACTTGCATCTGTGCCGAACAGTATCGCGTCGCGCTGAACGGTTGGCCGTGGAATTGGCCGGGGTTGAGGCTGTGAACAGCGCCGTTGTGAAATACCTGAACCGGCTGTCAGACTGGTTTTTCGTCGCGTCGCGGGTGGCCAACAATGGCGGTCTGGATGATGTGCTGTGGGTGCCAGGGGCCAATAGATAGTTCGGCGAAATTGAAGTCGTCTGGTTCGTCGCGATGCGGGGCGTGCAGCGCCGAAGATCATGCACCGTTGCCCGGCGAACCGACGATCAACCCGAGCAGTTGCTCAGTCATTATCGACGCGGTTTCCCAAGAATAGTCGCGTATAGTGTTGTGGCAAAGAGCAATGCCGATCATCGCCGAAATCAGCGTGTCTGCTTTGGCTTTTACGTCGCCCTCGGTTGGCAAGGCGTCGCGCACCAGGTCTGAAAACATTTGGAAATGCGCCAACGTTTTTTCGTCCTCCATGAACGTTCGTACGTCTGAACGAACGACTTCGTTTGACATAAACACCAGGCGAAAATGATCTGGGTGATCTATCCAGTAGGATACAAAAGTCCGCGTTGCCATTTGCAATCTTGCGGCCGGATTTTCGATCGGCGCCATGTTTTTGCGGACAAGTTGGGCCATCTCTGCCAGGACGTCCGCCCACAGATGCCGCAATATATCAATCTTGCCGTCAAAGTGCGCGTACAGCGTCATCGGCGCGCACCCAACTTCTTTGGCCAAACGGCGCATCGAAACCGCGTCGAAACCTTCGGCGCGGTAAAGCGCCAGCGCATGCTGTGCAACTTTAAATCGGAACTGCAATATTTCACCTTCGTTACGAGGTGGGCGCCCTGACATTCTGGCCATTGTTACGTCCTTCAGTTTACTAGTAACGCGTTACAATTAATCATTGTAGTGTCAAGCTACGTATTTTATAGCACGCGTACTGTTTAACTAGAATCGCCTCCTTTTAGGCAAATGCAGGACGTCACTATGACTCGATCAATATATCTAAGCGCGACACTTATTTTGGTGGGCTTCGCGATCATCTTCCTGGGGCTAAATATCGGGTTGGGGGGAATAGAGACATTGGGTTGGCAAAACTCAGACCCTTTCTTCACCGTCACGAACGACGCTGTATTTCAGGTTCAGGATAGCCATATTCGGTTCATCGGCGGCATCTGGTTTGGTGTCGGCGCGACCTTCGTTCTGGGCGGGTTTAAGCAAAAGGCACTGCGAACCACATTAATTACTCTATGCGCCTTAATCGCCGTTGCTGGGCTGTTTCGGCTGAGCAATATATCCGGTGGCGCAGTATTTAGTGTCGCAATTATTCCCTCGCTGGCGCTTGAGCTTTTGGCCTTCCCGATTTTGGGTTGGTGGCTGCTACGCTCTGGTCAACAGGTGGTATGACTTCAACACTGTTCACTCATTTCGGGCATGACGGCCCAGGCAAAATTAACCCAAACGGACTGACAGATAATTCCAATGGCAGGGCCCCAACCAAGCCCTGCCGTTGCTTGGTCTATTGCTTAAGCGCCAAAGTTGGTGACAGCACATCAATTCCAAGGGCTTTGCCAACCGCAAAATAAGTCAAGTGCCCCGCGTGCACATTCAAGCCATTCAGCAGGTGTTCATCTTCTTCGCAGGCTTGTTTCCAACCCTTGTCAGCCAGCTCTAGCATAAAGGGCATGGTGGCATTGCCAAGCGCAATGGTGGATGTGCGCGCCACGGCGCCGGGCATATTGGCGACGCAGTAGTGCATGATGCCGTCCACCTCATAGATCGGATCCTGATGTGTGGTGGCCTTTGAAGTTTCAAAACAGCCGCCTTGATCAATCGCGACATCAACAAGCGCAGCACCTGGTTTCATTTCGGACAATTGGGCGCGACTGATCAGTTTAGGGGCGGCGGCGCCTGGAATAAGAACCGCGCCGATAACCATGTCGGCCTCGCGCACGAGATCGATTGTGTTGCCAGCACTGGCATAGGAATTCTTGAAGTTCCCGCCAAAAACATCATCCAGATACCGCAAGCGCGGCAGTGACCGGTCAAGTACCGTCACGTCTGCGCCCATGCCAGCGGCGACTTTGGCGGCATGGGTGCCCACAACGCCGCCACCGATGACGACGACACGGGCCGGGCCAACACCGGGAACGCCGCCCATTAACACGCCACGCCCGCCATTGGCTTTTTGCAAAGTCCAGGCACCAACTTGGGGTGCCAGCCGACCGGCAACTTCGGACATTGGGGCCAGCAATGGCAGGCCGCCATTGCGGTCAGTGACCGTTTCATAGGCGATGGCCGTGCAACCACTGGCCAGCAGATCGCGGGTTTGTTCCGGGTCTGGGGCCAGGTGCAGGTAGGTGAACAACAATTGCCCTTCGCGCAGCATCTTGCGTTCGCCGGGCTGTGGTTCTTTGACTTTTACAATCATATCCGCCCACGAAAAAATCTCGGCTGCGGTTTCGGCAATTTTTGCACCTGCATCGATATAGTCGGCATCGACAAATCCAGCCCCGGCGCCACCGTTTGTTTCAACCAGAACGTCATGGCCGTGGGCGATCGCCTCGCGCGCTGCATTAGGTGTCAGGCCGGTGCGAAACTCTTGCGGTTTGATTTCTTTTGGGCATCCGATTTTCATGTACATTCTCCAGCTGAATTTTCCACGGTATCGCGCACTTCGCGCGCACATGTATTGAAAATAGGGCTGGTCAGTTACCGATAACATGGTCATTAATTGTGCAGATATCGAAATTTATCGAAGAATGTTCGCATATGCTGAAACTTGATAGTATAGATCGTCGTATTTTGGAGGTTTTGCAAAAGGATGGCAGGATCACCAATTCTGACCTGTCTGAACGCATTAACCTATCGCCGTCCGCCTGCCATCGGCGTGTTCATGGGCTGGAAAAATCCGGACATATCAAGAATTATGTCGCCCTGTTGGACCCAAAAGCGATGGGGCGTCCGGCAACTGTTTTTGTCGAAATCACGCTGTCGGGCCAATCTGACGAAGTGTTGGATGCGTTTGAACGTGAAGTGGCCAAAATTCCCGATGTGTTGGAATGTTACCTGATGGCGGGCACCGCGGATTATCTGTTGAAAATAGTAGCATTTGATACTGAACATTTTGCGCAAATTCATCGGCGGGCTTTGGTCAAATTGCCCGGCGTGACGCAGATGCATTCCAGTTTTGCGCTAAAGACGGTGTTCAAAACGACGGCGCTGCCTGTTTAGCGGCGGGGGATATGCGGAAATTTGGTCGGGGAAACAACGCGTTACCAATGGCCGGTATGAGGTGCATGTCTTTAACGCTACGGAATCGCGTGGCGCATGATTGCCACACAGTGAAAGCCGCACCAAATAGGAGCCGGTAAAGTTTTGGCTTTGTTGGGATAATTTGGTTGCGGGGGTAGGATTTGAACCTACGACCTTCAGGTTATGAGCCTGACGAGCTACCGGACTGCTCCACCCCGCGACAAATTAGAAGCCCGTATTTAGACCTGTGGGGGCGGTAGCACAAGGGGGAACTGGTTGGAAACTTGGGGTTCTTGAAAGTATTTGCGAAAGGCCAGAATCGCGGCGGAAAACCGGTTTGGGAGACCATAAATATACGGTTTGTACGGGGCGGGTGGACCGCTGTTGTACGTTTCGTACCTATGTTTTTTGGCGCGTCGATGGGTGTGGACTGCCCAATCTATCAGCGTTCGGGGTGTTCATGGCGTTTTATCCGCAGCCAATGCCAGTCCAAATTTATTTAGCACAACAACTTCTGACGTCATAACAATTGAGGCACTTCAAATAATAGACGATCACCGGCCACAAAACTACATATTGGTAGCGCTTGCCGTTGACGGTCTAATTATTGTGTATTGAACGGTTTTGTCAATCGGCTCAAAGATGTGCCAACCTTGGCCACCCCACTAACTCACAAAAAAAACGCCCCAAAGGGCGGCAATTCCGTATCAAACATCGTGTTCGA
>CAXMPY010000074.1:0-10468 GCA_964195275.1 uncultured Paracoccaceae bacterium
GCCCACAGAACTGTCGACCTGTGCCAGCAGCGACGTGGGTATCTGCACGAACCGCACACCACGCCGCACCGTGGCGGCCGCAAAACCCACCAGATCGCCAATCACCCCGCCACCAAGGGCAATAACAATGTCGGTGCGTTCAATTTTGTTTTCTAACAACCAATCCACGGCGGTCGATAAATGTTGCCAGGATTTGGTTTGTTCACCTGTCGGTAACGTCAGGCTGGCCATTGAAATACCCGCCGCTTCCAATCCATAACCAAGCGTCTTTAGATGCAGGTTTGCCAAATTTTCATCGGTGATAACCGCTACTTTGGGCCGCTTTAGCAAGGGCAATACCTGCGTGCCAATCAGATTAATTAACCCGGTACCGATCCGAACGTCATAAGCCCTTTGCCCCAATTCAACCCGTATACAATCGATCATCTAGCGCCTTTCCAGTATTTCTGGCTGTAACAGCAAGGCATCAGCTACTTTGCTTGCCATTGCATCGATTGAATAGGATGGATTTGCGTCAACCGTAATGTTGGCCATGCGATAGCTTTTTTCCCGAACCTCACACAACGCTCGTAATGTTTCATGCGGATCGGCCGTTCGGAGCAAGGGCCGGGTATTTTTGTGGCGCACGCGGGACCACAGCAATTCAAGATCAGCCCTTAGCCAAACGGATGTGCCCTGTTGGCCAATTGTTTTTTGGTTAACTTCAGACAGAAACGCGCCGCCACCAGTAGACAGTATGCCGGGTGTGCCATCCAATAATCGTGCTAGAACTTCAGCTTCACGTTGGCGAAAGAAATCTTCACCATCCCGTTCAAATATTTCTGCAATGCTCATGTTCGCGGCGCGTATGATTTCCAAATCTGAATCACAAAACTCAACGTCAATTAAACGAGCAAGCGCTGTGCCTACGGCTGTTTTCCCAGCCCCCATCATGCCGACGATTGCCACCGTCTTTTTCAATATATATGCCAACTGGCAATGCTCCGCTTAAGTTATCCATTGCCTGTGTGGCGCGAACCCTCGTAAAATGCCATAGTCGCCGTGCAATAGGCCACCGTCAGAGTGGCAATCGATGCGCTTAGAGGCTGAAAGGCAATACGAAGATGGGCAGATTATTCAAATTGGTGTTGTTTTTGATCGTGATGGGTTTCGTAGGACTGGTTGGATTCGCTTATGTCGGCGATCTTTCTCCGCAACAATCCGACGTCAGGCAACCGGTGACTCTGGTTGTTGACTAACGTCGCGCGAATATTTGCCGGTGTCATTTTATGTCTGGTTGGTCCAGTTTCGGCGCAAGAACCGTTATCAGTCATTGATTGGTTGTCGGACAGCCTGAACACCCCGGTCGGCCAGCCTTCCGGCGCACCCGGATCCGACTTGGCAATCAGTGCACTTCCGCAAAAAGTAACTGTTTCAGATATTGAAGATGCCTCGTTGGAAGCGGTGGGATTGCTGCCAATTTCCGTTACTGGCTTGCCTAAAGATCTTTGGGGCAGCAGCCGGGCGGTGGACTTGGCCGGGCGCATCCAGGTTACGCCCGTAGACATGTTACCAGCTATGCAAAAACTGTTGTTTACGATACTGCTTGCAGAATTGGACCCACCTTTTGACAGTGGTTCCGAGGGTCGACTTTTTCTGGCCCGATTAGACACGTTGCTGGATTTTGGGGCGTTGGATCAGGCGCAATCACTTTTGGATTTGACCGGCCAAAATCAGCCCGCGATATTCCGGCGAGCATTTGATGTCGCCCTTTTGATGCATACAGAAGACAGCGCCTGTGAAACGTTACGCGTAACGCCTGCGTTGTCGCCAACATTTCCAGCCCGCATATTTTGTCTGGCGCGTGGTGGTGACTGGGATGCAGCAGCACTGTCTTTGGAAACCGGGCGCGCGCTGGGGTTTTTGACCGAATACGAAGATGGGTTAATGGCAAGGTTTCTGGATCCGGACTTGTTTGAAGGCATGCCACTTGCGAACATTCCCTTGCATCCCAGCCCGTTGGAGTTCCGGGTTTTAGAGGCAATTGGTGAACCCATGCCCACGTCAACCCTACCGCGTGCTTTCGCCTATGCCGACCTAAACTCAAACACCGGCTGGAAATCGCAGATCGAGGCGGTTGAACGCCTGGTTCGAACCGGCGCACTTGACCCAAACACACTGCTGGGCCTCTATCGAGAACGCCGTCCGGCGGCATCTGGTGGGGTCTGGGACCGGGTAACAGCGATCCAGAAACTGGATGCGGCCCTTGCATCAAGCCTAAAGGCAGAAGTAGCCGCAGCGTTGCCGCTTGCTTGGTCAGAAATGGCGCGCGGTGAACTTGAAGTGGCGTTCACCGCGTTATATTTTCAGCAAATTCTGGACGTCGGGCTGACCGCCACAGATGATAATTTGATTTTTCAGCTCGGTCTTTTGTCGAAACAATATGAAGATGTGGCGATAGATTTCGTGGCCCAAAACAATGACCAAGAACTATTGGTTTCAATCGCCAAGGGTCAAGCCGGCAAAGTGTTTTCTGCAGACCCGATGATCGCCGCAATTCAGGATGGTTTCCGGGCCAACAATGGGCCGGTACGGTTGCAATCTTTGACCAACAATAACCGATTAGGTGAAGCAATTTTGCGGGCCATTGTGCTGTTCTCAAATGGGTCGCGCGGCGATTTGGACGAGTTGACCGATGCAATAGCGCTTTTTCGATCCGTCGGGTTGGAAAATGTTGCCCGGCAGGCAGCATTGCAGTTGCTAATTTTGGAGCGGCGCAGCTGATGCAGATGTTACGCCAAATCCAAACATTTTTGGAAGCACAGGCGGCGGAACTGGATGCGGCCACCAACACGCAGCTAGCCTATGGGCGCGACCTGAAAGATTTTTCAGACTGGCTGGGACGTCGGGACAGCAATTTTGAAAATTGTCTGCGCGACGATATCGAAGGCTATCTTACCCACTGTGATGCGCAGGGCTTGGCCAGTGCAACGCGCGCGCGTCGGCTAAGCGCGATAAAACAATTATTTCGGTTTGGCTTTGAAGAAGGCTGGCGCCAGGACAATCCGGCGATCCAAATTAAGGGGCCGGGCCGCGACAAGCGATTGCCAAAAATCATGAGCCAAAATGATGTAGCCGCATTGCTGGAAGCTGCGGCAACAACGGGCCGCAATACCGCCGATAAAATACGCAACACCTGTCTTTTGGAAGTGCTTTATGCCACGGGGCTACGGGTCAGCGAACTTGTGGGCATGCCTGTGGCCGCCGCGCGCGGCGTTCCTCAGCTGCTGCTGATCCGGGGTAAAGGCGGCAAGGAACGAATGGTGCCGCTTTCCGCCCCGGCACGGCGCGCAGTTTTGGCGTGGCTGACGGTTCGTGATCAGGCCCAAGAACTGGCGGTTGCCCAAGGCCACCCAATATCTAAGTTTCTGTTTCCGTCCCGTGGCAAACTGGGTCATCTGACACGCCACTGGTTTTATAAGTTGATCAAAGATTTGGCAGTTGCGGCTAAAATTGACCACAAATCAATTACACCGCACACTTTGCGCCACGCATTTGCAACGCATCTTTTGGCAAATGGTGCCGATCTTAGGTCCATTCAGACATTGCTGGGCCACGCCGATATCTCAACCACCGAGATTTACACCCATGTGCTGGAAGAACGTCTGCGAGATCTGGTTATGAACCATCATCCGCTTGCACTCGCCGATGCGCGGCGCAGTGACAAAGGCAAAACATCTTCGTTTGGCCAATAGCCCAAAACCAATGCTTTTTCATAGCCCTGTATAAGACCAACGCTTTCCATTGATTGGCGCGCAGCGGCATGATCATAGGACAATTCTTCAATCTTAATGCCGTCATCTGTCAGCACCCCGAACTGTGTTTCTGGGCGGCCCCGATTTGGCGGCATGCCAATAACACCGGTATTTGTCCACTCAATCCCATCGATTTCGGCTTGAAATGCAATCCCCGAATGCCCCGCAACCACACAGTCTATTGGCCCAACCAGCGCATGAATGGCAGATATTTCCTGTCCAAAATCGACTTTCGGGCTGACAGACCACACAAACCGAGCCACGTCGTTTAGCCCGCCGTGGATTACGGCGTATCGACGGTCCAGATGTGTAAAAGTAACGGTCTGTGGCGCAGTCGCCAAATACCGCCGTTCTGCATTCGACAAAGCGGCATTAGCAAACGGATACCAGTCTTTGGACAACAAATCACAGGCCGAACCATCGTCAAAACCACAACCGCAATCGGCGGCCCCTGCCCCCAACTGCTGTTCACAATTGCCGGCAACCAGAACACATTCATTTTGCCATAGATGCAGGGTTTCAACCGGGTCACCGCAGTAGGCAACAACGTCACCGGTGCAAATGCGGTTTGTGGCGGGTGTCCCACTGATTTTTGCCAAGTCCAGCATCGCTGTGCTGGCGTGTAGATTTGAATAGGGACCGCCAAACAACAGAACATCGCCGGTCAGAATACCAAGATCCTGGTTACGGTTTTCTGTGGCTTGCATCCTGTGCTATTCCTTGCTTGGCTGATCAAACCCGCCCATAAGACGAAAAACCTACGGAAAGACAACATTAATGGACGCCGGTACACTAACATTTGACACTGCTTTTTGGACGACCTGCGGTGCAATCGTTGCTTTGCTGGTACTTTCGGCAATTTTTTCAGGCTCTGAAACCGCGTTGACCGCCGCGTCGCGCGGCAAGCTGCGGGCCCAGGCTGACAAGGGTTCGGTCGGTGCAAAACGCGCACTGGTGATCACCGACGACACCGAACGCCTGATTGGATCGGTGCTGTTGGGCAATAACCTGGTCAACATTTTGGCCGCATCACTGGCCACGGCCCTGTTCACTCGGCTGTTTGGCGACAGCGGCGTTGCCCTGGCCACGTTGGTCATGACCGTTTTGGTTTTGATATTTGCTGAAGTTTTGCCCAAGACCTATGCCATCACCAATCCCGAAAACGCATCAATCCGGGCGGCACCGTTCATTCGCCCTATGATCCTGATATTTTCACCGATTGTGACGGCCGTGCGCGCGTTGGTACGGGCCATTTTGTGGATATTTGGCGTGCGCGCTGACCCCGAGGGGCAAATTCTAGCGGTGCGCGAAGAAATCGCCGGTGCGATTTCCTTAGGCCATGATGAAGGCAACGTTCAAAAAGATGACCGCGACCGGCTGCTTGGCGCGTTGGATTTGGGGGACCGCACGATCGAAGAGATTATGCGCCATCGCTCGGATATTGAAATGATTGATGTTGATCTGCCGCCCCAGGAAATTTTGGAAACATTGCTTGGGTCGGCCCATACCCGGTTTCCACTGTTCAAAGATGACCCGGAAAATATTGTCGGTGTATTGCATGCAAAAGATTTGCTGCGCGCCATGTATGTGCGGACAATGGACCGCCGTGATGACGCTGATCCTTTGGTTGGGTTTTCAGTTCTTGATGTGGCTATGAAACCCTATTTTGCCCCGGAAACCACGTCACTTGATGATCAGATGCGTCAATTTTTAAGGCGGCACAGCCATTTTGCGCTGGTTGTTGACGAATACGGCGTGCTGCAGGGGTTGATAACGCTTGAAGACATTCTTGAGGAAATTGTTGGTGAAATCACCGACGAATTTGACGCAGATGTTGAATTGGACCCGGTACAGGATGCCGAAGGTAATTGGCTGGTGGATGGCGCAACAACCATACGCGACCTAAACCGAGCCACCGATTGGTCGCTGCCAGATGAAGAAGCCATAACCATCGCCGGGCTGGTCATACATGAAGCCCAGACCATACCCGCGGCAGGCCAAGTTTTTTCGTTTCACGGTTTTCGTTTCGAAATTGTTGAGCGAAAAGAGAACCGGGTGTCCAAGCTGCGGATTAAAAAACTTTAGCGCGCTTTGAAAAAACCGCCCAGAATACCGCGTACGATGCGACGGCCGGTTGTACCCTTTAGTTCCTTGATAATGACCTTAGCGATCGATTCTCCGAAACCGTCATTAGTGCCAGAACGGCGTCGGCTGGTTTTCTTGCCGGTTGATCCGTCATAGCGCCGAGCCCTGCGAAATTTCCGTTCTTTTTCTTCCAGTCGTACTTCTTCTTGTTCTGCTTTTGCGGCGTCGTCGGCGGCCGTTTTTGCCCGCGCGCTAAGACGTTCAAACGCAGAATCGCGGTCAATTTTGTTCTCATACTTCCCAGCAACCGGCGAATTTGCCAATACTGTAGCGCGTTCAGCGTCGGTGATTGGCCCCAACTGGGACGAAGGTGGCCGGATCAACGTCTGTTCAACCACGCCCGGCGCGCCTTTGCGCCCCAGCATTGACGTTACGGCCTCGCCGACGCCAACTTCTCGTATCACCTGTTCGGTTGAAAACCTTGGATTGTCGCGGTAGGTTTCTGCCGCCTGTCGTAAATTTTTGCGGTCCCGCGCCGTAAACGCCCGCAAGGCGTGCTGTATCCGATTGCCCAATTGGCCCAAAATATCCTCGGGCACGTCCGCTGGGTTCTGGGTAACAAAGTATACGCCGACACCTTTGGACCGTATTAGGCGGGCAACCTGTTCGACCTTATCAACCAGCGCTTTGGGCGCGTCGTCAAACAGAATATGAGCTTCGTCAAAAAAGAAAACCAGTTTTGGTTTATCCGGGTCGCCAACTTCGGGCAGTTCTTCAAAAAGTTCGGACAACAGCCACAACAGAAAGGTTGCGTAAAGGCGCGGTGAGCTCATCAGTTTATCTGACGCCAGAATAGATATCTGACCCCGCCCGTTGATGTCAGTGCGCATTATGTCGGACAATTCCAGCGCTGGTTCACCAAACAAATCGGTGCCGCCCTGATTGTCCAGAACCAGCAACGACCGCTGAATTGCACCAACCGAAGCGGTTGAAACATTGCCATACCGCAGCGAAAGTTGTTTACGGTTTTCGCCGACCCAGACCAACAGAGATTGCAGGTCTTTCAGGTCCAAAAGTGGCAAACCTTCTTCGTCAGACACGCGAAACGCGATGTTTAGCACGCCTTCCTGTGCATTGGTCAACTCTAGCAGGCGCGCCAACAACAACGGCCCCATCTCGGTGACGGTTGTGCGCACCGGATGCCCGGATCTTCCGAACATGTCCCAGAATATTACCGGGAATTTTTCATATATGTAGTTTTCAAAACCAATGGTGCCGGCCCGTTTGGTAAAGGCATCGTGCAATTTAAATTCCGACGATCCTGCAATCGCAAGCCCGGACAAATCACCTTTGACATCGGAAAGGAAAACGGGAACACCGGCGCTTGAAAAACCCTCTGCCAATATCTGAAGCGTGACGGTCTTGCCGGTCCCTGTCGCCCCGGAGACCAGCCCATGACGGTTGGCGTATTTCAATAAAAGTTCCTGATGCTCGGAGTAATCTACCCCACCGCCACCAACAAAAATTTGATCAGGCACTTGAAATCACTCCTGCAAACCTGACAACCCTTCCCCCTACTACAACACTATTTCGGTGGCTGTCTGCCAGTTTTCGCCCGAGTTCGGCGCCGGATACCCGGCAAACCTTGCCCATATTCAACATTCCGTGTATTTAGACAAAATAACATAGAGTTTTGACTGGAATATTGCGTGTTGCTGTTGACCGGCGCGGTCATTCGCACTAATTTTACGCCCATAAGTCGGCCAGTCCGACAGGGAGAGAAAATATTGAAGAAGAGCCCCCTGGGCTCTTTTTCTTTTTCTGAACCAGCGAATGCGCGCTATGGTCATCGGCGGGAATTCTCCGTAATAAATATGCACAGAAATCTGATCTGACTTAAGGCAAATCATGTGCTAACAGCCTTGGGTCAATTGAAAGCCACGTGGAAAATAAATGCTAAAACTTATTCATATTTCGGCCGCTCTAGTTTTGTTCGGTGTAAATTTCCCAATCACATCTTTCGCGCAGGACAGCACACAGACTGAAACCGCGTCAGACGAAACCCAGATACCGGCGCTAGAGCTGGGTCAGAAGTTGATCAACGGTGTTGCCGTCGGAACAACCTATACTCGGGAAGAATTTGGCGATTGGCAGTTGCGTTGCGTGCTGACAGCAGATCAAAAAGATCCCTGCCAGTTATACCAGCTGATGCAAGATAGTAACGGCAACCCAGTTTCCGAAATCAGCATTTTTGTATTGCCGCCAAACCAACCAGCGGTTGCTGGTGCAACAATTGCAACGCCCCTTGAAACGTTGCTGACGCAGCAATTGACGCTTTCAGTCGATGGTACAAATTCCAAGCGGTACCCGTTCAGCTACTGTGCCACAAATGGTTGTTACGCCCGTGTTGGCCTAACGGCTGAGGACCTTGTATCTTTTAG
Organism: uncultured Paracoccaceae bacterium; assembly: GCA_964195275.1. Classification (GTDB taxonomy): domain Bacteria; phylum Pseudomonadota; class Alphaproteobacteria; order Rhodobacterales; family Rhodobacteraceae; genus NVTR01. The sequence goes on from CAXMPY010000074.1 coordinate 8,321, forward strand.
ACGTGGTTCTAGCGCGACCGTTTCAATCGTTCGCGTGGTCGCCCCGAACCAACCGGTTGAACTGAAGATGTCGCTGGCTGGTTTCACCAAAGGATTTGCAGCTGTGATTGACTCTAACGCGGCCAACGCGGTCGAGTAAATCCGAACTGGGCAATCCCAAACCGGCGAATTTTGCCCGCAACAACAGCTATACCCGCGTCAATGCCAGCACAGCGTGCAGACCGCCAAATGCAAATGAGTTGTTTAGAACATTGTCAACTTTGGCCTCGCGTGCTACATTTGGCACGACATCCACGGCGCATTCCGGGTCAGGTTCTTCATAGCCGATCGTCGGTGCAATCACGCCGTCGCGCAGGGCCATTATGCAGGCCAACAACTCAACAGCGCCGGTGCCACCAATCAGGTGGCCATGCATGGATTTTGTAGATGACATCATCAGATTGTCGGCGTGACGGCCAAACACATCTGCAACTGCAGCGCATTCAGTTTTGTCATTGGCCGTAGTCCCGGTGCCGTGGGCATTGATATAGCCGATATCTTCGGGATTTAGCTTGGCATCCAGTATCGCCCCCGATATCGCTCGCGCAGCGCCTTGTTTTGACGGCATCACGATATCTGCCGCATCTGATGTCATCGCAAAACCCGCAACTTCTGCCAAAATCTCGCCACCTCGCGCTCGGGCTCGTTCGTATTCTTCGAACACGAAAATTGCCGCACCTTCGCCCTGTACCATGCCATTTCGATTTGCTGAAAACGGCCGACAGGCATCTTTTGACATGACGCGCAAACCTTCCCAGGCTTTGACCCCACCGAAACACAGCATTGATTCTGAACCACCGGTCACCATCGCATCTGCCATCCCCGACCGGATCATATGATAGGCCTGCCCCATCGCATGATTGGATGACGCACAGGCTGTGGCCACAGTATACGATGGCCCCTTTAGATTGTAATCCATCGACACATGGCTGGCAGCAGCGTTGTTCATCAGTTTTGGCACCACAAACGGATGCACCCGGTTTTTGCCTTCTTCATAAACCGTGCGATAATTTTCGTCCCAGGTATTCACACCGCCCCCCGCGGTACCCAAAATTACACCGGATCGCGCCGAAAGTTCGCCGGTGAAATTCAAGCCGGATTGCCCGATGGCCTGTTTGGCGGCCAACAGCGTGAACTGCGTAAACCTGTCATACAACGAAATTTGCTGACGGTTAAAATGTTGCTCGGGCTCGTAGTTCTTTACCTGTCCGGCGATGCGGACCGACAGCCGTTCAACATCGCGGATATCAAGTTCACCGATGCCGCAACGACCCTCTGCCATTGCCGACATAGTTTCTTGGACGGTGTGGCCAAGGGCATTGATGGTGCCAGCGCCCGTGATCACGACCCGTTTCATGACGATTGTTCGGCGACCAGCTTGGTCACCTCGGCCACAATACTGGCCACGCTGGAGATATCAAAATCACCATTGGTAGGTTCATTGGCATTAAACGGAACGTCGATATCAAATGCTTCTTCGATGGCAAAAATGCTTTCCACCAATGCCAGACTATCAATACCTAGATCGGTCAAAGATTGTTTGGGAAACACGTCAGCGACGTCAACCAGCGCCTGTTCGGCGATAATCCTGATAACGGTATCCGAGATTTCTTTTGGCATGACCATCTTCGTGCGATTGACTGTCATCTAATCCTTGCTGACGTCTTTTGAAACCAGTTTTTCCAGTGCTTTGATACGCTCAAGCAATCGTGGCAATCGGCGAGTTGCTTTGTAGGTCTCAATTTGCGCATCCATTTTGACAGCGGGATACCCCAGCACTGATCGGCCTGCCGGGACGTTAGACATAATTACACTTGCGCCACCAGCAATAACGCCCCGGCCGATAGTAATATTATCGGCGACCGATGCTCGGCCTCCGAGAATTACAGAATCCCCAATTATTGACGATCCTGCAATACCAACAAACCCGCACAGCAGACAGTTTGATCCGACCTTTACGTTGTGGGCAATGTGAACAAGAGCATCAATCTTAGTGCCGGACCCTATCGTTGTCGGGCTTATTGTTCCCGCGTCGATATTTGAATTCGCGCCTAGCTCGACATCATCACCGATCAGGACGCCGCCGATTGAATTAATTTTCAACCATTG
>CAXMPY010000075.1:0-10466 GCA_964195275.1 uncultured Paracoccaceae bacterium
TCCACCCCTAGGCGCCAAAGTTTCGCGCCAGAACATGTACAGACCGCCAACAATGATCAACGACGTGCCCATCCATGTGGCTGCATCTGGCCAGTCGCCGAATATAAATATCCCCCAGAATATTGCCAATGGCAGGGCCACATATTCGAACGGCGCCGCCAGCCCGGCTTCGCATAACCGGTAGGCTTGGCTAATCAGATATCCGCCGCCAGTACTGGCTGCCCCAATAACCAAAAATATTAGAAAATCCTTGGGGTCCGGCGTTACCCAAGCCCGCAGTAAGAATTCCAGCGAAGGGTCACTTTGCCCTGCAAACCGACCGTCACCAATGCCAAGCATAACAGTCGCTGTGACCAGAATAAAGACCAGCTGTATGTAAAACGTCATCGTCGCCGGGCTTTCGGTCGAGCCGATCCAGCGGGTTACAATGTTCAACAATGCATAACCAAGCGCGGCGACTACGGGCAACAGGGATGCGAGTTGAAAGGCACCGGAACCCGGGCGCATAACAATGAAAACGCCCACCAGCCCAACACTCACAGCGACCCACCGTCTGGGTCCAACTTTTTCACCCAATATCGCAACCGACAGCACGGTAACAAACAGCGGGCTTACAAAAAAGATTGCTGTTGCATCAGCCAGGGGCATGGCCGCGAGCCCCATAAAAAAGAAAAAATTTGCTGTCACCACGAATAACGCACGCAGTATGTGCATGCCCAATCTGCGCGTCCGAAAGTTCTTCATACCGCCTTGCATGGGAAAAATTATCGCCAATAGTATTGCCATGCCGATTGTCGCGCGGATCAATACGACCTGATGCAAAGCGTAGTCGGCGCTGAGAAACTTGATCGATACGTCATTAATCGTAAAGCAAACCGCGGCACCCACAGCCGAAAGTACGCCGATCATGTTGGTGCGGTTTTCGGATTTTAAATGCATGATATCTGTGCGCCGATTCCGAGTGATTTGGAACCGGCCGTCTTAATTTTTCTGTTCTGAATGCGACCCCGAGGTCAGAAACGTCAGGCCCGTTTCGCAGCCTGAACCGCGCGTTCCAACCCATCCAAAAACCCAGACCTGTCGGTTTTGGAAAATGGGCGCCCGCCGCCCTGGCGAAACGGATCAGCCGCGCGAATGTCAGTCATCAGATCGCGCGTGGCCAGGACTGTGCCAATATTGGCAAGTGTCAACGCTTCGCCGGTATGTTTCAAAACCTGCGCCCCGGCCGCTACGCATTTGGCGGCCAACGGAATGTCGCCTGTCACCACCACATCGCCCGGTCCGGCGCGTTCGGCGATCCACATATCGGCGACATCCGGTCCGTCTGCCACAAACACCATTTCAGCCAGCGGGTTTTGTGAAGGCCGCAGTCCGCCATTGGACACAAAAAATATCTGTAGTTTATGGCGGGTGGCGACACGTTCGGCCTCTGGTTTAACCGGGCAAGCGTCGGCATCGACGTAAATCACGCGTACAGGGCTTCGGCGTGAAAATTTATGTGATCTTCCATGAATGTAGAGACAAAAAAGTAACTGTGGTCATAGCCCGGCTGCATACGGAAATTGGCCTGTTGACGGCGGCTGCCGATTGCGTTCGCCAACGTTTCAGGCCGCAGCAAATCGATGAACTGATCGTTGGTTCCTGTGTCCACCAGAACCGGGCCGTCAAAGCCTTTTTCAGCCATCAGAATTGAAGCATCATGGTTGCGCCAAACCGCTTTGTCAGCGCCCAAATAGGCGCCCAATTGCTTGCGCCCCCAATCAGATGCTATCGGGTTGCAGATCGGTGAGAAGGCCGAAACAGATTTGAATTGTCCGGGCAGTGTCATGGCCAGCGTCAGCGCCCCGTGGCCCCCCATCGAATGGCCAGTGATGGATTGGCGTTCAGCGTCAAGCGCAAATTCGTTGAACAAACGTTCCGGCAAATCCTGTGCGATGTAATCATACATTTTAAAATGCTGTGCCCAGGGTTTTTCTGTGGCATTCACGTAAAATCCGGCGCCCTGACCCAGGTCGTATTCTTCATCATCCGCCACACCCTGGCCGCGGGGCGACGTGTCTGGAAACACCACCGCAATCCCTTGTTCGGCGGCCCATGCCTGCGCTCCGGTTTTGGACATGGCATTTTCATGGTTGCAGGTCAGCCCAGACAGAAACCACAACACTGGCACCGGGCCGTCGCGGGCCTCGGCGGGTTGGAAAAGACCGAAAGTCATTTCAGTATTTGTCGCGCCAGATGTGTGGCTATAGACACTCTGAACACCGCCAAAGCACATATTTTTGGATACTGATTTCATGTTGCAAACCCTTTTGAACTGGCTAACCCGCAGCGCAATTGGTCGCAAGCGAGCGTTTCCAATAAACCGGCCATACGCAGAGACCGTACGCTAGCCGCTACCAATCAGCGCCCCGGCCGCAAATACCAGCGCACCGCCCAAAACCACTTGAAACGTTGCCCGCAAGAACGGTGTTTGCATGAACTTGTTTTGAATCCAGACAATGGCCCACAGCTCGATAAACACCACAATTATTGCTAGGGTTGTCGCTGTCCGGAAATCGGCGATCAGATAGGGTATCGCGTGACCCAGCCCGCCCAGTGTTGTCATGATACCAGAGGCGAACCCGCGTTTAACGGGTGATCCACGGCCCGAAAGTTCGCCGTCATCTGACGCCGCTTCGGTAAAGCCCATGGAAATTCCGGCCCCAATTGACGCCGCAAGTCCGACCAAAAACGTGGTGTGGGTATCTTGGGTGGCAAAGGCCACGGCAAATATCGGTGCCAGCGTTGACACCGACCCATCCATCAACCCAGCCAACCCAGGCTGCACCCATTCCAGAATAAACTTGCGGTCCGCTGCGCGATCTTCTGAACCGCGCGCCGCACCGTCCAGATGTTTTTGTTCCAACTGGTCCGCCATTGCCGAATGCCCGGCCTCGGCGGCGGCCAGATCACCCAGCAATTTACGCGTGTCGGCGTCCTGGGTGCGCTCGGCCGCTTTGCGATAGAACCGTTCGGCGTCGCGTTCCATTGCTTCGGCTTCTGTGCGGATGCGACCCAGCCCCAGGTTTTCCACCAACCAAACCGGTCGGCGTGCGTAATACCCCGATACATGTTCCCGGCGGATTAGCGGAATAACATCACCAAAGCGTTGTTTATGCAGGTCAATCAGAAGTTGGCGGTGGCCGTCTTCTTCGGTTGCCATGCTATCAAACACTGCCGCCGACGCAGGAAATTCAGCCCGCAAGCTTTCACCATATTGCCGGTAAATTCGCGCGTCATCTTCTTCGGATGAAATTGCAAGCGCCAGAATTTCCTGTTCTGACATATCCGAAAACCGTTTTCGACTGGTGATGCCGGGTATCATAGAAATCTCCGCTTTAGAATGATTCTAATGTAGGGGAATCCCAGGTATCTACAAGCCTGTTCAAAAGGTGCAGATTGATCCGGGGTGATAGGGTTCCATGCCCTTGAAAAAAGTGAGCTGATCGGTTTAATATACCTTTCGTTCAACATGGGATTGTTATGAACAAAATTTCAGTAGGGCCAAAAAAGGGCCGTAAATACGATCAGGTTCTGGCCGGCGCGCGCAGCGTTTTCATGGCGGACGGATTTGAAGGTGCCAGTGTCGATGCCATCGCCAAAAAGGCCGGTGTTTCCAAAGCCACTTTGTACAGTTATTTTGCCGACAAGCGCTTACTTTTTATGGAGGTCGCTTGCGAAGAATGCCGGCGCCAAGCCGACCATGCGATTGCCAGCGTCGATTTTTCTGACCCCGTGGATATCGTGCTACGCGCGGCGGCAAGTCATATGGTCGAGTTTATCCTGTCCGATTTTTCCCAGAGCATTTACCGCGTCTGTGTCGGCGAGGCTGATCGCTTTCCCGAATTGGGCCAAGAGTTTTACAAATCCGGCCCGCAGGTCGCCCAGGACGTTCTTGGGCCATATTTGAAGGGTGCGGTTGAAAAGGGCGAATTAGACATTTCTGATATCAATCTGGCCGCCTTCCAGTTCGCGGCCCTGTGCAAGGCCGAATATTTCGACAAACGGGTTTTTGGTGTGCGGGAAGAATTTTCCCAAACTGAAATCGACCGCATCATTGACGGTGCGGTCGACATGTTCATGGCGCGGTATGGGGTGAAGGTTTAACGACCCAATTCATCCATCGAAGAAATAACTTTGCCCAGCAGCCCGTATTTTTGCGCTTCGTCGGTTGTCAGCCAAAAATCCCGCGCCGTGTCTTTGCGAATGCGTTCTGCCGTTTGGCCGGTCGCTTCGGCGAACAGGTTATCAAACCGTTCGCGCATACGTCTGATCTGTTCAGCCTGGATTTGCATGTCAGACGCTGTACCGCCAATACCACCGCTGGGTTGGTGCAGCAGAAACCGCGTGTTGGGCAGGCAGAAACGATTTTTCTTTTCGGCACCGACAAATATCAATGCCCCAGCGCTTGCGACCCAGCCGCTGCCAATGGTGCGTACAGTGGGGCGAATGAACTTGATTATGTCATGCACCATGTCGCCAGATTCAACGTGGCCGCCGGGTGAACTGATGAACATGTTGATCGGGTCATCATTGTCCTGCGACAGTGCCAACAGACGCGTCACGGTTTTATGGGCCAACTTGTCATCAATAGTGCCGGTTATGATCACATTGCGGCTGTTAAAAAACAGCGTTTCGACCAGTGCAGATGGTTCCCTGTCTGCAGGTGATTTGCCTTCGTCCAACATTTCATTCGTCATCTTTGCTACTCCGTCCAATTAAAATTCAACAACCGCACGGATGCTTTCGCCCGCATGCATTAGATCGAAACCGTCATTGATATTTTCAAGGGACAGTTTGTGGGTAATCATCGGATCAATCTCGATCTTGCCATCCATATACCAATCAACGATTTTGGGCACATCGGTGCGCCCGCTTGCCCCGCCAAAGGCCGTACCGCGCCAACTGCGCCCGGTAACCAACTGGAAAGGGCGCGTCGAAATTTCGGCACCGGCCGCCGCCACACCGATGATGATGCTTTCGCCCCAACCCTTATGGGCCGCTTCAAGTGCTGTGCGCATAACGCCGACATTGCCAGTGGCATCAAATGTGTAATCACCGCCGCCGCCGGTCAGCTCGACCAAATGGGCTACAAGATCGCCGTCAATTTCGGACGGGTTAACAAAATCGGTCATGCCAAATTGCTTGGCCATCTCAACCTTACCCGGGTTCAAATCAACGCCAACAATCTGATCCGCCCCGGCCAGGCGCAGCCCCTGCACCACGTTCAAACCGATACCGCCCAAACCAAATACGATCGCCCGGCAGCCGATTTCGACTTTGGCGGTGTTAATCACCGCACCAATGCCAGTTGTCACGCCGCAACCGATGTAACAAATCTTATCAAACGGTGCGTCCTTGCGAACTTTTGCCAGCGCGATTTCGGGCAACACTGTATGATTGGCAAATGTCGAACAGCCCATGTAGTGCAGAATTGGTGTGCCATCCAACATTGAAAACCGGCTGGTTCCATCAGGCATTAACCCCTGACCTTGCGTGGATCTGATTGACTGACACAGGTTGGTTTTCGGGTTCAGGCAATAATCGCATTCGCGACATTCGGGCGTATACAGCGGAATAACGTGGTCGCCTGGTTCCAGACTGGTGACACCCGCGCCAATTTCCAGCACAACGCCCGCACCTTCGTGGCCAAGGATCGCCGGGAACAGACCCTCGGGGTCAGCACCTGATCGGGTGAACTCATCGGTATGGCAAATGCCAGTGGCTTTGATTTCTACCAGAACTTCGCCAGCGCGCGGGCCTTCAAGGTTCACGTCCATAACTTCCAGTGGTTTTCCAGCTTCCAACGCTACGGCGGCGGTTGTGCGCATGTCTTTTCTCCCAAAAATATATTGATCACAATAGCCAAGGATTTCCGGTTCCACCAGCCAGACATGGCCGTTATCACTGTAAAATTTTTAAATTGGCGCACGACAAAAAACCCCCGGGCAAGCGCCCGAGGGTCTCTAGTAACCCTGACGCCACGGACTGAATGGGGGCAATGAACCGTGATACAAGGTAAGCAATTTTTTGCTACACTTTCTGTTTGGCCGTAAAACCGGGCGTTATGATGGGTCAGATTGGGAGCTGTGTGGGTAATTTGGCGGCAAAATCAGGGCAAGCTTGATAATTGACACCAAAGCCGTCAGACTTTTGCCTATGAACGTGCAAACCCCGACCCCCTTTCCAACCCGAACGCCACCGCCGATAAATATCGCATTTAACCGCACTGAATTAGCCATGATCATGGGGCTATATGGGCGTATGGTGGCGGCAGGGGAATGGCGCGATTACGGGATGTCATTTCTGCGCGATCGGGCGGTATTTTCAATTTACCGTCGCGCGGCGGAAACCCCCTTATACCGTGTAGAAAAACAACCGAAACGGCGTCTGAAACAGGGCCAATATGTTGTTTTCTGCATGGACGGGCAAATATTGAAGCGCGGCCAAGACCTGAAAACTGTGTTGCAGGTTCTGGAAAGAAAACTGATCCGTCTGGTCGATAAGGGCGTTTAGGGTCGGCGTCTGGCCAAAACCGATCCAAAGCCCTGCCCGGCGATCCGGCCAGTAACCTCATTTATGCCTTCGACGACAACCGCCATATGATACGCAGTGGCGTGGATCAGACGATCACGATCCAAAGCCATCGCGACATGCCCTTTCCAAAACAGCAGATCAGCACTTTCAACAGGTTCATTGTCGCCCAGCAGGCGGCCAACAGTATCCCGTTGCTGGCCACTGTCGGCCGGACATTCTACGCCGCAGGCCAGCAATGCCGCCTGAACCAACCCCGAACAATCAATGCCCCAGCAACTGTTCCCGCCCCAAAGATACGGCGTGCCCAGAAAAAGTTCGGCCACCAACGTTGGGTCATCCATGTCTGCGTTGATTGGCCGTGTCTGATTTGCAGGCACATACTGCCCATCAGCGGTATTCAAAAAAATACCTTCTGAACCATCGATGGTCAGTTGGCTGCCAAACGACAGGCCCATAATCGGGGGCGATTTAATATCCACCTTTGGGTATAAATGCGTCGCGAATCCAGACACGACATGGGTTGCGGCTGTCGGCGTTTTTAGCGCTGCAAGATCAACATAACCGGCATATCCATCTTTGACGGCTTCGCCAAAACCCAGGTCACCGATTTTCTGCTGCACCCTGAAACACTCACCGAATAGCAATTCGCGTTCCTGGTGTTCACTGCTTGCTTCACACCAAATCGGCAGCACCGGCTGATTTACTTGAAAAGTCTTTTCGGCGGTCATTCCGGCAACAAATCAGGCAGCGCATCTAACAGCGCGCGGGTCGCTTGGCCGACACCACCTTTTGGCCGCGCAGGGGCCTCGGCTGGCTGCCAGCCATATATATCAAAATGCAAATAGCGTGGTGTCTGCGTAACAAATCGGCGCAAGAACAACGCGGCTGTGATCGCGCCCGCCATACCCCCCTTTGGGGCGTTGTCCAGATTTGCGACGCCGGGTTCTATCATGTCCTCGTAGGGGTCCCAAAACGGCAATTGCCAAACCGGATCAAAAACCCGCGTTGATGCTACTTTGATTTTGTCCGCATCAGCATCTTTAGTTGCAAAGAACGGGGCAAGGTCGGCGCCCACGGCAACCCGTGCTGCCCCCGTCAGCGTTGCCATCGACACGATAAAATCCGGTTTTTCTTCATCCGCATAAGCCAGCGCATCGGCCAGAACCAACCGGCCTTCTGCATCAGTGTTGTTGATCTCGACCGTAAGGCCTTTGCGAGATGTTAGAATATCCTGTGGCCGAAAAGCGTTGCTGCTGATGGCATTTTCTACAGCCGGAATTAAAACCCGCAGCCGAAGCCTAAGGCCTAGCCCCATGATCATCCGCGCCAGCCCCAACACGGCGGCAGCACCGCCCATATCTTTTTTCATCAACCCCATCGACGCACCGGGTTTGATATTCAAACCACCGGTATCAAAACAAACGCCCTTGCCCACGAATGTCAGTTTTGGCCCACTTGAGCCCCAGGTCATGTCAATTAATCTAGGTGCGCGATCTGACGCGCGACCGACGGCGTGGATCATCGGAAAGTTCTGTGCCAATAAATCGCCGCTGCGCGTCACATCTATTTTTGCCTTAAATTCGCGCGCCAGATCACACGCCGCCTGTTCCAGTTCTGCCGGCCCCATATCCGACGCAGGTGTGTTGATCAGGTCGCGCGTCAGCGCCTCGCCGTTTGCAATATGTTCAACCCGGGCGGCATCGACGCCATCCGGCGCTATTAGGTGCGCCATAGGGGTTTTCGGGCCGGAATATCGCCCGAACCGATAACCAGACAGTAGCCAGCCCAATGCTGCCTCATCCAGTTCGAGCCCAGGTTTCACGCCCCGCAATTCATATACGCCATCGGGCAGTTGTGCCCGAGCAGCGCCGACCAGAAACCGTTTGCGGCGCCGCGAAACTTTGTCGCCCAGGCCAACAACAGCCATCCCGATGTCACCATTTGCATTCGGAATTGTCAGCACGCTGCCCGCATTTGCCGCAAATCCGGACGCGTTTATCCAGTTTCGCGAAAAATCAGATAGCTCGGACTTCCACTGTTCAAGGTCAGGTTTCGACACTGCAAATAGTGGCACCGACGGCTGATCAGACTTTGAAAATTCCAACGTCATAGCGATCCTCGATCCAGTTTCAGCCTCGACAGCCTACCGCCGAATTGACGACCTGCAAGCCCTACATCAACAGATCCTACAAATCCCAGACCTGCAACAGCGATGCTTCGCCCACCCGGTCAAGGCGGGCCGTGGTTGCCGCCAATGCCGAACTACAGTTGGTCTGGGTTGCATTGGCAACATTTTGGGCAGCGACGCTAAGGGACGGCATGCCAATATGGGCCGAAAACTCTGCAATTTTGGCGGCCGCGGTCTGAACCTCGCCAGTTAGGCCACGATCAACATCCCGATGTACCTTGGCCAGCTGCACGGCCAATTCTTCCATTGTACGTGCGATGACGTCATCCGCATTTCGTTGTCCTAATCGCGCAACAATTTGCGCGACCCGTTCTTTATCAAACTGAACCATCTCAGTCAGATTTATTGCCTGTATCATCGATATTCACCCCAGATATGTGCCCCGCAAGAATTCAATATGGCCCTTCCTCTCAAGAAAAGGTTGACCGGGGCGCAAGAAATAACTCGAATTTCGATCAAAAGCTGCCTAGACAAAGCTCACCTTTGGAAAGCTGGCCAATGATCACCGCAAAACCACTGCCCAACTATTTGATCCAGCGCTATCACGGCTGGAAGGCAACAACCCACGCCGAGAACAAAGCTTGGTACCGCCGCCTGGCAAAATACGGGCAGCAACCGCGCGCGATGGTCATTTCTTGCTGCGACAGCCGGGTGCACGTGACGTCAATATTTGGCGCCGATCAGGGTGAGTTTTTCATCCACCGAAATATCGCAAATCTGGTGCCATCCTATATACCGGACGGCGATCTTCACGGTACCTCGGCGGCTATTGAATATGCGGTGACGGTTTTGAAAGTGGCGCATATCATCGTGTTGGGTCACTCAAACTGCGGTGGCGTTAACAGCTTTCACGACATGTGTACCGGCCAATCACCTGCGTTGACGGATAACACCAGCTTTGTCGGCAATTGGATGGAATTGCTACGGCCCGGATTTGATCGTGTTGCTGATATCAGTGATCCGACTGAACAACGCGGCGCATTGGAACGACAGGCGGTGCTGGTTTCTTTGGAAAACCTGATGACTTTCCCGTTCATCAATGCCGCGGTGTCCGACGAATTGCTGACGCTGCACGGTTTATGGACGGATATTGGCGAAGGCAGCCTTGAACACTACGACGAAGCAAATGGTAGCTTCGTCGCAATTTAAAAACGGCCTGCCCCGGCCCAATCTAGCGTTTACTTAATACACGATTGACCAAAACTTCTGCAATCTGAACCGCATTCAACGCAGCACCCTTGCGCAAATTATCCGATACAACCCAGATGTTTAGCCCATTTTCAATCGTACTGTCTTGACGAATGCGGCTGACAAAAGTTGCGAAATCACCCACGCATTCTACCGGCGTGACATAGCCACCATCTTCGCGCTTATCGACCACCAATATACCCGGCGCTATGCGCAGAATTTCGCGCGCTTCTTCTTCGTCCAGGAAATCTTCAAATTCAATATTCACGGCTTCGGAATGGCCGACAAATACCGGAACGCGCACGCAAGTTGCAGTAACCTTGATCGATTTATCGATGATTTTCTTGGTTTCGGCGGCCATCTTCCATTCTTCTTTGGTGGTCCCATCTTCCATGAACACATCGCATTGCGGAATGACGTTAAAAGCAATCTGCTTGGGATAAGTCGACGCAGCAACTTCTTGACCGGGAACATACATGCCCTTGGTCTGGTTCCAAAGTTCGTCGGTCGCGCC
>CAXMPY010000076.1:0-10391 GCA_964195275.1 uncultured Paracoccaceae bacterium
AAGCCGCAAGAATTCCCGGGCTTGGGTTTCACTATAACCACCGGGCCGCAAATCGAATGGAACCAGTCCACCCGCTGCGGCTGCAATCATGGGCAACGACCACAAAACCATTGCCAGATACAGGGCCATCGTAACGCCAAGTAACAAACAATATGCGATGCGCAAATGGCTCATTTGTTCGCCCGTACCAATTGCGCACCCAGCCCGCCCATCAGCCCCTCAAACTTTGGGAACGATGTTTCGATCGGCCCACCATCGTCAATATTTACAGGCTTTTTCGCCGCCATCCCAAGGCACAGGAACGCCATCGCGATGCGGTGATCCAGATACGTGGCACAGGTGCCGCCACCGGGCACACCGCCTGCACCCATACCGTGCACAATCAACGTATCTTCATCCTCTTCAACGGTAACGCCGCAGGCTTCAAGCCCACGCGCCATCGCATCAATCCGGTCGCTTTCCTTAACCCGCAATTCCTTAACACCCCGCATCACGGTTTTGCCCGATGCATTGGCCGCCACAACGGCCAAGATCGGAAATTCATCAATCATGCTGGCTGCCCGTTCTGCTGGCACCTCGATACCGCGCAAATCACCGTTGTGCACACGTAGGTCTGCTACGGGCTCTCCGCCCTCTTCCCTTTGATTTTCCAGCGAAATATTGGCGCCCATTTCCAGCAAACTGGCGAATAAGCCATTCCGGGTTGGGTTCTGGCTAACCCCGGGGACCGTAATATCTGACCCCGCGACAATCAGTGCTGCACAAACTGGAAACGCAGCGGAACTTGGGTCGCTCGGCACAGCGATTTCTTGGGGTGTCAATTCCGGCTGCCCGGTCAGCGTGATAACCCGGCCCTCCGCCCTGTTTTCTATGGTTAATTCCGCGCCAAATCCTGCCAACATCCGCTCAGTATGATCGCGCGTTGCTTCGTGTTCGATTACCACAGTCTGCCCCGGCGCATTTAGCCCCGCCAGCAACACCGCCGACTTTACCTGCGCTGACGGCATTGGCACGCTGTAGCGCACCGGCACGGGGGCGCGCGCCCCGACAATCGTCATCGGTAATCGCCCGCCCGTGCGCCCATAAGACGTGGCACCGAACAGGGATATTGGGTCGGTGATCCGGGCCATCGGGCGCGACCGCAACGATGCGTCCCCGGTAAAAGTCACTGTAATCGGCTGGCTGGCCATCGCCCCCATGATCAACCGGACGCCGGTGCCTGAATTGCCGCAATCGACAACATCTTCGGGCTCGCTGAACCCGCCAACGCCGACACCGTGCACGCCCCAATCTCCGGGTGCGATTTGGCGCACATCTGCCCCAAAAGCGCGCATTGCGCGCGCGGTATCCAAAACGTCCTGCCCTTCCAACAGCCCGGTGATCCGGGTTTCCCCAACAGCCATCGCGCCCAATATCAACGCCCGATGCGAAATCGACTTGTCACCGGGAACTTCGGCGATACCTTTCAGCGCGTCGCAAGGGCGCGATTTCATCGGGATTGGAACGCCGTGGGCTGACATGTGTCTCTTTCGAATTGCTGCGCACAAACTGATAGCCTAAGCCGAATGCAAAGGTCCACATCCAGGCTTCTTCTTTGCAATAAAATCCCGGCCCCAGGCGCCGCGCTTACAGCCGCCGAAACCTCAAATATTGGGGCATCCGATCTTCCCGCAGGGCTTTGCGTTCGTATCTCGTTGTTATCCAATCGGCCCAGGGGTCAGGACTTTGGTCAACCAATTCAAACCCATGCGCGGGAACCTGCCGCAAGGACCGTACCGCATAGTCATCGATATCTGTTGCCACCCGAATTTCTGCACCTGACCGCATCGCTGCGGATAACGGTTCCAAATAAGTTGGGTTCATAAATCGCCGCGCGGCATGGCGCTGTTTTGGCCAGGGGTCGGGATACAGCAGAAAAACCCGATCCAGCGTTGCGGCTGGCAGCACATCAAATAGATCGCGAACATCACCGGGATAGACCGCAACATTGCTAACCCCAGCATCGCGAATTTTGCCCAGCAACATCGCCACTCCATTGATAAAAGGCTCGCAACCTATGATCTGAACCTGCGGGTTTAAAGATGCCTGATGCACCAGGTGTTCACCGCCGCCAAATCCAATTTCCAGCCAAAGTGGGTTGCCGCCGAAACGCGCGTCTAGATCAAGTACAGTTCGTTCAGGGTTTTCGTGGCGGTTAACGGCACCGGGCGACAGCGCACCCAGATCATTTGACAGGAATTCCTTGTGTCGGTCGCGCAGGGTTTTGCCGTGCTGGCGACCATAAAAATTCCGCCGTGGTATTTCGGCGTCAGAGCCAGAAACCGTCATAGCAAAATCACCCGAGAATAAGCAGTTGAACTGCCACTATTTGAGAAACATACGCGATCCGGACCATTTAATCGCCATTAAACTGCGCTTTTCAGCGCCGCCACCAGATCTGTTTTTTCCCAACTAAATCCGCCGTCGGCTTCTGGTGCACGACCAAAATGCCCGTAGGCGGCCGTGCGCTGATATATTGGTCGGTTCATCTGCAAATGTTCGCGAATGCCGCGCGGTGATAGGTCAATGACCTGTTCAATCGCGCGTTCAATTGCTTCTGGGGCGACCTCACCTTCGCCAAAGGTATCGACATATATCGAAAGTGGTTTGGCCACGCCAATCGCATAGGACAGTTGGATAAGACAGCGTTCGGACATGCCAGCAGCGACCACGTTTTTGGCAAGATACCGCGCCACATAGGCCGCAGATCGGTCAACTTTGGTTGGGTCTTTTCCCGAAAATGCACCGCCACCATGTGGGGCGGCACCGCCATAGGTATCAACAATAATCTTGCGCCCGGTCAGCCCGGCGTCTCCGTCTGGGCCGCCAATAACGAAGGTACCTGTCGGGTTAATCCACCATTTGGTTTGCGGTGTAATCCAGGCATATGGCAAAACTTCGCGAATATAAGGCTCAACGATATCGCGAATATCATCTGATGTCTGGTCTTCACTGGCATGCTGTGTGGACAGAACGATGGACGTTACTTCCACTGGCTTGCCATCAACATAGCGCAGTGAAAGCTGCGATTTTGCGTCCGGTCGCAAGCTGGGTTCCTGCCCGGATTTGCGCACTTCTGCCAATCGGCGCAGGATCGCGTGGCTATACTGAATTGGGGCAGGCATTAATTCTTGGGTCTCGCGCGTCGCAAAGCCGAACATGATCCCCTGATCACCGGCCCCTTCGTCTTTATTGGCCGCGGCATCCACACCTTGGGCAATATGGGCCGATTGGCCATGCAGATAGTTGGACAGTTCCACTGTTTTCCAATGAAATTTTTCTTGTTCATAGCCGATATCTTTGATGCAGGTCCGGGCGATATCTTCGATACGACCCATATATTCCGACAGTTTTGTCTGATCAGAAAGACCAACTTCGCCGCCGACAACAACGCGGTTTGTTGTGGCAAAGGTTTCGCAAGCGACGCGCGCCTCTGGTTCTTCTGCTAAAAAGGCGTCCAGCACTGCGTCTGAAATTCGGTCGCATAATTTGTCTGGATGACCTTCGGAAACTGATTCCGAGGTGAAAATGTAATTCTGACGCGCCATGAAAATGCTCCGGTATGTTATGTTGCCACGTCAGGAAGCCGTTGTGACAGTATTAAAACCGATTACATCCGCGTGTCGGGCCAGTCAATTGGATTTCTGGCGCAACGCCGCCAGCCCCACAGCAATAAGCATCAAAGATACCGGAAAGTCGCCAAATCGCCAGTACGGCGTGGCCGGCAATGCCTGTGGCAGAGGCGCATCCAGCCCTCCTGCAACCCCCAGTGGGATTGACGCCACAATTTGACCGCGCGCATCAATAATGGCGGAAACCCCTGTGTTTGCCACCCGCACCATTGGCAATCCGGTTTCAATTGCCCGCGCCTGTGCTTGGGCCAAATGCTGAAACGGACCAGCAGCCTGACCAAACCAGGCGTCGTTGGTTAGCATCAGCATCCAATCCGGGCGCAAAGCGACGCGGCGCAATTCATGGGGAAAGATGGCTTCATAACAAATTAACGGCAGGACATTACCGAGTTCGCCCATATTCAGCACGCGCGGACCCGACCCAGCGCTGTAGCCAGTGCCATATTGGGCTGTCAGTGCCGTCAGCCCAAGCCGCGCAAATAACGCGCCTGCAGGCAGGTATTCCCCAAACGGCACCAGATGATGTTTGTCATATATCTGATCGACTGTGCCACCAGCGCCCAGCATTGCCAGGCTGTTGAACGCATGGCCGCCATCAAACCGCTGCGCGCCGATCACAACGGGCGTTCCATTTGCTGCGGCGGTGATTTCACCTAAAGGTGCGGACGGATCGCTTAGCAAAAACGGCACCGCGACTTCGGGCCAAACCACCAAATCGGGCATCCGTTCGGATATTTTGGCCGTTAACGCCAATTGCCGATTGTAAAACACCGGCATCAGTTCCGGATCCCACTTTTGTTTTTGGCTGGCATTTGGCTGTATCAGCCGGACAATTGGGCGGGTTCCCGTCGCCACATCTAAGGGTTGGCTTTTCAAATAACCACCGCTTGCCCATATCGCCGCCAGAACAATCAGGCCAATGACAGTTCGACCAAATTGGCGTTTAACAATCCCGATTGCGATTGCAGACGCCAGACCAACGGTCACCAATGTTAGCCCGTGAGGGCCGATAATCGACGCCAACTGGTAAACCGGCGTGTCGATCCAAATGTATGATGTTAATCCCCAGGGAAATCCGGTCAGAATATAGGACCGCAACAGTTCCGCCATTGTCCAGGTCATGGGCAAAGCCAGCAAAACTGTGGTTGACCCCATCGGTGCAACTTTACGCGCGGCCCAAAATGCGCCTGCCCAAAACAGACCAATGCCCAATGACATAAACAACAGGGCGAACGGGGCCATCCAGCCATGGGTTGCCAGATCGACCAAAAACGGTTCGACGATCCAATTAAACGTAACGGCGGCGAAACCGACACCAACGGCCAGCCCGCGCAGCGCCGCCTGCCGGGGTGTCGCGGACGACCACCCCAGCAGCAGCGCGCCGCAAATCGCCGGAAAAGCCAACCAAAAAGCCGAAAACGGGGCCTGCCCGGTTGCGATGGCGATGCCTATAATGGCTGAAATGGCAGCGCTTTTCCAACCCGATACGACGGCCAATCGCGCCAGCACGTTCCGGTTTGCCCTAGGCATCCGCCTGAAAACCAGGCAGGCGCACCCGTAGCCGCTTTAGCCGACGTGGATCAGCGTCGACAACTTCGAATTCCGGTCCCGCCGGATGCGGAATGCATTCACCCCGGGACGGAACCCGCCCGCTAAGCACAAAAATCAACCCGCCAAGCGTGTCAATTTCATCCTCTTCGTCGGGATCAACCAGTGAATACCCAATTTCGGCCTCAAATTCATCAAGCGGCGTTTTCGCATCTGCCAGATACGATCCAGGCTTTTCCAAAGTCCAGAAATTCCCTTCTTCAATATCGTGCTCGTCCGCGATCTCTCCAATTACCTGTTCGATCAGGTTCTCAATTGTCACAAGACCGTCTACCCCACCGAATTCATCAACAACCAATGCCATGTGAATCCGCTCATTTTGCATCTTCTGAAGCAAAATGCCGATCGGCATCGACGGTGGCGCATACAGAACCGGACGCACTAGTTTTTGCAAACTATAGCGTGACCCTTTGCCGTTGAACCCGTGTTTTAGGGCCAAGTCTTTCAGGTGCACTAACCCAATCGGCGTATCCAGCGTACCCTCATAGACAGGTATCCTGGTCAAGCCGGTGTCGCGAAATTTAGCGACCAGATCATCCTTTTTGATGTCCGATGGCACAGATATGATATCTGCCTTTGGAATTGCCACGTCTTCCACACGCATGCGCCGCAGATTCAACATGCTTGGTGGCAGGCCGGGAACGGCGCTGCCGTTAGATCGGTGGTTTTCGGTTTCAGAATTTTCCGCCGTATTTTCGGCGGGGCTTAGGGCAGCTACAATTCGGCCGAAAATGCCGGGCTGCTTATCTGTTTCGGAATTCTGCGCGCGTTGCGCTGCGCTGGAAGATCCTTCGTCGGTGTCGTTCATCGGTCCTTTCCAAATTTCGGCTGAATTGCCGTTAGTGTTCTTCATATGGGTCAGGATGACCCACGGTAGCAAGTACCTTGCGTTCGGTTTCTTCCATTAGAACCGCATCTTGGTTCAAAATGTGGTCATAACCCAACAAATGTAGCGTCGCATGTACCAATAAATGAAAAACATGTTGATCTTGTGGCTTGGCGGCGACCCTAGCTTCTTTTACGCAAGTCTCATAGGCAATGGCGATATCACCCAATTCGTAAGTTTCGCCATCTGCAATTTTCGGCGGCACTGGAACCAAACCAGGCGAAACAGGCGCACGTTCTTGCGCTGGCCAAGACAGTACGTTGGTTGGGGTCGGTTTGGCACGAAAATCTGCATTCAGCGCGGAAATACGCGCGTCATCGCAGCCAAGCAGGCTGATCTCAAAAACTTCGGGATCAAAATTCAGATGATTTAGACAAGAACGGCACGCGGATTGGGCAAGTATATCTAGGCCGATACCTTCCCATCGCCGGTCTTGGATCACCACATCGACCAGATCAGCCATTACTATCCGCATCGTAAGCTTGGATGATACGCGCCACCAACGGGTGTCGTACAACGTCCTTAGACGTGAAATAGTTAAAGCCGATCTTTGTAATCCCACCCAAAAGACGTTCAGCATCCACCAAACCACTTTTGACATTGCCCGGCAAATCCACCTGGGTGCGATCGCCGGTAATGACCATCCGGCTGCCTTCACCCAGGCGTGTCAGGAACATTTTCATTTGCATCGTGGTCGCGTTCTGCGCTTCGTCCAGAACCACAAACGCATTTGACAGTGTGCGCCCCCGCATAAACGCAAGTGGCGCAATTTCGATTTGTTTTTCTTCGATCATCCGACCCATCTGTTTGGTGGGCAAAAAGTCGTCCAGCGCGTCATAAAGTGGCTGCATGTAGGGGTCGACTTTGTCTTTCATGTCGCCGGGCAAAAACCCCAGCCTTTCACCGGCTTCAACGGCAGGGCGCGACAGAATAATTTTGTCAACCTTGCCACCGACTAACATGTTTACGCCAACGGCCACCGCCAAATAGGTTTTGCCGGTCCCGGCAGGACCGATTCCAAAGGCCAATTCGTTCTTGAACAACGAAGCAACATAGGCTTTTTGTGCAACCGTTCGCGGCTGAATGGTCTTTTTGCGGGTGCTAATTTCAACCTGGCCTTGGCCAAACATATCTTTTTGTTTCCCCTGAACCCGCGCCTCGGTGTCCGCAGCCTTAACCAAACTGATTTCGCCAGCAATCTCGCCGGGGTCAATAGCGCGACCTGCCTCAAGTTTCACATAAAGCGACTGCAAAACCGCCGCCGCCTGCCCCAAGGCCACGCCATCACCGATAATCGCCAGTTGATTGCCACGGCGAATGATCTGCACCGACAGGTCTTGTTCTATTTGGGCAAGGTTGCGGTCAAATTCGCCGCACAGGTCGATTAAAAGCCGGTTATCAGAAAATTCCAACAGAGTTTCGTGAGCTATGTCACTGGTTGGTGGCGGGGTGACTGCGTTGAATCCCAAAAAGAATCTCCGTTAGGTGAACGATGCCCAATCGTGCCAATTAGGCGTGCTGTGCGCAAGCCGTAAGGCAGAGGCTGGCAAATATTTGTTAAATTGGGTGAAATATTAAGGCTGAACGGACGCGATCAAACTTTTAGAGCCTAAATTGCATCCAAAAATGCAGAACACCGCTTAAAATCCCCGATGGTAGTGTTCACGAAACCTGATTCCGAACAGACCGGTTTTCCGCTACGGCCCAGCCTCTGGGAAAGGTAACCCTCCAAACCGTCGTCAATAATCCAGTGATCACATCCATTAGGATCGATCCAGATACCGGCCTTCAATTCGCTTAGCGATTTGGCGTCAAAACCGCGATCAGTGGTTTTGTTCGTTTTATGGTCAAACGGGCCTTCGCACCCCGCTAACAAAACCTCTGTCATCGCTATGCCAATCGCTTTAACAGCCCGCATGTCTTCCATAAGTGCATACAAATTATTTCGATGCGCCGGTTTTGTGCGCGCCCGGTGGCGGTATTGTTTGATGCTTTTGGTACACGTTCTCCGCAGCCGCGAACGTCAAACAGCTGCACTCCGGTTGCTTTCGCTAGCCGCAACCGCATCGGCGCGCCGTTCAGAAAGGGCCATATTATGTGTTTCACTTGCGCGGTTGTCGGTATGGCTAAATATGGGTTGGTAGCTACTTATTGACCAAAGTACCGCCCAGCGAATTTGCCTCGGCTTGGGTGATCATCACCGGATGAATTTCGCCCAAATAGCTGTCGGGGCAACTGACATGCACAGCCTGCAAATGTTCGGATTTGCCGACCAGTTGACCATCCATTCGACCCTGGCGTTCAAACAAAACCGATACTTGGCGCCCAACCATATTTTCCTGCGCGGCGCGCTGCTGTTCTGACAGCAGGCCTTGCAGGCGCAAAAGACGTTCAGTTTTTGCGGTTTCCGCCACTTGTTCACGCTCCGCCGCAGGTGTGCCCGGCCGTGGCGAGTATTTAAATGAATAGGCCTGACCATAGCCAACAGCCGCGATCAACGAGATCGTTTCCTCAAAATCGGCGTCGGATTCGCCCGGGAACCCGACAATGAAATCACCGGAAATCAGGATATCCGGGCGCGCCGCGCGAACACGTTCCAGTATCCGCAGGTAACTGTCAGCGGTGTGTCTACGGTTCATTCCCTTCAGAATTTTATCGCTGCCGGACTGCACTGGAAGGTGCAAATATGGCATCAATTTCGGGCATTCCGCGTGGGCGGCGATCAGATCATCGGACATGTCGTTGGGGTGGCTGGTTGTATAGCGAATACGTTCCAGCCCGGAAACGTCGGCCAAATCATCGATCAGATTAGCCAAAGACTGCGTGCCGGTATCAGTTGCACCGTGATAAGCATTCACATTCTGCCCCAACAGGGTGATTTCCCGAACACCTCGATCAACCAATTCGCGGGCTTCCTGAACAATTCTTGCAGCGGGACGAGAACTTTCTGCACCTCGGGTGTAAGGCACAACGCAAAACGCACAAAACTTGTCACAACCTTCCTGTACGGTCAAAAATGCAGTCGGTCCGCGTTTGGCCATTGGCCGGGCCGCCAGATGTTCAAATTTGTCCTCTTCCGGAAAATCGGTATCAATTGCCTTGGTTCCTGCGCGAACCCGCGCCTCTAATGCTGCAAGGTTATGATAGCTCTGTGGTCCGACAACCAGGTCAACTATCGGCTGACGGTGCATGATTTCCTCACCCTCGGCCTGGGCAACGCAACCGGCCACGCCAATTTTCAAGTCCGGCTTTTCGGCCTTTAAGCCCTTAAATCGACCCAATTCTGAATAGATCTTTTCGGCCGCTTTTTCCCTTATATGGCAGGTATTTAGTAGGATCATGTCAGCGTCATCGGGCGTGGATGTTGACGTGTAACCAGACGCACCCAAAACCTCGGCCATACGTTCGCTGTCATAGACATTCATCTGGCAGCCATAGGTTTTGATATAGAGCTTTTTACTGTGTGACATTCTGGATAATCCCGCCGCAATTCTTAAGGAATTTGTCCTACATCGGAAGAACATGCTTCGCAACGGTTGCAATTCTGGAATTTCATGGGATTTTCACGCCTAGTATAATAAGAACCATAGCGATCAATTTGCACTATAAAACGCTTACAGATTTTCTGTCAAAAGGCCGCGCGGTGCTAGCGCGTGGTCCTGTAGCACTTATCCTTGAGGAAGATCTGGTCGAAGTTGAAACCACCATCCGCCATCATTTGTTGGCGGGGTTTGACGCCATTGTAGTTTTTGGCCCTAGCGAAATGTCATTGCCCGCGGACCTAAAGGCCAAGATTACCTGCATAGATCACGACTTAACCGTTCCTGGCACTACCCAGTTGATCGTAAACGCGGTCATCGCCGCCGCGCCCGATATCTGGATATATTACTGCTACAATGCTGAATATTTGTTTCACCCTTTCTGTGACGCGGCGTTGGGCTATGTCGTGGATTTATATGCAGGCGATCTAAACCAGCATCCAGAGGCCGTATCATTGGATCACGCTTTCCTGGATAAATCAGGGTACTACGCGCTGGCCCGGTCTGATCTTGAAAGTAATGGTCACCCAAAAGAACGTCAGCTTGATTTCTTTGGTGGGTTGCGGTGGCGGTACGAAGAACGCATCCCCGAAGTGCGCCGCCGGATCGATCGCATTCCGCTGTTCAAAGCCAAGCCGGGGCTGGAACTGCAGACGGACCACACGTTTAACGACGAAGAATACAATA
>CAXMPY010000077.1:0-10376 GCA_964195275.1 uncultured Paracoccaceae bacterium
ATATTCGCTGGAATTGTGCGGTGGGACCCATGTCGATCGCACAGGCGATATTGGTCTGTGCGTCGTTTTGGGCGACAGCGCGTCCAGTGCTGGCATACGCCGTATCGAGGCGTTGACCGGCACCGCGGCGTTGGAATATTTAAACGAGCAGGCCAAAAATATCAGTGCGGTCGCGCAGGCGATCAAAGCACAGCCCACGGATGTCGTCGAACGGGTCAGTACCCTGATCAGTGAACGCAAATCGTTACAAAACGAAGTCGCGCAACTGCGCCGCGAATTGGCGATGGCGGGCGGCGGCTCTGCCCCCTCTGAAAGATCTGGCAAATCTGTGAATGGCACCCAGTTTGTGGCCCATGTTCTGACCGGTGTTTCAGGGAAAGATCTGCCGACTTTGATTGATACCCATAAGGCCCAAATCGGTTCAGGCGTGGTGCTGTTGATCGCGGATACCGGTGCAAAAGCCGCGATCGCGGTTGGAGTCACTGACGATCTGACTGAAAAATTTTCAGCTGTCGATATTTTGCGCGCTGCCGTAACAGAATTGGGTGGCAAAGGCGGCGGTGGGCGGCGCGATTTGGCGCAGGGCGGCAGCCCAGACGCTGTAAATGCAAATGCAGCGATTGCTGCGGCAGAAAAAATCTTGGAAGGATAGAATATGCCGGCACTGTGGATTGCGCATGTAAAGGTTACTGATGAAGATGCCTATATGAAATATGCGGCCATTGCCGGCAAGGCAATTGCGGCCCATGGTGGCACGTTTATCGCCCGTGCTGGCCGTTATGTTCAACTGGAAGGCAATGACCGCCCCCGCAATGTAGTGGCGAAATTTGCAAGCGTTGAAGACGCGGTCGGGTGCTACAATTCCCCGCTGTATCAGGAAGCCCTAAGTTTTGCCAAAACCGCCAGCGAGCGTGATTTGTTGGTGGTCGAAACCACTGAATAGGGCGCTTTTAGCTGGCTCGTGAGGCGCGTTTGCGTTCGTGGGGATCCAAAAATCGCTTGCGCAACCGGATTGAATTTGGCGTCACTTCAACCAGTTCAACGTCATCGACATAGGCGATTGCCTGTTCCAGCGACAAAACAATTCGGGGTGTTAAACGAACCGCTTCATCTGTGCCCGAGGCGCGCACATTGGTCAGTTTCTTACCCTTTAACGGGTTCACGTCCAAATCGTTTTCGCGGCTGTGTTCGCCAATCAACATGCCCTCGTAAACCTGTTCCTGCGGCCCAATGAACATGCGGCCCCGGTCTTCCAAATTCCAAAGCGCATAGGCAACAGATATGCCCGCGCCCATTGAAACCAGAACACCAGCACGTCGGCCGGGGATCGACCCTTTGTAAGGTTCCCAAGCATGAAATACCCGGTTCAGAACACCGGTGCCCCGGGTATCGGTCATGAATTCACCGTGATAACCGATCAACCCGCGCGATGGCACATGGGCAATAATCCGGGTCTTTCCCGCACCTGCAGGGCGCATTTCAGCCAATTCACCCCGCCGAGGCCCACTGATTTTTTCGATGACGGCGCCGGAATAATCATCGTCAACGTCAATTGTAACTTCTTCAATAGGTTCAAGACGTTGTCCGTTTTCTTCACGCATCAATACCTGTGGGCGAGATACCGAAAGTTCAAATCCTTCACGGCGCATATTTTCGATCAAAACGCCCATTTGTAATTCACCGCGACCTGCGACTTCAAAGGCGTCACCACCCGGGGCATCGGTGACCTGAATGGCAACGTTGCTTTCGGCCTCTTTCATCAGGCGTTCGCGAATAATGCGTGACTGAACTTTTTTACCGTCCCGGCCCGCCAACGGGCTGTCATTGATGCCAAAAGTCACCGAAATTGTTGGCGGGTCAATTGGTTGGGCGGCCAAGGCGTCGTTAACGGTCAGATCACACAGAGTATCGGCCACAGTGGCGGTGGCCATACCGGCAACTGTCACGATATCGCCTGCTTCTGCAACGTCAATTGGCTGTTGTGTCAGGCCGCGAAACGCCAATATTTTGGTGACCCTAAACTGTTCGATCTTTTTGCCGTCGCGGGAAAGTGCTTTGATCGTTTCACCGGTTTTTAACGTCCCAGCTTCAACCCGCCCTGTTAGAATACGGCCAATAAACGGGTCAGACCCGAGTGTTGTCACCAACATTTTAAACGGCTCGTCACGGTGCGAAACCTGTGTTGGCGCTGGCACATGCCGCACGACCAGATCAAACAGCGCATCCAAGTTTCCCCGTGGCCCATCCAGCGTTTCATCCGCCCAGCCAGAACGACCCGAGGCATAAAGTGACGGAAAATCCAGTTGGTCGTTGGTGGCATCCAGATTGGCGAACAGATCAAAAACTTCGTCCAGCGCGCGGTCTGCATCGGCGTCTGGCTTGTCTACTTTGTTCAACACAACAATCGGACGCAGGCCCAGTGCCAGGGCTTTTGACGTTACAAATTTGGTCTGGGGCATCGGCCCCTCAGCGGCATCAACCAACAGAACCACACCATCAACCATGGACAAAATGCGTTCGACTTCACCGCCAAAATCTGCGTGGCCGGGTGTATCCACAATATTGACGCGCATACCGTTCCATTCAACTGACGTGGCTTTGGCCAGAATTGTGATACCGCGTTCGCGCGCGATGTCGTTAGAATCCATCGCCCGTTCAACCATCTTCTGGTTGTCACGGTAAACGCCGGATTGTTTCAACAATTCGTCTACCAGGGTGGTTTTTCCATGGTCAACATGGGCGATAATGGCGATGTTTCGCAGTTCCATAGGTCTTCTTTCATGGGGTTTGAGCGGCCCTATACGCTGATACAGGAAAAGGCCAGAGCAATCGGTAAATCAATTGAAACGCAAAACGGCGCAGAGATTTCTGCGCCGCACATCTCAGCAAATTGAATATCGGGTTTTAGGGTATGATTCTGCTGTATTTTGTACCCTCAATGGTGGCACCCGCGATCAGACCAGCCTGACCAAAAACAAGTGCGACAACCGGTGACAGTGCTGTGGTCGTGGAAGCGGAAATATTTTCACCCTCCGAATTCAGCGCATATTGCAGGTCGGCACCCGCGGCCCACCCCGGTGAATTACGGAAATCTGCCAGCGCCTCATCTGTCATGAAATACAGGATATGGGCAAACTGCTGGGCACCAATTTGAAATCCGACACTGGCCTGTACGGCCTGATAATAGTCAATTGTCGCATCGCCCACGCGCAAAGCGCCGCGTCCAAAAGAACCCCCAATACCAAAACCTGCCTGCGTCACCAATGGCATCATCAGAACACCGGCGGCATTGTCAAATAAGTCTTGGGTTTCAGGATGGTTGATGGCCAAGAAAGTCAGCGCGGAATCAACGCGCGCATCCAATACTTCGGCACCGGTACCACTTAGCCCATTATTGCATCCTGCAAGCGCAATTGTTGCACAGGCGGTGCCTGCAATTAAGAATCGTCGCGAATAGTTTGTCATTATATTGCCTTTGTCTGCCGTTGACCCCACTGCCCGCCTTATATGGCAGATCACCACCAATTATAGGGGAATGAAAAACAAGAGTCATCACCCGTTGTTGCATTGGCGGCCTATTGCCAATGGTCAGCGCGCCAAAACACGCGCAGCTGCTGGGGCAAAGTAAGTTAATATGCCACTACAACCAGCGCGTTTAAACGCTAGTAAACTTTCCATCATGGCCTTTTCACCATCTATCCAGCCATTGGCGGCGGCACCTGTAATCATCGAGTATTCGCCAGACACCTGGTAGGCGAACACTGGCGCGCTAAATTCGTCTTTAACCCGCCGGCAAATATCCAGATAGGGCAAACCAGGTTTGACCATGACCATATCAGCCCCTTCGGCCAAATCAGTAGCGACATTGCGCAATGCCTCATCCGAATTGGCAGGATCGATCTGATAGGTGTCTTTGTCACCCGTTAGCGCCCCACTGGCCCCAACAGCATCCCGAAACGGACCATAAAAGGACGAGGCGAATTTTGCAGCATATGACAGGATAATCGTGTCCTTGTGACCAGCCGCTTCCAGGGCGTCGCGTATCGCACCAATGCGGCCATCCATCATGTCGGACGGCCCAATAATATCAACGCCCGCATCCGCCTGCGCAACGGCCATCTTGACCAAGGCTGCAACAGTCTCATCATTCAGGATTTCGCCGTCGACGACAAAACCGTCATGGCCATCAATGTTGTAGGGGTCCAGGGCGACATCGCTCATTACAGCGATTTCGGGGACTTGTGATTTCAACAGACAGGCAGCGCGATTCACCAGGTTTTCTGGGTTCCAGGCATCTGCGCAATCTGCGGTCTTCAAACTCTGATCGATATACGGGAACAGGCATATCGCGGGAATGCCCAAATTAGCCGCGTCACGCGCGGCAAGCACCAATCGATCAAGTGGCAGTCGATCAACGCCTGGCATTGATGCAATTGGTGTAGCTTTATCGTCACCTTCCTGAATGAACACTGGCCAAATCAAATCTTTTACCGAAAGTGTGTTTTCAGCAGTCAAAGCGCGCAACGCCGGGGTGCGCCGCAATCGGCGAAACCGGGTGCTGGGGTAGGGCGCCGCTAAATGGGCCATGCTTTGGTGTCCTTCATGTCACTGTTAAACGACTGCCACGGTTTTCTTGTAGTCTCAAGGGTGGGAATCGCTCGCCAAGCCAACTAGTGTCGCGCGACCAACGAAGGCAGGGCAACACTTGGACTGGTACGACACCGTATTTGAAGTGATCGACATGCGGTCGTTTTCCAATCTTTGGTATTGGATTGCGCTTGCCGTGCTGTGGTCAACGGCCAGTCATTGGGTGCTGGGCGTGCCGTTTGATATGGTGCAGCGGGCTAAGCGCCACGGCGAACAGGCCCAGATTGATATGGAACAATTGGTCCGTATTAATTGCAACCGTTTGCTGTTTATCGGGCACGCCTCGGGACTGTTGATGCTGGCCTTCGGCAGCGCGTCGATTACGGCATTGGTGATCATGGGTTTCTGGTACAGCGTTGAATTTGCGCAGGCGCTGTTTTTCTTTGTTTTCCCGATGTCAATTATCAGCGTTCTCTCGCTGTCAACAGCACACCGAATTAGTTCTGAAAATGCCGACGGTGAACTTTTGCAAAAACGTCTGTCGCGTCACAGATTTTACACGCAGATTATCGGCATGATTTCTGTGTTTGTAACGGCGATGTGGGGGATGTTCCAAAACCTGCTGGTCGGGCCATTCGGATAGCGTCAAATGCTTAAGTTTATCTGAAATCATGACAGCCAACCAAATTACGCTTAGCGGCGCCCCAGAAGGTTTTGATGCCCAGCTGTTGTTGGACGAACTGGCCAAATCAAATGCGCCGGTGCTGCATGTTGCGCGCGACGATAAGCGACTAGAGGCTATGCGCGCCGCACTTGCATTCTTTGCGCCGCACATCCCTGTTGTAACGTTTCCGGCGTGGGATTGTTTGCCCTATGACCGGGTATCACCCAATGCAAATGTTTCTGCCAACCGGATGGCGACATTGGCGGGTTTGACCCACGGCATGCCGGACAAATTTATTCTGCTGACAACACTAAATGCCGCAACTCAACGCATCCCGGCCCGTTCGATCCTGAAACAGGCGGCGTTTGTCGCGCAGGTGAACTACCAGATCGATGAGGCCGAGCTGCGTGGTTTCTTGACAAAAATGGGTTATGTGCAAACGCCAACAGTGACAGAACCGGGCGATTACGCGGTGCGTGGCGGCATTATCGATATCTTTCCGCCGGGTCAAACCGGCCCGGTGCGACTGGATCTATTCGGTGACGTTTTGGATGGCGCGCGCCGGTTTGACGCGGCAACCCAACGCACCATCGAAAAACTTGACGTGGTAGAATTGGCACCAGTTTCCGAAGTTATATTGGATCCAGCTGCAATCACTCGGTTTCGGCAAAACTATCGTGTCGAATTTGGCGCCTCGGGTGCTGACGACCCGCTTTATGAAGCCGTCAGCGCTGGACGTAAACATCAAGGTAGCGATCATTGGCTGGCCTTTTTCCATGACGAACTTGAAACGATATTCGACTATTTGCCAAACGCATCTGTGTTGTTGGACGACCAGACTGCATCGGCCCGATTGGCGCGCTGGGACAGTATTGAAGATCAATACGAGGCGCGAAAATTTGCGTTGGATCAAAAAAATCGGGCCGGATCAGTTTATAAACCCAGCCCGCCGAAATTGTTATATCTAGACGATGAAAACTGGGGCGCAGTGCTTGATGGGCGGCGTGTAATTGGCCTTAGTGCGTTACCACAGGCAACAGGTCCAAACGTGTTGGATGCGGGCGGCCGCATTGGCAGGAATTTTTCGCCAGAACGCCAGCTTGAAAGCGTCAGCCTATTTGGCGCCTTGGAAGATCATATCGCGGCCCGGCGCGCTGACGGGCAAGTTGTGGTCGCAAGTTATTCCCTAGGCGCGCGCGAGCGTCTGCACGGGTTGATGCAAGATCAGGGCCTAAAAGACGCCCGGTTGATCGAAAACTACAATGATGTACCGGACGGAAAAGGCGGCGTTTGGTTGGCAGTTTGGGCGTTGGAACATGGTTATGTTGGCAATGGGTTGACCGTTATTTCCGAACAGGATGCGCTGGGCGACCGCCTGATCAGGGCCCCAAAGAAAAAACGCCGGGCCGAGAACTTTTTGACCGAGGCCCAAAGCCTTAGCACGGGTGATCTGATTGTGCATGTAGACCATGGTATTGGTCGATATAATGGGCTAGAAGTTGTTGAAGCTTTGGGTGCACAACATGAATGCATATTGTTGGAATATGCTGGTAGTGACCGGCTGTTCCTACCGGTTGAAAACATCGAACTTCTCAGCCGGTATGGCCACGAGGAAGGGCTGCTTGACCGCCTTGGCGGCGGTTCATGGCAGGCCAAAAAGGCGCGCCTAAAGGCCAATATCCTGGAAATGGCAGATCGGCTGATCCGGGTCGCTGCTGAACGCGTATTGCGAACCGCCGCTATAATGGAGCCACCCGACGGTATGTGGGAGGCATTTTGCGCGCGTTTCCCCTATCAGGAAACCGACGATCAGCTTAGGGCGATAGAAGATGTGATGGACGATTTGTCCGTTGGTCGCCCGATGGATCGCCTGGTGTGTGGCGACGTTGGATTTGGCAAAACCGAAGTTGCCATGCGCGCCGCCTTTATTGCTGCAATGTCTGGGACCCAGGTCACGATTGTTGCCCCAACAACATTGCTTGCACGGCAGCATTATACAAGTTTTGCCGAACGGTTTCGCGGCTTTCCGATTAATGTTCGGCAACTTTCAAGATTTGTCAGCACCAAATACGCAGCCCAGACGCGCGAAGGCATGTCACAGGGCACCGTTGATATCGTGATCGGTACCCACGCCTTGCTGGCGAAAAACATTCGATTCAAAAACTTGGGTCTGCTGGTCATAGATGAGGAACAGCATTTTGGCGTATCACACAAAGAACGCCTGAAACAGTTGCGCTCAGACATTCACGTGCTGACCCTTACTGCAACACCGATACCACGAACGTTGCAACTTTCGCTTACGGGCGTACGCGATCTTTCGATCATTGGCACACCGCCGGTGGACCGTTTGTCAATCCGCACCTATATCAGCGAATTTGATGCCATCACGGTGCGCGAGGCACTGTTGCGGGAACATTACCGGGGTGGTCAGGCATTCTATGTTGTCCCGCGCATTTCCGACCTGCCGGAAATTGAGGCATTCCTGACCGAACAACTGCCCGAAGTATCCTATGTGGTTGCCCACGGTCAGATGCCAGCCCGGCAGCTTGATGACCGGATGAATGCATTTTACGACGGCAAATACGACGTGCTGCTGGCCACCACTATTGTCGAAAGCGGTTTGGACATTCCGACCGCTAACACAATCATTATTCACCGTGCTGACATGTACGGGCTGGCGCAGCTGTATCAGATCAGGGGCAGGGTGGGCCGATCAAAAACCAGGGCCTATGCTTATCTGACAACAAAACCGCGCAAACCCCTGACAGTATCGGCCGAAAAACGATTGCGTGTGTTGGGGTCGCTGGACACGTTGGGGGCAGGTTTCACGCTGGCCAGTCAGGATCTTGACATACGGGGTGCCGGAAATCTGCTGGGTCAAGAACAATCTGGGCAAGTGCGTGAAGTCGGCTATGAACTTTACCAATCCATGCTGGAAGAGGCGATTGCCAAGATTAAAGCCGGTGAGATGGAAGGCCTAAGTGCGGTTGACGATAAATGGGCCCCAAGCATTAATCTAGGTGTTTCTGTTCTGATCCCAGAAAATTTTGTGCCCGATTTAGACGTGCGGCTTGGCCTGTATCGCCGGTTATCTGGCTTGCAAAGCAAGGTCGAACTTGAAGGGTTTGCCGCCGAATTGATCGACCGGTTTGGTAAGCTGCCAAAAGAGGTGAACACACTACTTTTGGTGGTCAGGATCAAAGGCGAATGCAAAAAGGCCGGTATCGCGCGGCTGGATGGTGGACCTAGGGGTGCGACGATCCAGTTTCACAACGACAAATACGCTAACCCGGCGGGATTGGTAGATTTCATGCAGGATCAACGTGGATTGGCCAAAGTGCGCGACAACAAAATTGTCGTGCGTCGAGATTGGAAAAAAGACAGCGACAAGATCAAAGGTGCGTTTGCGATAGCGCGTGATCTGGCCGTTAAGGCGAAAACCAAGGTATAAATTTCACATCAAGTTGGCGATTGTTCGCGTGTCGTCAATCTGATCAGCAAAAAAGACGTTATGGCCAATGCCGTGACGCCCACAACCAGTGGAACAGGTGTTCCGTTGAATGCCAGTCCAATCGGCCCGCCGATTAACACCGCAAACATTGTTGAAATTGCTATGGTGACCGAGGCACCAAAACCAGCAATATGCCCCAAGGGCTGCAATGAAAGGGCTTGTAAATTTCCGAGCGTCAAACCGACACCAAACAAATTTGCCGTCGACCATATGAACCAAAGATAAAACGAGTTTTCCCAGGGTACGACCCCGGATAGGAAGATACTGCCAATTACGATTGAGATTAATGCCTGGAATCCAAACGACCACATCACCAATTTCCGCATGCCAACCTTTATAACCAACAATGCGTTCAGCAACGTAGCAGGCATGGCCAGCAGGGCCGTCAAAGCAAACCACAGCGGAAAAGTTTCGCCCCGGCCAAATGTGTCAGAATAGATTTGCTGGGTCGACGAAAGTTGCGCCACAAGCGCTGAAAACGCCAATGCCATGATCAGCGTATAGGTCATGACCATTTTGTTGGTCACAATTTCGAGGAAGCCCGATTTTAATGTATCAAATTTCAACGGCCGACGATCCGACACTGCCAGTGTTTCTGGTTGGCGCATATTCAACCAAACAGCCCCGATTGTGCCAAAGATCATGAACGCCAGAAAAATTGCGCGCCAACCCCACTGGTCAATTATTAGCGCGCCAACAGCGGGCGCTGCTGCGGGCACCAGCATAAACGTCATAGTGATAAAGGATGTGATTTGCGCCATCCTTCTGCCTTCATAAAGATCGCGGACAATTGCAAGCGGTGCAATTCGAGGGCCAGCAACACCAAGGCCCTGCAAGAACCGGGCCGCCAATAACAGTTCCAATGACGGCGCCAGATAGGCCAGGAACGCCGCAAAAATGAAAATACCAATCCCAATTGTTGTGACGATACGGCGACCAAAAGCATCCGCCAAGGGACCCGCAAATAATGTTCCGGTGCCGGTGCCAAGCATGAACGCGGTAATTATCAGCTGTGCTCTGTTCGGATTAAGAGGTGTCAGTTCGGAGGCAATGGTGGGAAATCCGGGCAACATCGCATCAATAGCAAATGCCACCATCGAAAACAACAGCGCCATCATGGCGATAAATTCGACGATCGACAGACGGCGCGGCATTAACCGTCAACCGCATCACTGGACAAGTCATTCAGCACTTGCAACCACAGTTCAGTACTTTGCGCGCCAGGGACAACCGATTGATTAGCAACGATAAACGTTGGGACCGAATTAACACCCATTTCGCGTGAATGCACCTCGCGGTCGCGCAAGGATTTACTGTCACTATCGCCGTCAAACAAACGTTTAGTCGCATCAATGTCCATGCCGAGCTTTTCGGCAATTTTGATCAGCACCTCGATCTCGCCAATATCCTGCCCTCGCATAAAAAAGGCATCAAATATCGCCGACACCACGGCCGTTTGCCGCCCTTCGATACCGGCCCAATGGATCAGCCGGTGCGCATTGAAAGTATTGGGTGTTTTGGTAATGCCTTCCCAATTGATTTCCAGTCCAACCTGTTTGGCCGCCTGATCAATGCGCCCATAAACTTCGACGGCCCCTTTTTGGCCACCAAATT
>CAXMPY010000078.1:0-233 GCA_964195275.1 uncultured Paracoccaceae bacterium
AGCCCGCCGGCTTCGCCATAAGCCTGAATGTCCAACCCATGTTGTCGCCCGATGGCAACGGTAGAAGTCCACAGTCGACCGACCGTTCCGGCCTCGGTTCGAAAGTTAACCATCGCGTCATCTTCCAACTCTCGCCCGGGCACGCAAGACGCGAAATCAGCCGATAATTTGTTGACCTGTGAGCCGGTTACGAAACTGGCCAAATGCAGCGCATGGATGCCGCAATCGGCCAT
>CAXMPY010000078.1:243-4977 GCA_964195275.1 uncultured Paracoccaceae bacterium
CCCGCATCTGGCGCACCATCGGGTAAGCGCTGTAGCAATAATTGACCGCACAAACTTTGCCGCTGGCGCGCGCTGTGCGCACAATGTCTTCACCCTGTTCAACAGTCATCGTCATTGGCTTTTCGCAAAGCACATTGAACCCGGCGGTAAGGAATGCTTTGGTAATCTCGTAATGCGTGGCATTGGGCGTTGCCACAGTGACCAAATCAACGCGGTCATCGCGCGCGCTTTCGCCAACCAACATTTCCTTCCAGTCGCCATAGGCGCGGTCGGGCGCAACGCCCAGTTGTTGGGCATAGGCCCCACCTTTTTCAGGATCATGGTCTAACGCACCGGCAACAAATGAAAAATTACCATCTGCTTGCGAACCAAGCCGGTGCGCAGGACCAATTTGGCTGCCCTCGCCACCGCCAATCATACCCCAATTCAGTTTTGTCATTGAAGTATCTCCTTAGTCAAAACCAATGGATTTAAGATAGTCACGGTTTTTGCCCGCATCGCCCACTGGATCGGGATCCAGCGTTGGGTCGCAGTCTTGCTCAACCGTGCACCAGCCGCTGAAATCGGCGTCCAGCAGCACTTGGCGAACGGCCGAAAAGCCAACATCACCGTCACCGAGATTACAGAATATGCCATGTCCACAGGCATCGTAAAACCCGGTTCCGTTAGCAATGACATCGGCCTTAACAACGGGGTCAATATCCTTGAAATGCATGTAGGATATGCGACCGATATGGCGCTTCATAAACGCCACTGGGTCAAACCCGGCAAAGGAATGGTGGCCAGTGTCAAAACATATCTTCAGGATGTTCTCATCCACCTCGGACAGTAGTCGTTCCAGTTCTGGTTCAAAATCCAAAAACCCTGCCGCATGGGCGTGGATGCCGACAGTCAGGCCGTATTCTTCGACCCCGATCCGGGCACTTTCGGCCAGTCTGTCGCGATATGCTGCCCACTCGGTATTGTCCATTTGTTCGGCCTGATCGGCACGTCCGGCTGTGGCGGCACGGCGTTCTGAAATGCTATCGATCAGCACCAGATGCTGTGCGCCGTGGGCTGCCAATGCTTTGCAGGTCCGGTGGGTCCCATCCAGCACATCCGGCCATTGATCCGGGTCATGAAAGGCGCGAAAAACCACGCCGCCGATCAGTTCCAGATCGTTCTCAGCCAATGCGTCGCGCAAGATGGCTGGGTCTTCCGGCATGTAACCGACTGGGCCTAATTCAATGCCCTTATACCCCGCCTGGGCGCATTGTTTTAAAACCTGCTGCCAGGGCGGATTGCGCGGGTCATCGGGGAATTCAACCCCCCATGAACACGGTGCGTTGCCAATTCTGATTGTCATCTACTTACTTACCTTTTGGAAATTCAGAACGCGTTGATGTCTTGCCATTGTTTTGTATTTGACGATGCCAGGGCGGCTGCGACAACCCGGTTAACGTCAAAGCCGTCCTGGAACGTCGGCCAGATATCGGCGCCAGTTTCGATGGCTTGCAAAAAGTCCCGCGCCTCGATGATAATCTGGTCTTGATAGCCCGTGCCGTGACCTGGACCCTGGCAGAAAGGCAGATAATCAGGATGGGGCGGCCCGGTCAGAATTTTGCGAAATCCCCGTTCATTTTCCGGCCCCTCCATTCTGTATAGCCAGATCGCGTTCTGATCTTCCTGATCAAAGCGAATTGCGCCCTTTGTGCCGGAAATCTCATAGGCGAAACCCATCTTGCGCCCGGTTGCAATGCGGCTGAAATACATCTGCCCCATTGCGCCGTTTTCAAATCTGCACATCATTTGCGCATGATCATCATTGGTGACATCACCGCCCGGTCGGGTGGTGTGTACGGTTTCGACTTCGGCCATCACCCGGGAAATTGGCCCCATCAACGCCAGCGAGGCATTGATCATATGCGGTGCCAGATCACCCATCGTACCGTTGGCATCCCCTGTGGTTCGCCAGTTGGCTGGCGTCGCCGGATCAGCCAAGAAGTCTTCGCTATGCTCACCACGAAACCAAGTAACGTCACCGATTTCACCGTCGGCGATCAGTTGACGTGCAAATTGGCTGGCGGGTGTACGGATATAGTTGAAGCCAACCATGTTGGTACACCCAGACGTCCGGGCTGCATCAACCATCGCGCGGCTGTCAGCCAACGAAGCGCCCATCGGTTTTTCGCAGAAAACCGGTTTTCCAAGTGCAAATGCCGCTTCGGCAACGGCGCGATGGGTAGATTGTGGCGTGGCAATGACGACGGCCTCGACCTTTGGGTCGCTGACCAGTGCCCGCCAATCGTCTGTTGCACGTTGAAAACCAAAGGCGATCCGATAGCGATCCGCGTTTTTCATGTTTGACGCACAAACCATTTCCAACTGCGGCCGCAGCTTGGTATCAAATACCGCGCCCACTGCTGACATGGCCACCGCATGGGCCTTGCCCATGTAGCCACCGCCTAGGATGCCAATACCAATATTTGCCATGCTGTCGGGCTCTCTATTGAATTTAAGTTTGCAACCGGTTGCAAAACTTGTATCCTGAGAATCGAAATCTCGCAAGCTGCATTCGGTTATCTGCCGGAAAATCCTGAAGGGTTCGCGCTGCCATGACAACAACCAACGCTACAGTTCGGTTAACAACCGCGCAGGCCATTATCCGATGGCTTTCCAACCAGTTCATAGAAGTTGATGGGCAACAAATACGGCTATGTGGCGGCGGTTTTGGCATTTTTGGCCACGGCAATGTTACCTGCCTTGGCGAAGCTTTATACGATGCGAAAGACCAGCTGCCGCTGTACCGTGGTCAGAACGAACAAGGCATGGGGTTCGCCGCTGCGGGGTATGCAAAACAGTGGCTGCGCCAGAGGTTTATGTTTTGTACAGCCTCTGCTGGCCCCGGCACGACCAACCTGATTACCGCAGCCGCCCTTGCCCATGCCAACCGGCTGCCGATGCTGTTGTTGTGCGGCGACACTTTCCTTACACGGCTGCCCGACCCTGTGCTGCAGCAGATGGAAAATTTCAACGATCCAACCTTCGGCGTGAATGACGCTTTCAAACCGGTGGTGCGGTATTGGGATCGTATCACCCACCCGGCGCAGGTGATCCAATCGCTGCCAGCGGCTATTGCGACAATGCTGGACCCTGCCGATTGCGGCCCTGCATTTGTTGGCCTACCACAGGATGTTCAGGGCTGGACCTATGATTACCCAAAGGTGTTCTTCGAAAAGAAAGTGCATCGCATTCGCCGTGTTACCCCGGACGCGAACGAAATTTCCGACGCCGCGACCACGTTAATGGGTGCTGAGCGACCGATGATCATTGCCGGCGGAGGCGTACAATATTCGCGCGCAACCAACGCGCTGGCGGCATTTGCCGAGCTGCACAATATCCCGGTTGTCGAAACCATCGCCGGGCGGGCCAATCTTGTCGCTGCGCATTCACTAAACATCGGGCCCATTGGCGTTACCGGTTCAGACAGCGCCAATTTGATCGCCGCTAAGGCCGACGTGATTGTCGCAGTGGGCACACGATTGCAAGATTTCACCACCGGTTCATGGACGGCTTTTGCGAAAGAGGCGCAGTTCATTTCGATTAATGCCGGGCGCCATGACGCGGGCAAACACCGGTCTCTGCCTGTTGTTGGCGACGCCAAACTGTCATTGACTGCCCTGTCTACGGCTATGCCCAGATATGTTGCGCCGGATTATTGGACCATTCGCGCCCAGGGCGAACGCGCCAAATGGGACGCCTACGTGGCCAGCAATATCGCCCACGGGAACGGCCCCAAATCATACGCCCAGGCCATCGGCACGGTGAATGGCCTATGCGACGAACGCGATAGGGTGGTTGCAGCCGCGGGCGGATTGCCCGCCGAGGTGACAGCAAACTGGCGCACATTAGGCATCGGCACTGTCGACGTCGAATTTGGGTTCTCGTGCATGGGTTACGAGATATCCGGCGCCTGGGGTGCGCGAATTGCCCAGACTCAACGGGAACCGGATCGCGACACCATCGTGTTTATCGGCGACGGGTCATACATGATGATGAATTCAGATTTGTATTCTTCCGTTCTAAGCCAGAAAAAGCTGATTATTCTGGTGCTGGACAACGGCGGTTTTGCCGTGATCAACAAACTGCAGAACAACACTGGCAACGAAAGTTTCAACAATCTGTTGGCCGATTGTCCGACCATAGCCGAACCATTTGCCGTGGATTTTGAAGCCCATGCCGCAGCAATGGGCGCCTCTGCCGAAACCGTCGCCAACGCAGGCGAATTGGGTGCGGCCTTCAAACGCGCCAAAGCCTCGGACAAAACCTACGTGATCGTTATGAAAGTCGACGCCTACGACGGCTGGACAACCCAGGGCCATGCCTGGTGGGAAGTCGGAACGCCCCATATCACCGAAAACGACAAAGTTCGCGATGCCCACAAGGAATGGGAAGCATCCCGCCCAAATCAAAGAAAAGGTGTGTAATGAAGCGTTTTTTAGCCAGCACGCTTGACCCCGATGGAATCGTTGGAGAATTACTGCACGGCGCTGGCGCGGTGAGCATTTCCGGGCTGTTCACGGCGGACGTAATTGCCGATGCGCGGGCAATTGTGATGGCCCATTCCGAAGACGAAGGCGGCAAAGTGACCCATTTTCAGGGCGCCGCTGCTGACGCAGGCAAGTTAAACCTACGGCGCCGGGTTTGGAATCTATTGGCCAAAGGCGATGTGTTTTCACGGATGGCCGCGTATCC
>CAXMPY010000078.1:4987-10025 GCA_964195275.1 uncultured Paracoccaceae bacterium
TTATAATGGGTTCAATCGCCGCCAACAGAATATTACCAGGTGGTCCAGAGCAAGAACCCCATATTGATTACCCCTACTGGGATTTCCACCGTCCAGACACCCACCCGGTTGGTCTGAACGCGTCGTTTCCGATGAATGCGCAAGTGTCTGTGATATTGGATCCGTTTACCCATGAAAGCGGCGCAACGGGCTATTTACCCGGCTCGCAACGCGAATTGAGATATACGAAACCCGAGGATCGTTTCTATGAGAAATGCGAACAGATGACGGGTGAACCGGGCGACGTTGCGCTGTTTTTTGGGGCAACGTGGCATTGTGCAATGCCAAACAACGCTGACCATGATCGCAGTGCGATCCTGATCCAGTATCTGCCAAAATGGGTAAAACCAATGGAAGACATGCCAGCCGCATTGCCACAGGAATTTCTGGACAACGCAAGCCCGGACGTGCGCCAGCTGCTGGGGTTGAACTATCCCTACCCAGAAGTTCTGGATACCGCAAAATCCGGCAATACCGAAGGGCGCGCGTGATGCTAACCGGGATCGCGACGCGCAATTTCCTAGTGATCGGCCGGGTCGGAATGGATCTTTCACCCGATCCTGACGGCACGCGCACAAAGGACGCCGAACACATGAAGGTTGGCATGGGCGGCAGCAGCGCTAATATCGCGGCTGGCCTTGTCAAACTGAGCTGCAGGGCCGCGCTGGTTACCTGCGTTTCTGAAGACGCTGTTGGCTGGTACTGTCTTAACCAGTTGGACCACTACGGCGTCGATCGCACCCATGTAAAAAAGATCAGGGGCGAAGTACGTACATCACTTGCAGTTTACGAAACCCGCATCGCCGAGCATCAAAGCGTCATCTACCGCAATAACGCGGCAGATTTTCAAATGACGATCGAAGACGTGGAAAAAGTAGATTACGGCGCTTTCGGTGCTTTGATCACAACAGGCACGGTATTTGCGTCTGAACCATCACGCGCGGCGACCTTTCGGGCTTTCGAACTGGCGCGCGCCGCTGGAATGCCGATCATTTTTGATGTGGATTACCGGCCCTATAGCTGGCCGTCTGACGACGTTGCCAAGGACGTCTTGATCAGCGCCGCTGCACTGGCCGACGTGATCGTCGGTAATGATGAAGAATTTGGTTTGATGGCTGGCGACATTGCCCACGGCTTGGCAAAGGCGCGCGAACTTGCCGGGGATACGGCCGGTATCGTCGTCTACAAGATGGGCCCCGAAGGCGCGGTAACATTTGCTGATGGGCAGGAGCTGCGAACAGGCGTATTTGCTTCAAACGCGCTGAAGCCCACCGGTGCTGGGGACAGTTTCTTGGCCGGCTTGTTGGCCGGTCTTTCAGAAAGTCGGCCCATGAAGCAAGCTGTCTTGCGTGGATCCGCCTGCGCCGCAATCGTCGTGGCCAAGCCAGGCTGTGCCCCCGCGATGCCCAATTCAGCCGAACTTGAGGCCTTTTTGGCCAGCCATCCCGACCCCATTTAACGCTAAAAGGAATTTCCCGTGCATATCGCCCCCTGTGACAATCAGAACCAAGCCATCGTTGATGCGGGTGACCAAACCGTGCCCCTAAACTATTTCAACATC
This sequence comes from uncultured Paracoccaceae bacterium, assembly GCA_964195275.1. Lineage (GTDB taxonomy): Bacteria > Pseudomonadota > Alphaproteobacteria > Rhodobacterales > Rhodobacteraceae > NVTR01. The sequence goes on from CAXMPY010000078.1 coordinate 6,588, forward strand.
GTCAAGTTGAAGAAGGGCGAGGCATTTGAATATCGCGTGCCGGGGTATGAAACCTGCATAGTCCCCGCCACCGGTACCGTGGATGTACAGGTGGAAGGTGTTAATTTTCCAACACTGGGCAAGCGCACAATTGATGTCTGGGATGGCGAACCAGAAGGGGTTTATGCACCAGTTGGCACCAAGGTAACGATTGTTTGTATTTCGGATGAAACCGAAACATTCGTTGCCGGTGCAAAATATGACAAGGTGCTGGATCCGTTTGATGTACGCGCTGATGGTATCGACAAAGTTCAATACGGTTCGGACGATACCAAGACACACCGCAAGATCAAACACATTTTGGGCCAAAAACAGCGCGACCAAGTGGGCCGTTTGTTGGTGAGCGAACTTTATACAGTTGGCCAAGGTGGCTGGTCAGGCTTTCCCAGCCACAAGCATGATACCGATCGGCTGCCCGATGAAACCCGTCATGACGAAACTTACAATTTCCGCTTTCGTCCCAATTACGGATCGGGCGTGCAGATGTTGCAGCGCGAAGACAACAAACCGGGCGACGCTTATCATATCGTCGATGGCTCGACGATCTGTCTAGACCGGGGCTATCATCCCTGCGCGGTTCTGCCAGGCTACGAGATGTACTATTTTACCATCCTTGGCGGGCTGAGCCAACGTTCACTGGTGCAGTATTTCCAACCGACCCACGCCGCACAGGTTGAAACGATCCCCGGCATCAAGGACATGATCGCAAAGTTCAAATGACCGCCGCTGCGCTGTTTGATCTGCTTTAGCGGGCATTGTATCTGCGCCATGCCGAAAACAAACGCCGTTGTCGTGATTGGGATGTCGTTCGGACAAAAAGTGTCGACATTCCTATTTTCGCCGGTGTCTAATTTCTATCGCTATAACCTGGGTAGAATATCCGCTAGCAAGGGGAAATGTAGAGGAACGCAAGATGACGCTAAAGCCCAAAGACGCCCCCGATCTGAATAGATTCAACTGGGAAGATCCTTTCCAAATTGAAAGCCAGCTTACCCAAGAAGAACGTATGATGCGCGATGCGGCCAGGGCTTATGCCCAGGAAAAGCTGCAACCTCGTGTGATCGCGGCCTATCGTAACGCAGAAACAGATCCGTCGATATTTCGCGAAATGGGTGAAATGGGGCTGCTGGGTATCACTATTCCTGAACAGTACGGCGGTCTTGGTGCGTCCTATGTGTCGTACGGTTTGGTCGCACGAGAAATTGAGCGGGTTGATAGTGGTTACCGGTCGATGATGTCGGTTCAAAGTTCTTTGGTGATGTATCCGATCTACGCCTACGGTTCAGAAGAGCAGCGCGAAAAATACCTGCCTAAGTTGGCCAGCGGTGAATGGATCGGCTGTTTTGGTCTAACAGAACCAGATGCAGGAAGTGATCCGTCCGGCATGCGGACAATCGCCCACAAAACGGGCTCTGGTTATACGATCTCCGGGACAAAAACCTGGATTTCGAACAGTCCGATTGCGGATGTCTTCATCATCTGGGCAAAATCGGATGCCCATGGCGGGAAAATTCGGGGTTTTGTGATCGACAAGGGTAGCAAGGGACTGTCTGCCCCAAAAATCGGCGGCAAACTTTCCTTGCGGGCAAGCATTACCGGCGAAATCGTGATGGACAGTGTTGAAGTCAGCGAAGACGCCTTATTGCCGAACGTCGAAGGCCTTAAAGGACCGTTTGGCTGTCTGAATCGCGCCCGCTACGGCATTAGTTGGGGCGTCCTTGGGTCAGCAGAATTTTGCATGGAAGCTGCGCGGCAATACGGCCTGGACCGAAAACAATTTGGCAAACCTTTGGCGCAAACGCAGCTGCACCAACTAAAGTTGGCAAACATGCTGACCGAAATTTCGCTTGGTCTGCAGGCAAGTTTGCGGGTTGGCCGCCTGATGGACGAGGCGCAGGCCGCGCCGGAAATGATCTCGATTATCAAGCGTAACAATTGTGGTAAAGCCTTGGATATCGCACGCGTGTCGCGGGACATGCATGGTGGCAATGGCATCGCGGAAGAATACCAAATTATGCGCCACGCGATAAATCTAGAAACGGTCAATACCTACGAAGGCACACACGACGTACACGCGCTGATTATCGGGCGTGCCGTCACTGGTTTGCAGGCATTTTTCTGAGTGCGGCCAAAGTTATCACAAGGACTGTCGGCGGAAGACACGAACGGGTATGAGATGAAGCCTATCGCTTGTAGGGGTCTTTGAGGGCCGGCAACAGCGTTCCGGTACAATCCCCGAAACCAATATTGTACCCATCGCCCGTCGCCTGTCCGTGCAGGGTTAGCGTGTCACCATCTTCAATAAAACTGCGGGTTTCTCCTGAACTTAGTGCGAAGGGTTCTTTGCCGCCCATGCTTAGTTCCAGCAACGAACCATACTGGGATTTTTCTGGGCCCGAAATCGTGCCCGACCCCAAAAGATCGCCCACGTTCATCGGGCAGCCAGATGTGGTGTGATGGGCCAATTGTTGGGGGGCAGAATAATACATAACGTTTTGGTTTGTGGTGGTAATCTTGCTGGCTACACTTTCTGGTGGGGTAAGCGTCACCCAAAGATTGATATCGTACAGCATGGGGCCACAATCCTTGAGATGCTTTAGCAAATCAATCACTCGCGCCGGGGTGTCACAGCGAAACGGGTCAAGTGCGGCAACTGTCACGATCCAGGGGCTGATCGTGGTGGCAGTTGCTTTGGCCTGAAACGGGCCTAATGGTTGATATTCCCAGGCCTGGATATCGCGCGCGGACCAATCATTCAGCAGAACATAGCCAAAGATATTATCAGCTGCTTCTTGTACGGTGATTGGTTTATCGCTGGACACACCAACGATTGCGCCCATTTCCAATTCGATATCAAAGCGTTCGCTGGGGGCAAAGCGCGGCGAGGTATCATTTGGGCCTTTTAGCTGCCCCCAAGGGCGGCGGATATCTGTGCCCGACACCACGACCGAAGAGGCACGACCATTGTACCCAATTGGGATGTGTAACCAGTTCGGCGGCAACGCATTTTCAGGCCCGCGAAACATCGACCCGACATTGAAGGCGTGGTGTCGGCTGGCATAAAAATCGGTGTATTCTTTGACCATGATGGGCAGGTGCAACGTGGCATTTGCCTGCTCGATCAATAGCGGTTCAACCGAAGACTGTTCAACCGAGCCTTTGGCCAAAAGCGCGATCAGGCGGACCCGAAGTGCGGCCCATGCTTCTGCACCCAGACCCATAAAGTCATTCCAGTAAGGCACGTCAAAAACCGGTGCATCCAACTGTGCAAACAGGCCAGCGGCCTGGGCGCCCTTCATGTCCAGGATCATATCCCCAATAGCGACCCCGCAACGTGCATCGTCACCGCCAACAGAAAACACGCCATAGGGCAGATTATTCAGCGGGTATGGGCAATCG
>CAXMPY010000079.1:0-9992 GCA_964195275.1 uncultured Paracoccaceae bacterium
AGGATCAACGGTCACCGGCTGCTCGGCACCTTCCTTCGCCAATCTCAGCGTCAGATTGATGTTGCCCCGGGTAACGGTTTTCTTGATGGCGGTCCGAAGTTCGTTTTCCAGACCATCTAATCCATCGGGCAAGCGCAGTCGCGCATCCATGCCCCGCGCATTCACGGCCCGGATTTCCCAACCCCATGTATAGCCATGCCCTGCCCCTGTGGCGCTAGCAAATCCGGTCATTGATTTAGTCATTGTGGTTAACCATTTAATACTTTTTCATTCCGCTTTTTACTCAAACCATGCCATATTAATTTCTCAGTAAGCATTCCCGCCGTAAACGTTAACAGACGGTATACATCAGGACAACGAACCTGTTAGCCGCAATTTGTCAGGTGCGCCTTGAAAATAATCGGTAAAAATATTGTAATTTTTGTCCGTAGTGAACCGTATTCCGCCATTTCCCTTCAATTTCTCAGGTCGATGGCTACTGGCACGGCCTCTGCAACGGCTCGTTGTTGCCGTTTCGCAGCGAGATCGACCCGCGCGCGTTTGGATTCAGCCCTGGAATTTACGTTCGTTCTGGAACGGATTGCGCCCGGGATTTGCCGTTTCCGTGTTGCCGGCAGACACCTTTGTGAATTAATGGGTTTGGACGTCGCGGGCATGCCAATATCCGCTATGTTCACAGTGGATGCACGAGTTCAGATTGGTCAGATTGTCGAAAATGTCTGTGCTGAACCTTGAATAAATGAAGTTCTTTTGGTTGCCGATCGTGGATTTGGCCGCGGTGATTTGAACAGTAAAATGCAGTTGGCCCCGTTACTGGACGAAGATGGGCAAGTCACCCGGATATTGGGATGCATTCAGACCCATGGAACCATCGGGAGGCAGCCGCGCCGCTTCGCAATCACTGATGTTGTGACAAAGGAATTAGACGGCCAGCCCGCCGTTGATCGCGAACCGACCAAAGTCATGCGTCAGAGTCAGTTTTCTGAGGCCCCCCAGTCGTTTGAGGGATCTCAATCACAAATCAAACCAGCAAAAGAAAAGCGGTCGACGTTAGAACTAGTCGTCAACAACACGTGATTTGGCGTTGGTTCTATTGAACCGCAACTGCTTGATCTTGATTTGCACGACGATCGCGCAGTTCTTCTGCCACCAGGAATGCAAGTTCCAGCGATTGGCTCGCGTTTAGTCGCGGATCACAGGCGGTGTGATAACGGCTGGACAGATCTTCGTCCGTCACCGCACGCACGCCACCGGTACATTCGGTCACATCCTGGCCCGTCATTTCGAAATGAACACCACCCGGAACCGTCCCCTCGGCGTTGTGAATTGCAAAAAATTCACGCACTTCGCGTAAAACCGATTCAAATGGCCGCGTTTTGAAGCCCGAAGATGATTTGATCGTGTTGCCATGCATCGGGTCGCAGGTCCACAGAACATCGGCGCCTTCTTCGCGCACTGCTTTGATCAACCGCGGCAGATTTTCTGCCACCTGCCCGGCGCCAAATCGCGCAATCAACGTCAGACGTCCCGGTTCGTTCGCCGGATTTAGTTTGGCGATCAGCGCCTTTAGATGGCCCGAAGTCATTGTCGGCCCGCATTTTAAGCCAATCGGATTTTGCACACCCCGACAGAATTCAACATGCGCCCCGTCCGGTTGGCGGGTCCTATCGCCAATCCAGATCAGGTGGCCCGATCCTGCAACGGGCGAACCGGTGGTGGAATCAACGCGGCACAGGGCCTCTTCGTATTCCAGCAAAAGGGCCTCGTGGCTGGTGTAAAAATCAACCGACTGCAACGTATGTGCGGTTTCCTGCGTCACACCGGCAGCGGCCATGAAATCAAGCGTGTCAGAAATTCGCGCGGCAACATCGCGGTAATGTTCGGCCTTGTCGTCCTGTGCAAAACCCAGTGTCCAGGCATGCACCTGATGCACATCAGCGTACCCACCATGACTGAATGCACGCACAAGATTTAGCGTCGCTGCGGCCTGGGTATAGGCTTGCAACATCCGTTGCGGGTCCGGCACACGGTCCGCCGTGGCAAAATTAAATCCATTGACGATATCGCCACGGTAACTGGGTAATTCGACCCCATCTATGGTTTCAGTTGCCGCAGAACGTGGTTTGGCGAATTGCCCGGCCATGCGGCCAACTTTGACAACCGGCACTTTCGCGCCATAGGTCAGCACCATCGCCATTTGCAACATAACTTTGAACGTGTCGCGAATATTGTCGGCGGAAAATTCTGAAAAACTTTCCGCACAATCACCGCCTTGCAACAAAAATGCGTTGCCGCGGGCCGCCTGTCCCAAGGCTTTTTTCAGTTTACGGGCCTCGCCGGCAAAAACCAATGGTGGGTATTTGCCCAACTGTGCCTCTACGGTCGCCAATGCTTCAGGATCGACATAATCGGGCATTTGCACCCGTGGCATCGCCCGCCAGCTTGATCTATCCCAATTACCCATTGTCTTCGCTCCAACGTTTTGTGTTCGGCCAAAACCTATAGGCCAATGTTAGGCGCGCTGCAAACCGCTTGGTAGCACTTTAGTTAACATCAACAGCTGGGGCATCTTGCCACGAGCCCAGAAAACTGTTTCGGTCTTTAGTGCAATTAGGACTTTCTGAAAACGGATAGCGCGATGGCGAACCATTTAGATACACAGCAGGATCCACCCCGCGCCCGCAGATTTGTATTTGCGCTGTTAAATCAGTTTTCGCTGCAATCATTTTCAGGGGCGGTAGAATCCCTGCGTATTGCCAACCGTGCCGTTGGAAAAAATATATATTCTTGGCAACTGGCTGGCGAGGGCGGGCAATATATTACCTGTTCAGCTGACATCAGTTTTGCATTGGATAGCGGCCTGGAAGAGCTGCGGCGCGATGACACAATTTTGGTGTGTGGTGGCCTGGACATTGCCAGCAACTCTAGCCCTAAAATCATAAGCTGGCTGCGGCGCGAAGCCAGACGTGGCGTAAATATTGGTGGCTTATGTACAGCCGCACACACGTTGGCGCTTGCCGGATTATTAGACGGGAAACGCGCAACCATACATTGGGAAAACCAGGATAGTTTTGGCGAAGAATTTGAAAAGGTCGAACTAACAAAATCGGTGTTTACAGTCGACGGTGCCCGCATGACCACGGCGGGGGGCACATCATCGATTGATTTGATGTTGAAACTTATCGCAATGGATCATGGCGAAGATTTGGCCAATACGGTTGCCGATCAGCAAATTTATTCGTCGATACGCACCGACCAGGATACACAGCGCCTGTCTGTGCCAACACGTATCGGTGTGCGCCACGCAAAGCTGTCTAAAGTTATTCAAATGATGGAACTGAACATTGAAGAACCGATCAGCCCGTCGATTTTGGCGCGCGATGTTGGGATGTCGACGCGACAACTGGAACGATTGTTCCGTCGATATCTGAACCGGTCACCGAAACGATATTACATGGAATTGCGGCTGCAAAAGGCGCGCAATCTGCTGATGCAAACCGATATGAGCGTGATAAACGTGGCCCTGTCCTGTGGGTTTGCGTCGCCATCGCATTTTTCCAAATGCTATCGTGGCCACTATGATACCACACCCTACCGCGAACGCGGGTCACAAGCAGCGCGGCAGACCTTGTAACGTAGACACTGGCACGCATGCTGCGGAACCTTAGCCCGGTATCATCCGGTATATCGCCCCTTCGCCCACACTTAGAAACCAAATTGACCCATCTGGCGCTTCACGAACGTCGCGCACCCGAATGGTTTCTTCAGATTGCAATTTTTCTTCGGCCCAGCCTGCGTTTGGGTCAACGCGAGATATGTAGTGAAACTTTAGCGACCCGGTAAAAATATCACCGCGCCATTTGGGCCATAATTTACCCGAATAAATCATCAGCCCTGATGGCGCGATTGAAGGGTCCCAGTAAAACTTGGGCTGTTCCATACCACGTCGTGCAGTTCCCTGACCGATCTTCGCGCCAGAATAATGGCGCCCATAGGCAATGACCGGCCAGCCATAATTCGCACCACGGCGAATTAGGTTGATTTCATCCCCACCTTTGGCCCCATGTTCATTGACCCACAGATTGCCATTCAAATCCAATGTGGCACCCTGCGGGTTGCGATGCCCATAGGACCAAATTTCACTTTCATTACCTGGTTTGTCGACATAGGGATTATTGCCCGGCACCGTGCCATCCCGATTAATACGGACGATACTGCCATTATGTCGTGACCGGTCTTGCGCCGCGTCACGGTCGCCGCGTTCGCCAATGGTCAAAAACAGTGTCCCGTCTGTGGCTTCGACAATCCGGCTGCCAAAGTGATTTTTGCCAGACGAACCGGGTGACATTTCGAAAATAACACGCAGATTGGTAAGGCTGTTGCTATTTTTCCGAAGTGTCGCCACGGCCAGCGCGGTACCCGCACCCCTGCCCTGTTTTTTGGCGAAACTCAGAAATATCTCACGGCTTTTTGAAAAATCTCGCGCGACCATGACGTCCAGCAATCCACCCTGCCCGGCGGATACTACCTTTGGGCCGCCACTAATACGAGCCAGCTGGCCAGCGCTTGCGCCAATATACAGGCCGCCACTGCGTTCGGTGACCAAAAACCGACCGTCCGGTAGAAATGCCAGACCCCAGGGTTCATCCAGCCCGCCAACAATTTTACCGATTGTCACCTGACCAGCAGATGTACTGATTTGACCCGACAACGCAGGCAGACAGCCAAGGCAAAGAATCACAATTACAAAAATTACACGCATATGCCGACCTTTACTTTATTTCGTTCAAATAACCCAATTTGAAACAATATCTGATCTTCTACCTTTATGGGTACCAATAGTGCTTATAATTCATGCGCTTGGGGGGGTTTCTTTTTGGCAGGATTGCCTCTAACTTCTGGCGTCAGAATATCCGCAAAATCGGAAGCAAACTTCCTAAACTGGATATCTTGAAACTTGGGAGACTATTTATGAAAAAACTACTACTTGCGACAGCCGTTTCAGCGGTTGCTACCGGCGCTGCCCTAACGGGCAGTCATGCCGAAGATATAAAAATTGGGGTCATTCTCGGATTTACTGGGCCAATTGAATCACTAACGCCTTCTATGGCGGCAGGTGCAGAAGCAGCGATGAAGGAAGTCACCGACTCTGGCCTTTTGCTAGGCGGCTCTACGGTAATATCAGTTCGCGCTGACTCTACACGCGTTGACGCTGGTGCTGCGACTGCCGCAGCTGAACGTTTGATTACGGCTGATGGCGTAAAAGCAATCATGGGCGCCGATTGTTCGGGTGTTACCGGCGCGATCCTATCCAATGTGGCCATCCCAAACGGTATTGTAATGATTTCACCATCGGCCACGTCGCCGGGGTTATCAACTGCCGAAGACAATGGTTTGTTTTTCCGCACATCGCCTTCTGATGCGCGTGAAGGTCAAGTTGCTGCCGAAATCATGATGGAACGTGGCATCAAATCGATTGCGCTGACTTACACTAACAACGACTACGGCAAAGGTTTGGCCGATGCCATCCAAAGTTCGTTTGAAGCTGTGGGTGGAAAAGTTACGATTTCCGCGGCCCATGAAGATGGTAAAGCCGACTATTCTGCTGAAATTGGCGCACTGGCATCTGCTGGTGGCGATATTTTGGTTGTTGCCGGTTACCTTGACCAAGGTGGTCTTGGCATCATAAATGCCGCGCTTGATACCGGTGCGTTTGACAAATTTGAGCTGCCGGGCGGCATGATTGGTGACAGCTTACTGGTTGCCGTTGGTGATGCAATCAATGGTTCGTTCGGTCAAGTTCCCGGCACGGACGCACCAGGAATGGAAATTCTCCGCGGGCTTGGTGGTGACGATTTTGACGCCGACTCACCTTTTACATCGGAAAGCTACGATGCGGCGGCGCTGATCATGCTAGCCATGCAAGCTGCAGGATCATCCGATTCAGCAGTATTTAAAGACAAAGTCATGGACGTTGCCAACGCACCAGGTGAAGAAATTCTACCTGGCGAGTTAGCCAAAGCGTTGCAGATTTTGGCTGATGGTGGCGAAATCAACTATTCCGGGGCAACTGGCGTAGAATTGATTGGCCCCGGCGAAAGTGCCGGTTCTTACCGCGAGATCGAGATCCAGGGTGGGAAAAACGTGACCGTACGGTTCCGCTGATCCCTTACCGTTAAAAACAATGAGCAGCCCGGTTTTTCCGGGCTGTTTGTTTAAAACCACGGCCAAGATGGCGAGAGTTGGGGACATCATTACATGATCGTTGTTCAGGACGTGCATAAACATTTTGGCGGTTTTCACGCCGTCGATGGCACCACTTTGGAAATTGGTGAGGGTACAATCACCGGGCTGATCGGCCCAAACGGTGCGGGTAAAACCACACTTTTCAATGTGATAGCTGGCGTGCTTAAGCCGACATCGGGTCAGGTTTTTATGGCCGGTGAAAATATCACAGGTCTTGCGCCCCATGATTTGTTCGCCAAAGGGTTATTGCGCACCTTTCAGATTGCCCATGAATTTTCGTCGATGACCGTGCGCGAAAACCTGATGATGGTGCCTGGGGCGCAATCGGGCGAAACACTGTGGAATACCTGGTTTAGTCGCCAAACAATCCAGGCTGAAGAAAAGGCGCTGCTTGAAAAAGCCGATGACGTTCTGGATTTTCTGACCATCGATCACCTGACGGACGAAAAGGCCGGAAATCTGTCTGGCGGTCAGAAAAAGCTGCTGGAATTGGGTCGCACCATGATGGTTGACGCCAAAATCGTGTTTTTGGACGAAGTGGGCGCCGGGGTGAACCGCACGTTGCTGAACACCATTGGCGACGCCATTTTGCGGCTGAACAAAGAGCGCGGCTATACCTTCTGCATGATCGAACATGACATGGAATTTATCGGTCGGCTGTGTAATCCGGTTATCGTCATGGCCGAAGGTCGGGTGCTGGCCGAAGGAACAATTGACGAAGTCAAAAATAATGATGCTGTAATCGAGGCCTATTTGGGCACCGGTTTGAAAAACAAGGTGGGCTGATGGTCATATCGATGTGTTGCTTATCTGGGCCAAAGATATTTGGCGACCAAAGATCGGCAGGGTGCGGATATGTCTGAACCCTATCTGATTGGTGATAATATGACCGGCGGCTACGGCGCAGGTGCAGATATTTTGCACGACTGCACGGTGGCGGTTGAAAAGGGTGAAATCGCCGTCATTGTCGGCCCCAACGGTGCCGGAAAATCCACCGCGATGAAGGCGGTATTTGGCATGCTTAATCTGAGCGAAGGCGCGGTTCGCATTGCCGGCCAAGACATCACAGGCCTGACACCGCAAGATCGGGTGGCCACTGGCATGGCTTTTGTCCCCCAAACTAGTAATATATTTACGTCCCTGACAGTTGAAGAAAACCTTGAAATGGGCGCATTTTTACGCCGCGACGACATTCAGAAAACCATCGAACAGGTGTATGACCTGTTCCCAATTTTGCGCGATAAACGGTTCCAGGCCGCCGGTGAATTGTCAGGCGGACAACGCCAACAGGTGGCCGTGGGCCGCGCGCTGATGACGCAACCTAACGTGTTGATGCTGGATGAACCAACAGCGGGCGTGTCACCGATTGTGATGGACGAGCTGTTTGACCGGATCATCGAGGTCGCAAAAAGTGGCATTTCGATCCTGATGGTAGAACAAAATGCCCGCCAGGCGCTGGCGATTGCTGATAAAGGCTATGTGTTGGTGCAGGGCCGCAACGGATTTACCGGCACCGGACAGGAACTGTTGGACAATCCCGAAGTTCGCAAAAGTTTTTTGGGGGGCTGAGGGATGGATTTTCTAAACGCAATCGTTGCTTTCGCTAATTTTGTTATCGTCCCGGCCACGTCTTACGGGGCGCAACTGGCGTTAGGCGCATTGGGCGTTACGCTGATATTTGGCATTTTGCGGTTTTCGAATTTTGCCCACGGCGACACAATGGCGTTTGGCGCGATGGTCACCATCTTAGTCACCTGGTGGTTTCAGTCACTGGGCATCAGTTTCGGGGTGTTGCCAACGGCGCTGCTGGCCCTGCCCTTTGGCATTGCGGCAACGATTGTATTGCTGTTGACCACAGACCGGATGGTCTATCGTTTTTACCGAAAACAAAAGGCAGCTCCGGTTATTTTGGTGATCGTTTCAATGGGCGTCATGTTTATCATGAACGGGTTGGTCCGGTTCATTATCGGCCCCGATGATCAAAGGTTTGCCGATGGTGCTCGGTTCATCATATCAGCGCGCGATTTTAAGGAAATGACCGGGCTGCGTGAAGGATTGGCAATCAAAGCTAGCGCTGGCATCACGTTGATTACAGCGGTGGTTGTTGTCGCGATCCTGTTTTGGTTTCTAAATCGCACGCGAACCGGTAAATCGATGCGAGCATTTTCGGATAACGAAGATTTGGCCCTATTGTCAGGGATCAACCCCGAACGGGTGGTGATGTACACTTGGATGATTGTGGCGGCATTGGCGACCATTGCAGGTGTTCTATACGGGTTGGACAAATCATTTAAACCGTTCACCTATTTCCAGCTATTACTGCCGATATTTGCCAGTGCGGTGGTCGGAGGATTGGGCAGCCCTATTGGCGCAATTGCCGGTGGTTTTGTAATCGCCTATTCCGAGGTGACAATTACCTATGCGTTCAAAAAGGTTTTGGGTTACCTGATGCCGGAACGTTGGGAACCCGACAGTTTGGTACAATTGCTGTCGACAGACTATAAATTCGCGGTCAGCTTTTCAATTCTGATCATCGTCTTGCTGTTTAAACCGACAGGCCTGTTCAAGGGGCAATCGTCATGAACGCCGCCATTAAAACCCCGCTACTTTTCGCTTTGGTTTTAGGCCTGATTGTCCTGACTGGCCTGACCAGCAGCTGGAATTCAGCGCTGTTCATATTCAACATGGGCCTGATATCGGCGGTTATGGCCCTGGGCGTCAACTTGCAATGGGGCTACGCCGGGCTATTCAACATTGGCATAATGGGCTTTGTCGCGCTTGGTGGTTTGGCTGCTGTTCTAGTATCGATGCCACCGGTTACCGACGCTTGGGCGGCAGGTGGCATTCGTCTGTTGTTTTCACTGGCGGTTGCTATCGGCGCAATCGTCGGCGCGGTCGTCAATTGGCGAAAAATGGCACCGGGGCGAAAAAGATCCAGCGCTACGTTGGTTATCATGGTTGGTGGGTTCTTTATCTTCCGTTGGCTCTTTGATCCGGCAGTGGCGGCGATCGAGGCCGTGAACCCAGCCGGAACCGGCTATTTGGGCGGGCTTGGATTGCCGGTCATTCTGGCATGGCCCGTCGGCGGCTTGTTTGCGGCAGGTGCAGCCTGGTTAATCGGTAAAATCGCGTTAGGACTTCGCAGTGATTACTTGGCTATTGCAACGCTGGGGATCGCCGAAATAATACTTGCAGTTCTCAAGAACGAAGATTGGTTGGGGCGCGGCGTCAAGAATGTGATCGGTATTCCAAGACCGGTTCCCTATGAAATCAACCTGCAAAAATCGACCACATTTGTTTCACGGATGGAAAACTGGGGTTTTGACCCGGTCACGGCGTCTTCGATCGTGGTAAAACTGTCCTATAGCGGCTTGTTTCTTGTAGTATTGCTTATCCTGATCTGGCTATCGCAGATGGCATTGAATTCCCCCTGGGGACGGATGATGCGCGCGATCCGCGATAACGAAACCGCGGCCGAAGCAATGGGCAAAGATGTAACCGGGCGCCACTTGCAGATATTCATTCTTGGATCGGCCATTTGTGGGATCGCGGGGGCGATGTTAACGACAATGGAAGGTTCACTTTTGCCCGGTGGTTATCAACCTTTGCGCTTTACTTTTCTGATCTGGGTAATGGTGATTGTGGGCGGTTCCGGCAACAATTGGGGCTCGGTTCTGGGCGGATTTCTGATCTTCTTTCTCTGGGTTCAGGTTGAACCGATGGGGTTGTGGCTGATCACGCTTATC
>CAXMPY010000080.1:0-9525 GCA_964195275.1 uncultured Paracoccaceae bacterium
TGTGGAACTGCCCTAAACCAGCACCTGATACCGATCTTGCCGGCAACCCAATACCGAATTCTGAAACAAACGCTTGCGACAGTTCGACCGACCCTGAAACTTCGCTGCGACCGGGTTTCTTGGTTTCCTGACGCCAGATCATATCGGATGCAACATCGCCCAACCCTAAGGGACCAGCAATTTCAACGCCATCATTGTCAGCGGTCATTTTCAACCGATCTGCTGACAGTAGGCGCCCGGGTATCAGTTTGGTTGAGGTGGTGTTTAGCAATGTCGCATTTGCCAGATATTTTACATCTTCAAGGGATATATTCCGCTTTAGGGCAAATTCTACTTCGGTGGTAAAATCGACCAAACCGTTAGACACTTCTGGCCCAAAACTAGCATTGCGCAAAACTGTGAACGGTGCCTCGTTTAATAGCGATAAAGTTGCAGTATTGGTCGCTTTGCCCGCAAGTCGGATCAATATTGGCGCAGGATTTTCTGTGATGTCGGGGATTTTCACAACCGAATCCCGAATTGAAATCGATCCGCCCTTTGCGGGGATGACACTACCCTTTTCGATCACCAGCGTAAAATCGTCGCCGTCAATACTGCCATAACCGCTGGCTGACATAATTTCAGGTTGGGTGTTGATGTATCGAACGGTTGTATCCTGGAAATCCCAATTAACCGACCGTCGCACGGGTTTGCCGGGTGAAAACCGCAATGCAGCTTGCACATTTGTAAACTGCGCCGACGTGATATGTTCAACCACCCAGTTACGTGTGTTTGGTGAAAAACTAAGCGGCCAAAGTGAAAGCAATCCTGCACTGGAAATATGGTTCAACGTCAAATCCGCGGCCGCCTGCCAGCCTGCACTATGTGCAGACAATGTGCCATTTGCCACCAATTTTTCATCACCTTCCTGCAAAACCAACTGCCCGACCTCGATCGACAATGGGTTCAACTGCAGTCGTAAATCAATGGCACCTTGGGAAAACGTGACTTCATTTTCCAGAATATCCCGGGGAAAGGCCCGCAAATCGGAAAGCGCGAATTGCCCGATCAAACTGGATGGCCATCCGTTTTCAAGATCGCGTAAATAGGCCTGTCCGCTTAGAACGGCGCTTGCGACCTCAGAAACAAACGAGACTTCGGAAAATACAATTTTCTGAACCGATGGGTCAAATTCGAAATAGGCTTTAGCTGACTCAAACCCAACACTCTGAATATCTGCACCAGTCCGTAATGTACCCGGCGCAATCTCCAGCGCGCCAGAGATCGAAGAAACGCTGCCTTGCTCGTCGATTTCAACCCGCAGCGCGCCTGAAATTGGCGCATCTAGTATCCCCAGAAAACTTAGGGCCGGAGACTGCAGCGCAATGTCACCGGACGCGGTATTTTTAAAGCTGGCACCGATTACGACGCTGGAATCGGCAAAATTCGTTTGTATGCCGACGATGGTTTCTGCCAGATCTTCGCTACCGTTAAAAACGTCAAACGCGATCGACAAATCCAACCCGGTTTCTAGGCGCTTAAGTTGCAGCGCCCCTTCGGTAACCTGCCAAAGTCGACCGGATCGGGCGTCCTCGACCGTTATTGTCAGGTCCTCAGCACCGAGCAATCGAATTTCGCTTAACGCGTCGGCCTGAAGTGCCAAATCCAATTGGTCCAACACATCTGCAAATGTTCCCGAGGTCGCCGAGCCACCGCCAAACGAAATATCAAACTGCCCATCTACGCTGCGGCGCAGGGTCATTTGGGCACCACTTAGGCTGATCGTTTCAGGCTTTATGTTTCCCTCATACAGCGCTGATATGGAAAACCGCGCACCGACATCATTAAGCCGAACAATTTCTGCGCCTTCGCTGTCGAACACGCCCAAATCGCCAAGGAACATCTTTGGGATACCTTTGTTGTCGATCTGAAATTGTAAGCGCCCCAGCGTGACATGGCCGGCATTGAGGTTGGCGTTAATCCGCGACACCACCCGATCCGACACCCAGCGCGGCGCATTAAGATTTCGACCCGATATCGACATCCCAAAAATAAAAACAAGCCCGGCAAAAATCAAAACACCGTTAATCATCCAAAACCCGAAACGACGCTTGCGTCGGGTGGGTTTTTTGGGCTGATCTTCAGGACTGTCCGTCACATTATTGATCCGTGTTCGCAAAAATGGCATGGCCAGATATATCGATAGCCAATTTTGTTTGCGCCTAAACTGAACAACTTTTCAAGCTGATGTGATCATGTAAGGCAAAAATAGTCACCTAAACTTCCCGCGTGACACCAAAATGCACGGCTTTCTGGGCAATATATCGCCTGTTTTCAATAATTTCCACAGAAACACCAAAGGACTTACCAAAATTCTTGCAGCGCCGCACATGGCTTTGTAGACACTGTAATATCCGACAACATTTGGGGATGCTGCTGGTCATAATTTGGGGTGGATCTGCGGGGGCAGAAGTTTGGTACAGAAAATCGCGACGCGTTTGAAATCATTTTTGGAACGCCGTTTTCCTGAGAAGCGGCTGTTTCTTAGATCTGAAACAGAAACCAGATTTGTGCGCCTGACGTCGGGCAGCCAGGTTTTGGCCTGGGCCGGTGGTGGCTTTTTTGTCATCTGGTCGATTGGCGCCACAGCGTTTTTGCTGATGGACAGCATTGGCAGCGGGTCAGTGCGTGAACAGGCCAAACGTGAACAGACGCTTTATGAACAACGCTTAAACGATCTTTCTTCGAAAAGAGACGCCAACGCCGTACATGTCGTGTTGGCGCAGGAACGTTTCAGCGTGGCGCTGGAACAAATATCATTGATGCAGTTGGCATTGCTTGAAAGCGAAGACCGACGCAAAGAAATGGAAAAAGGCATTGATGTTATTCAAGCCACATTGCGCCGAACACTGAAAGAACGCGACGCTGCACAGGAATATTCTCAAATATTATCAGCGCAAGTAAAGGCCGGCACAAACGAGAATGTAGAAAACGGTGTGGCGAATAGCGATACCGAAAGCACGGTAGATTTCCTGACGTCAGCGCTGGAAACAGTATCGCGCGAACGCGACACGCAATACCAATTGGCAGAGAGCGCGGAAAGTTATGCAGCAGAACTAGAGCTTGAGCGAAAGCTGCAATTTGAGAAAAACGACAGGATATTTTCCCAGCTTGAAGACGCCGTCAGCCTGTCACTTAGCCCGCTGGACAAAATGTTCAAAGCCGCCGGTATGTCCACAGACCAGATATTAAGCACCGTTCGCCAGGGATATTCTGGCCAAGGTGGCCCGTTGATGCCCTTAACTTTTTCGACCAGAGGCGAAGAACCCAGCGCAGACGAATTGCGCGCCAATGGCATCTTGGAACGCATGGACCGGGTAAACCTGTATCGGATAGCAGCCGAAAAGTCGCCGCTTTCCTTGCCCCTAAAATCTGCTTTTCGGTATACCAGCGGATTTGGCCCCAGATGGGGACGCCAACATTCTGGCACAGATTTCGCCGCAGGTTACGGCACAGACATCTTTGCAACGGCGGATGGTGTTGTCACATTCGCCGGATGGTCTTCGGGTTATGGGCGACTGGTTAAGATCCGTCACGACTTTGGATATGAAACACGATACGGACATCAATCAAATATTCGCGTCAAAGTTGGCCAAAGGGTCTCGCGCGGCGAGCAAATTGGTGATATGGGGAACTCTGGCAACTCTACTGGCACGCATCTTCACTACGAGGTTCGTGTTAATGGCAAAGCCGTAAACCCGATGATATTTATCAAGGCAGCAAAAGATGTTTTCTAAAAGCAGAATAAACGAAGCCGGACCAGACGGAACTGGCGAAGACACTAAATCCAAATCAGGTGACGCTGCCAAGGCATCTGTGCCGGAATTTAGCCCATCAACACCAAAGACCAAACCACCCGCATCGCAATTATCGACCGACCTGGTTATCACCGGTAATCTAAGAACCACCGGTGACATTTTGATCGAGGGAACGGTTGAAGGCGATATATATGCACATCTTCTGACGGTTGGCGAAGGGGCCACTGTCAAAGGTGAATGCGTCGCGGATGATGTTGTGGTCAATGGCCGAGTTATTGGACGTGTTCGAGGCTTAAAAGTGCGCCTGACGTCAAGCGCGCGGGTCGAAGGCGACATCGTGCACAAAACGATCGCGATCGAAAGTGGCGCGCATTTTGAAGGTTCTGTTCAGCGGCAGGACGATCCGTTGAACACCGGAGCCAAGCGCACGGTGCCAACAGCGACCTCGGCGGCTCCGGCAACCCCAGCGGCGAAAGACGGCGGCAAAAGCTAATACCACGCTGTGTTGCCTATAGTAGGTCCGGGACGGTTGCTGGCCTAATCTATTCTCAAACAGTATTAGGGGCTATCTGCCTGTGCTTCCGATCTGGATTTGCCTGACACATCCAGCGCCAGTGTTGCTGCCATAAACCCATCTAAGTCACCGTCCAAAACGCCTTGCGAATCCGAAGTTTCAAAATTGGTCCGCAAATCTTTGACCATCTGGTATGGATGCAAAACATATGATCTGATCTGATTGCCCCAACCGGCATCGCCCTTTGATTCGTGGGCTTCTTGAATTGACGCGTTGCGGCGGTCCAGTTCAATCTGGTAAAGCCGTGACTTCAATGCCGCCATCGCGTTCGCACGGTTTTGATGCTGCGATTTTTCCGAAGACGTAACGACGATGCCGGTCGGAATATGGGTGATGCGAACGGCAGAATCAGTGGTATTAACATGCTGCCCCCCAGCACCGGATGACCGGTAGGTATCGATCCGCAGATCAGACGTGTTTATGTCGACATCAATGTTTTCATCCACCACCGGGTAAACCCAGATTGACGAAAATGACGTATGCCGTCGGGCAGCTGAATCAAAAGGTGAAATGCGCACCAACCGGTGCACGCCGCTTTCCGACTTTAGCCAGCCATAGGCATTGGTTCCGGAAATCCGATAAGCGGCAGATTTAATGCCGGCCTCCTCGCCCGAGGTTTCGGCCAATAGCTCGCCTTTATAGCCGTGTTGTTCTGCCCATCTGATATACATCCGCGCCAGCATGCTGGCCCAATCGCAACTTTCGGTGCCACCTGCGCCGGAATTGATTTCAAGAAAGGTGTCGTTGCTGTCCGCTTCGCCATTCAGCAATGCCTCGAGTTCTTTCTTCGCGGCATTTTCTGCCAGTGATTTTAACGCCGTTTCTGCCTCGGTGACGACGGCCTGGTCATTTTCCATTTCACCCAGTTCGATCAATTCGATATTATCACTCATATCCTGCTCGATCTCGGAACAGGTATCGATCCCATCAACCAGCATTTGCCGATCGCGCATCAGTTTTTGTGCGCGTTCCTGATCATTCCACAGGTCCGGATCTTCGATCATCGCGTTCAATTCTTCTAACCGGTGTTGGGCGGTATCCCAATCCAACCTTTGCCGAAGCAGACCAAGCGAGTTTTTGATTGCCTCGACGGTATTTGCAGTCTCTGCGCGCAATTTATTTACTTCCTTAAAGGGGGCTACCTATGTCTGATAACAACGCCACAAGGTCCGGGCAAGGCACGCTGTCAGTTGAGTGTTTTCAGTACAGTCCGCCAGATGATAAAGTGCCAAAATCTGCGCGATCCGGAACGATTACCACTTCACCAGATTCAGTAATCACCCTTGCGCCGGATATTACACCACCATCAGGCACGAATAACGGAAGATTTTGCGACATTGCAAAACCGCCATCAAACATCAGGCCAAATACCGGTTGTTCGCCATCGCGAAAATACTCTGAGACGACAAATTCGCCAGTTGCATCATCGGGCAGCCGAGCCCCTGAGAATCGATCGATCTTAATGAAGTGTCCACCTGGTGGGACGTCAAACGGCCCACCACCGTATTTTTCGGTTGCGGTCTGCATGAAAGAATTAAACACCGGGCCGCAGGTGCTGCCCCCGAATGCGCCACGGCCAAGGGATTTGGGATTATCAAATCCAATGTAGCAACCGGCCACGATGTTGGACGTAAACCCGACAAACCGAACATCTTTGGCTTGGTTTGTGGTACCCGTCTTAGCCGCGACAGGCACCGGCAGTTGAACACGCCCAGCCGCTGTGCCGCGCTCGACCACACCTTGTAACATCGATGTCAACTGATACGCGGTCACGGCATTCATCACCCGTTCGCGGTTCGACGTAATACGTGGCATCTGCCCGGCGGTCAGTTCCAAGCCATCGCAGTTTTCGCAAATACGTTGATCATGACGGAATATGGTTTTGCCCCATCTGTCCTGCACCCGGTCGACAAGCGTGGGTTCAACCCGTTCTCCCCCATTGGCAAACATCGCGTAAGCGGCCACCATTTTAAACAATGTGGTTTCTTCGGATCCCAAAGCATTGGCCAAGAACCGCCCCATGTTTTCATAAACGCCAAACCTTTCGGCATAGGCAGCTACCACGTCCATGCCGACCTCTTGGGCCAATCGAATGGTCATCAAATTTCGCGATTGTTCAATGCCGGTTCGCAAGGGTGTTGGCCCATAAAATTCACGCGTCGAATTCTGCGGGCGCCACACGCCCTGTGGTGTGTCAATTTCTATCGGAGCATCGACAAGGATTGTGGCCGGGGTAAAACCACTGTCGAGCGCGGACGCATACACAAAGGGTTTGAAACTTGACCCCGGTTGGCGGGTTGCCTGTGTGGCGCGGTTAAAGACCGAATGTTCATAGGAAAACCCGCCCTGCATCGCCAAAACCCGGCCCGTGTTCACGTCCATGGCCATGAAGCCACCCTGAACCTCTGGAATTTGGCGCAGGGTCCATCTGACGAATGATCCGTCATCATCGTTCGTAATGGCGCGAATATAGACAACATCGCCTAATTCCAGCAGATCGCCAGCGACGCGCGCGGTTCGTGCCAGCGACCCATCGTCCAGCCGTTTTTTCGCCCAGGTTACGTCATTGGCGCTGATCCAGTGACCATCATCGTCATCTTCGATATTCTCGATGCCAATCCGGGTATCATTGTCGCCAACCTGCAATACGACGGCCACGTGCCAACCCAAAATATCCCTGGGAATTACCTGGTCTGAAAGCGCGGCGCGCCAACTGCTTTCATCAGTCAGGGCGTCCTTGGGCAATGACATGATTTTGCCGTGCCAAACGCCCTGTTCGCGGTCATAATCTTCCAGCTGGGATCGCAGCGCTTGGGCCGCCTTGATCTGCATTTCCGGGTCCATCGTTGCCCGGATCGACAGGCCACCGCCAAAGAATTCCTCTTCGCCAAAATTCCGGCTAAGTTGACGTCGAATTTCATCGGTAAAATAGTCGCGTGGCGGCAATTGTGCGCGAAATGGTTCATAGTCCCCGTTTTGGACGGTTAACAGTTCTGCAGATTTGGCAGTGTCAAACGCCGCTTGATCAATATAACCGTTTTCAAACATCTCGCGCAGCGTGTTGTCGCGCCAAAATAGGGCAGTTTCCAGATTTCGGACCGGGTGACGATTGCTTGGTGATTTGGGTAGGGCCGCCAGATATGCAGCTTCTTCCGGCCGCAGTTCGCCAAGTGTTTTGTTGAAATAGGTTTGCGCGGCGGCGGTGACACCAAAACTGTTTTGCCCTAGAAAAATTTCGTTCAGATAAAGCTCCAAAATTTGCTCTTTATCCAGTGTCTTTTCCAACCGACTTGCCAGAATGAGTTCTTTTATTTTTCTTTCGGCAGAGCGGTCAGAAGAAAGCAGAAAGTTTTTCATCACTTGCTGTGTGATGGTCGACGCGCCGCGCAACCGCGCACCTTGGGCAGCGTCTATTGCCGCAAGTATCATGCCGCGTGGGTCATAGCCCTTGTGTTCATAAAAGTTTTTGTCCTCTGCCGAAATAAACGCGTGTTTCACCAAATCGGGGATTTCACTGGCCGGGGCATATAACCGTCGTTCGCGGGCGAATTCGTCGATTATCCGTCCTTCACCAGAATATATTCGGCTGATCGTCGCAGGTGTGTAGCGCGCCAATTGTTCGTGGTTTGGCAAATCCCGCCCATAAAGCCAAAAGATGGCCCCAACCACAAGGGTGGCCATGAAGGCACCGGTGGTCAGCCAGCTGAAGATACCGCCGAAAAATGAAAATATGAACCTAAGCACGTGCCGCCCTTTAGTCGGAACCTTCGAATTTATAGTATATAGTACTGCCCGGCGTCAAAACGAACCCCGTTAAATTCGCGCCAAATCATGCCGATTTAACCCTAAATATCTACCAACTCGCTGATTGGTAAACATATTCGCGCTATTTACGCAAAAGCTGCGCATCTGCGGCATCTGAAATTGCCCATTGCTGCAATGCGTTGCGAATGCCAATCGCTGCCTGTCCACGCCAGTTTTTGTCGGTCAGTCGTGTTCTGTCTCGTTCCGAGGATAAAAAACCAAGTTCCAGCAATACCGACGGGATATCAGGCGCTTTCAGAACCGAGACTCCGGCCGTTAGTTTCGGGCGTTTATGCATGCTGATTGTTTCCGACAGCCCAGCCACCAGTGCATTGGCCAAATTGTCCGACCGCGGGGCAGTTTCAACGCGTGCTAGCCCCATCAAAACCTGAGCAACCGCATCGTCCTGATTGCTAAGGTCAACACCGGCCAGCAAATCACCGCGATCATGGCGTTCGGCCAATTTTTGCGAGGCGATATCAGAAGCCGACTCTGACAGCGTATAAACCGTTGAACCGGACGCGCGGCCTTCAACCAAAGCGTCGGCATGCAAAGACAGGAAAAGATCGGCACTAGCTTGGCGCGCAATCGACACCCGTGCTTCAAGTGGTACGAAATCATCATCCTGGCGCGTCAGAACAACGTCAAACCCACCGGCCCGCACCAAAACTTCTTTTAGTTCCCGCGCAAAGGTCAGCATTACGTCGGATTCAACTACATCGCCGCGTTCCGCCCCCGGATCAATCCCCCCGTGGCCAGGATCAAGTACCACGACCAAAGGCCGATCCCCTGTTTGGCGTTGTATTGAATTCCCGATCGTAATTGCGGCGCTACTGGGCTGAAACCGCACAGAGTCGGGAACACCGGAATTTTCAGAATACGTTGATACGTCGCTTGGCGCCAAATGGATAAGGACCTGCGCCGTGCTATCGGCAGAGATTGTTAAACCTGCCGTCTCGACCGCCAGCGGGCGATCAATATCCAAAACCAGCCGTGACCAACCGGCGGCGATTGATCCAACACGAACGCCGCTAACGATTTTTGAATTATCCAAGTTTTCGATATCCAAACCAGCAAAGTCGACCTCGTTAAAATCAACGACAATCCGACGTGGGGCATCCAGACTGAAAACCCGGTACGGTACGCCCTGACTTAACGTCAGCTGCAATTCAACGCTGTCACCGCGGTCAATCAGGTGGGACGTATCGGTAATAATTCGCGCCAACGCACTGAATTCCTGGGCAGAAACCGACGCCAATAAAAGCGGAAAAATTAGACCAGCAACTAGCGATATCCTACGCATAAACATTCTTCTTTTCGGCAGATAATGCATCCGTGGACAAAAACTTC
>CAXMPY010000080.1:9535-9774 GCA_964195275.1 uncultured Paracoccaceae bacterium
CCGTCAGGTGGGGCGATTTGGGTAAAGCCTGCTTTGGGCAACCCATCCAGCATTAAAGTCCGGTTGGTTCGGTACACATCCAGGTTTCCCTGGGCTTCAGTATCAGAATCCATCGCCGCCAATGCTGCGATCTGGCTTATATGGGCTGGGCAAATGAACATATTCTGCGCCAGTCGTTCGATCGTGCGCACATGATCGGGCGGAACCACCATCCAGCCAACCCGCCAACCCGTCATGCT
>CAXMPY010000081.1:0-9761 GCA_964195275.1 uncultured Paracoccaceae bacterium
CGTTTTGGTGCCCAATTTGTGCAACAGATCAACCACCGCCCGTGTTGCGTCTTGACGGGTTTCGAGGTTAGGCGCTACATTGACCGCTGCATCAGAAATAAGAATTGGCTGGCCGCCATCCGGATGGGTGATGTGAAATATATGCACCAGCCGCTTACCGGTGCGCAGCCCGGAATCCCGCGCCAGCGCGCCTTTTAGGAATACATCGGTATGCAATTGCCCCTTCATCAGAACATCGGCATTGCCCGCACCGCACAGGGCCGCAGCAGCGTTTGCAGCCGTGGTTTCGTCTGCCGCCTGGACGATATCGAAACTGGAGATGTTCCAGTTTAGTGCTGCCGCTTCGATCTGTATTGCAACTGGATCACCGACAAAAACCGGTGTCATAATACCCGCCCGAGTTGCTTGGCGCGCCGCTAGCATTGGCAGCGCTGCACCTGCGTTGACAATGGCGACACGGGGTGTTGGCCGCGACTTGGCCTTGGCAAGCAGGTCAGAGGGGCAAACCGGCACCCGGTCGGACAAAAAGGGCGACTTTGGGGTCATACCAAAAAGCCAATTCGGTTATGCGCCCCGCCGAAACGGGGCCCGTTAAGAAAAGCGTTCATGCGCCTTTCTGCGAAACCATATCGGCGGCGTCAATCCCGGCAACAGCGACCGGCGTTGTCATCGCATCGCGGCGGAAGGGTTCGCCCATTTCCTGATTAAGGATCACTTCGATAAAGGTGGTCTTGCCACTATCCATCTGTTCCTTGACCGCGACCGCTAATGCATCTGTCAGCCCGGTCATCGTGGTGGCAACAACGCCAATAACGCCGCAAGCCTGGGCAATACCGGCGTAAGAAACGTTGTCATCCAATTCAGTGCCGACGAAATTGTCTTTATACCAAAGGGTTGTGTTGCGTTTTTCTGCACCCCACTGATAGTTGCGGAAAATGACCATCGTGATCGCGGGCCAGTCGTCGCGCCCGCAGGCTGTCATCTCGTTCATTGAGATTCCAAACGCGCCGTCACCGGCGAAACCAACAACTGGCGTGTCTGGACGCCCGATTTTAGCGCCAAGAATGGCGGGCAATGAATAGCCACAGGGACCAAACAGACCGGGGGCCAAGTATTTGCGGCCTGCCTCAAACGTTGGGTAGGCGTTGCCAATGGCGCAAACATTGCCAATGTCGGAACTGATGATCGCGTCTTTTGGCAGGCTGGATTGAATGGCGCGCCATGCCTTGCGGGGCGACAAATGATCGGGTCTCGCAGTGCGGGCGCGATGGTTCCAATCGGTGCCGTCGTCGTCATCTTCATGGTCCATCGAGGTCAGCATCTGGGCCCAGGCGGATTTTGTTTTGGCAATTGTATCAAGGCGTTGCTGGCGATTTGTGTCACCCGCAGTGCTAGAAAGTTGGGCCAGGATTTGTTCGGCAACTTGGCGCGCATCGCCGGCGATGCCCACGGTTACTGGTTTGGTCAGGCCAATGCGATCCGGGTTCATGTCGACCTGAATTATCTTGGCGTCCTTAGGCCAGTAGTCCAGCCCATAGCCGGGTAATGTTGAAAACGGGTTTAGCCGCGTGCCAAGGGCCAGCACCACATCGGCTTTGGCAATCAGTTCCATGGCTGCGCGACTGCCATTATAGCCCAATGGGCCGGCGAAAAGCGGGTGCGATCCGGGGAAAGCATCATTGTGTTGGTAGCCACAGCAAACCGGCGCGTCCAGGCGTTCTGCTAAAGCTTGCGACGCCGAAATTGCGCCGCCAATGACAACGCCTGCACCGTTCAGGACGACCGGGAACTTGGCACTGGAAAGCAGCGCCGCGGCCTGTGATATTGCATCGGTTCCGCCAGAAGGACGTTCAAATTCAACGATCTGGGGCAAAGTGATATCGATCACCTGTGTCCAATAATCGCGCGGAATGTTGATCTGGCAGGGGGCCGACAGGCGTTTGGCCTTGGTGATCACCCGGTTCAGCACCTCGGCCATTCGGGACGGATCGCGCACCTCTTCCTGATAAGCCACGCAATCGGCGAACATACGCATCTGTTCAACTTCTTGAAATCCACCCTGACCGATGGTCTTGTTGGCCGCTTGCGGTGTGATCAGCAACATCGGCGTGTGGTTCCAGTAGGCGGTTTTTACAGGGGTCACCAAATTCGCGATACCGGGTCCGTTTTGCGCAATGGCAAGCGACATTTTACCGCTGGAACGCGCGAAACCGTCGGCCATCATGCCTGCAGTGTATTCATGGGCGCAATCCCAGAATGTGATCCCGGCCTTTGGGAACAGGTCAGATATCGGCATAAAAGCTGAACCGATGATGCCAAAGGCAGTGTCAATTCCGTGCATTTGCAAAGTTTTTACAAAGGCTTCTTCCGTGGTCATTTTCATGGGGCAGGTCTTTCATTTTGGGGTGGCGGCCGGCCGGGCTGTTCCGGTGCAATTCAGGCTTTAGATAGCCTGCCAGAAGAAGGGGCTGATAGGGCCAGTTGTGTCATCTTGATAATACCAGTCACGCCAGTTCACGGGCAATGCGGGCAATACCTTCTGGAATTCGTTCAGCCGCGATCGAGGAATAGGCAAGGCGATAAAATTGATGATTATCATCGTTCTGCGCAAAGAATGCGCGCCCGGGTTCGATGATAACCTGCTGGGTGCGCAGAGTCTCGGCCAGTTTGGTCGTGTTAACGCCATCGGGGCCTTTCATCCAAATACTTGAGCCTCCGAAATTGCCGGGGCTGGCAATTTTAAGACCATGTTCGGCAATGGCGCTGTCCATCACCGCACGGCGGCGTTGATAGGCTAGCCCGGTTTTGTTAACCTGGGCGTCGTAGTGTCCAAGCGACAGAAAATAGGCCACCGTGCGCTGAATATGCCCTGGCGGATGGCGTAAAACCAAAGCACGCAGCGCGCGCGCTTGGCGAATAAAGGGTAGCGAGCCGACCATATAGCCCAAACGCAACCCCGGAAAAAGTGACTTGGAAAACGACCCGATATAAATGACGCGCCCGTGCTGATCCAGCGATTTCAGGGCTGGCGACGGGGCCCGTAGAAATGACATTTCAAACTCGTAATCGTTTTCGACGATGACAAATTCGTTGCTTGTTGCGCGGGCCAACAGATTTTTACGGCGCGATATTGGCATCGTGGCATTGGTCGGAGCATGGTGGCTGGGCGTGGTAAATACAACGTCTACATCGCTGGAAATTCGGCTGGGTGGCAGGCCAAATTCATCGACATCGACGGACAATGTGTTGCACCGGGTCTGGCCAAGAATTTCGCGCAAACCTGCATAGCCAGGGTTTTCCATCACGGCGGTGCGCCGCTGGGTCAACAGGATTTGCGCACTTAACCAAAGCGCATTCTGGGCCCCCAGCGTTAACAGGACCTGGTCCGGGCGCGCGGAAATACCGCGTCGCGGCAAGATATGCCGCGTTATGAATTCTATCAGCTTGGGGTCATCGCCGTCATAATAATCCGATGTAAGTGAAATAAAGTCTTTTTGCCCAAGGGCTTGCAAGGCACATAGACGCCAGTTCTGGTGATCAAATAACCTGATATCGGCCTGACCATAAATGAACGGATACTTGAAATCGCGCCAGTTATGGGGCCGGACAAGACCAGAATATAATGAAAAATCCTGGCTGATCGTGCGCGGCCAGTCGACATTATCGGCTTTGGTGTCGGGGCCTAAATTAAAATGCGGCGTGTGCGGCGCGGTATCAGAAACAAAATACCCAGACCGGCCCCGGGAATTCAGGTAATCGTTGGACACCAATTCAGCATAGGCCAGTGTAACGGTGATGCGGCTGACGCCAAGATGGTGCGCCAGTTTGCGGCTGGATGGCATTCGTTCACCTGGCTGATAGCGTGCAGCCAAAATGCCCTCGATTACCGAACGCTGAATTTGCTGTTGCAGGGTCCCTTCATATCCAGGGTCGAGAAAGAAGGTTTCAACAGAAATTGCCATAAGTGGCCTTATAACTGAAAACTTCTGGACTTAACATATCGTTGCGCCTGGCGAGGCTCGGGGCCGGGATATTTCCAAATAGAAGATGCAAAACCGATACATTTCTTCTTTTTACAAATATCCGCCCGCGCGGCAGCGCAAATTGCCCAAAGGGCTAAAATAAAATGCGCCTTTAGGCGCTCAATTAAATACTTTACCAAGTGCTCGGTCGATTGCAGCGGTTATTTGATCGATGTCATCGGTTGTTGATATCAGGGCCGGGCTTAGGCAAAGGGTATTGTTGTAACCCGGAACCGACCGATTTGTGACGCCGATAATAACGCCCTGTGCCATGCAGTCGGCCACCACCGCCTGGGCCAGTTTTTCATCAACCGGTTCCTTACTGTCCCGGTCACTGACAAGTTCTGCACCAACAAACAAACCTTTGCCACGAACGTCGCCAATGACGGCATGTTTTTCCTGAAGCGTACGCAAGTTGTCGAGCAAATATTCACCCATGATTGTTGTGTTATCCAACAGGTTTTCGTCTTCGATGATGCGCATGTTTTCAAGGGCCGCGGCGGGGCCGGCTGTGCAGCCACCAAAGGTCGAGATATCGCGAAAATAGCTGAGCGGATCGCTGGCGTCATCTTTGAACATTTCAAAAACAGCTTCGGTTGTCACGGCGCAGGCAATTGCGGCATATCCCGACGCCACGCCTTTGGCCATCGTCACGAAATCTGGTTGGATGCCGTAATGCTGGTAGCCAAACCAGGCCCCTGTCCGCCCCAAACCGCAAACTACTTCGTCTATATGAATCAAAATGTTATGTTTTGCGCAAATCTCTTGCAGGCGATCCCAGTAGCCCTGGGGTGGGGGAATAACGCCGCCACCCGCAGTGACCGGTTCTAGGCAAATTGCGCCGATCGTATCCGCCCCTTCGCGCAAGATAACCTGTTCAATAGCGTCAGCGGCGGCCGCGCCATAGCTGGCTGCATCCGGATATTGATTTCGGTATTCCAGGCAATGGGGAACTTCGACAAACCCAGGGGTGTAGGGGCCGTATTGGGCATTGCGTTCATGCTGGCCGCCTGCGGAAAGCGTGGTAATTGTGGTGCCGTGATAGTCGCGATGGCGGAACAGGATTTTTGACTTTTTACCGCCGTGGTGCCGGTGCGATATCTGGCGCACCATTTTGAAAACTTTTTCGTTCGCCTCGGACCCTGAATTGGTGAAATAGACCCGCGACAATCCGGGCATTTTTTCGATTAAGCGTTGGGAAAATTGCGATCCGGGAATGGATCCTGCAGAGCCTGCAAAATAATTCAGTTTGATCAGTTGGTCCCGCACGGCATTGGCAATGCTTTCACGGCCATAGCCAACATTTACAGTCCAGACGCCGCCGGAAACTGCATCCAGGTGTTCCTTGCCGGTGGCGTCCCAGACGCGCATGCCTTTGCCTTCAACCATTATTTTGGGATCGATGGTTTCAAACGGCTTATGCTGGATAAGGTGATGCCAGACATGGGCCCGATCCGCTTCGACCACATCCGAGATATCATTGGGGCTGAGCTGAATATCCATGCTGAGTTTCCTTTTGCGATGGTGGATAAGGTTTGGCGTTATTCCAAGGCACGCGCCAAGCCAGTGTCACCATATCGCAGGGGCGGACAATAGGGCCAGATGGTAGGGCCCGCTAAGGCCAATTCACATCAGCGGCAAGTTGCTTGTTGGCACGTCCTGGATAGTGACAGCGCGCAAGGGGCTTGGTAGGCAGGCACGATTAAAGATTGGTAATATAGGTTACGTCTGTGGATATTGTCGATACACCGCTGTTGGGTTTGAAAATCATCACCCCCGCCCGATATGGCGATGATCGGGGTTTTTTTAGTGAAAGTTACAATCGGGCGCAGTTGGCGAACCAAGGGATCGAGATTGAATTCGTGCAGGACAATCATTCAGTTTCGGGCGCGGTCGGTACAGTTCGGGGGCTACATTTTCAAGCGCCACCCCACGCTCAATCCAAATTTGTGCGCTGCGGGCGGGGCTGTTTGTGGGATGTAGCGGTTGATATTCGCGTTGGTTCGCCAAGCTTTGGCAAATGGTTTGGGATCGAATTGACGCCGGAAAATGGCCACCAATTGTTGATACCGGTGGGGTTTTTGCATGGCTTTGTGACCCGCGAACCCGATACCGAGATCATTTACAAATGTTCGGACTATTATGCGCCCGATTGTGATGGGGCGGTATTGTTTGACGATCCGGCAATTGGCATTAACTGGGACATCAGTCGACCAAAGGCCATTATTTCTGAAAAGGATGCAGCGGCGCCGTTATTGGCGGATTTGGAAAATCCATTTGTTTATGAACCGCCGACAAAATGACAATTTTGGTATTTGGCAGCACCGGGCAAGTTGGGCGTGAACTAGCGCGGTCAAACGGTGTTGTTGCATTGGATCGAACGCAAGCTGATCTAACCGATCCTGCGGCCTGTGCTGACCAAATTCGGCAAATCCAACCGGTATGCGTGATCAATGCGGCGGCCTATACGGCCGTTGAGAAAGCCCAAGACGAACCCGACCTGGCGCAGGTTATCAATGGGGACGCCCCCGGCGCAATGGCAGTGATTTGCGCCGAAATGGGAATACCTTTTCTGCATATATCTACCGACTATGTGTTTGACGGAACTGGAAAAAACTTTTGGTTGCCCACAGATATTGCCAACCCGATTGGGGTCTATGGGCGGTCAAAACTTGTGGGTGAAGAATTGGTTGCAGCGGCAGATGGCGCCCATGCAATTTTACGCACGTCCTGGGTATTTTCAGCCCACGGTGCCAATTTCGTAAAAACGATGCTGCGCCTAGGGGCGGACTGCAAAAGTATCAATGTGGTTGCTGATCAGGTTGGGGGTCCAACCGCTGCTGGCGATATCGCAGCTACGTTGCTGCAAATGGCTGATCTGCTAATGACGGGTTCGGGGGCATCCGGCGTTTATCACTTTAGTGGTCAGCCCAACATCAGCTGGGCTGGTTTCGCGCGCGCGGTTTTTGATCAGGCGGGTATGAACGCGCGAGTCGAAGAAATTCGCGCGGATCAATACCCAACACGTGCCTTTCGGCCGGTGAATTCGCGGTTGGATTGCAGCGATTTGTTGCGGGATTATTCAATTGCCCAACCAGATTGGCGTACAAGTCTGGCCAAGGTTCTGGTTGAGTTAGGCTAAATCGGCGTGCATATTGGTTAGGTTGACATATTCCTGTCACTAATCCTGTGTAAGCGCAGGAATTCAATGCATTAAAGGGTTGACCGAAATGAAAATACTGATCACAGGAGGTGCCGGGTTTATTGGCTCTGCTGTGGTGCGCCATGCCATTGCGCTGGGTCATCAGGTGGTAAATCTGGACGCGTTGACCTATGCCGCCTGTCTGGAAAATGTAGCATCGGTAGCTGACAGCCCACTATATCAGTTTGAAGAAGCGAATATTTGTGATGCGGCGGCCTTGGCGGCGATTTTTGCCAAGCACCGCCCTGATGCCGTGATGAACCTAGCAGCCGAAAGCCATGTTGACCGTTCAATCGATGGACCAGGTGCCTTTATCGAAACCAATGTGACCGGCACCTTTCGAATGCTTGAGGCGGCGCTGGAATATTGGGTGTCGCGCGGCAAACCCGCAGATTTCCGGTTCCACCACATTTCAACCGACGAGGTTTATGGGTCATTGGCTGCGACCGGGCAATTTACTGAAACCACAGCCTATGCGCCCACCAGCCCCTATTCGGCCTCCAAGGCGGCCAGTGATCATCTGGTGCGGGCCTGGCATGAAACCTACGATTTACCCGTTGTGATCACGAATTGTTCCAATAATTACGGCCCCTTCCACTTTCCTGAAAAATTGATCCCGGTGATCATTCTGCGTGCGTTGGCAGGCCAGGACATTCCTATTTATGGGGGCGGTGAAAATGTACGCGATTGGCTGTATGTTGAAGATCACGCGGACGCCCTGCTAACGGTGTTGGCCAAGGGGGATTTGGGCCGCACCTACAATATTGGCGGCGAAAATGAGGTCAGCAATATTGATGTGGCTAAGATGGTATGTGCGATATTGGATCGTCTCAGACCAGCGGACCAGCCCTATGCCGCGCAAATCAAATTTGTGACTGACCGTCCCGGGCATGATTTGCGCTATGCGATAGACCCTGCCCGAATTCGCGATGAATTGGGTTGGCGACCATCGGTAAATCTGGCCCAGGGCTTAGAGAAAACGGTGCAGTGGTTTTTGGACAATGAAGATTGGTGGCGCGCCTTGCAAAACCGGGATGGTGTTGGCGAACGGCTTGGCAGCGCCAAATTAATGAGGGCCAAATGACCCAGAGAAAAGGTATCATTCTGGCCGGTGGATCAGGCACCAGATTATATCCACTGACGATGGGTGTTTCCAAACAATTGTTGGCGATTTACGACAAACCGATGATTTATTTTCCGATCACAACGCTGATGTTTGCGGGTATTCGTGACATCGCGGTGATCACGACGCCGCAGGATCAGGACCAGTTCATGTCGGTTCTTGGGGATGGGTCGCGATGGGGGCTACAGTTGGAATATATTGTACAGCCGTCCCCGGATGGGTTGGCGCAAGCCTTTATTTTAGCAGAAGATTTTCTTGATGGTGCCCCCAGCGCGCTGGTTCTGGGTGACAATATTTTCTTTGGTGATGGGTTGCCAGAATTGCTGGATGCAGCAGATAATAAACCCAAAGGTGGTACGGTGTTTGGGTACCGTGTGTCGGACCCAGAACGTTACGGTGTGGTCGGGTTTGATGATGACGGTTCGGTTAGTTCAATTATTGAAAAACCCAGCAAGGCGGCTTCAAATTACGCCGTTACAGGCCTGTACTTTTTGGACGAAACTGCGCCGGAGCGGGCGCGCAATATTGTTGCTTCGCCGCGCGGCGAACTGGAAATAACGACGCTGCTGGAAATGTATCTGACTGCGGGTGAATTGAGTGTTGAATTGATGGGGCGCGGTTATGCCTGGCTGGACACTGGCACCCGTGACAGTCTGTTGGACGCGGCAAATTTCGTGCGAACCCTGGAAAAACGGCAAGGCTTGCAGGTTGGATCGCCGGATGAAGTGGCTTTTTCAAAGGGTTGGATAGACGCCGATCAACTGCGCAGACGGGCCGCGGAATTTAAGAAAAACGAATATGGCAGCTATTTATTGGCTTTGGCAAATGGTGCCTGCTAGGCGAATGTGAAAGCATCGGTCAGGACCGACAGATCGCTAATATCGCGAATGGTCAAGATGGTTCAGCCCCGCCGTTCATTTTTGATCTTCGTCATTTGCCCTCTTTCTTCCCACATCCTTATATCACAAATATTGATGAATAGCCAGTCAAACATTCATTTTACTTATGAATGAACAACCGGCATATAACATTCAGAAACAGGATTTAACGATGCAGATGCATCCACAGAACAAAAGGAAACGCCATGAAAGGTACTAACCCAACACTCCCATTTGGTGCATTCGTTCCAACCAACGGATGGCCAACAATTCCAACTATTTCACAGATGGCTGCAACCCGCCGTCAACGGCGCGATTTGCGGTCCCTGGACTCGCACATCTTAGATGACATTGGCATAACGGCGAGAGACGCGGCAGCAGAAACCAAGCGCCCAATCTGGGACGTTCCTGCGCACTGGCAGCGATAGACGCGTCGAGGGCGGTCAAGCTGGTTTAGTCGAGGGCAGGGCCTATGGGTTAGGGCCGTTAGTGACCAATGCTGCAACAAGCACATTTCGGTACTAAGGGCGGAAAGC
>CAXMPY010000082.1:0-9576 GCA_964195275.1 uncultured Paracoccaceae bacterium
GACAACCGCAAATCGAATGAATGCCGGAAATACACGGCAGAAACAGTCGAAGCATCTGCGCCCTATCAGCTTTTCTTTATCGAGCGTTATGCCGAAGCTTTCATGGCCGAGATTGACGGCTTTGTTGATGCCATTGAAAACGGTGTTGCCCCCGTTGCGGGATTTGAGGACGGGCGCCAAGCCCTAATACTGGCAGAGGCCGCGTATCTGTCGATGCGCGAGCGGCGATTGGTCAAAATCAGCGAGATTGGGTGAACACATGTACAGTAAGTTTGGGCTATTCATTGACGGAAAATGGCGACCCGCGGAGAACGGCAAAACGGCGCCGGTCTTTAGCCCGGTCACCGAAAGCCCGGTCGGCGAGGCACCCGTGGCAACCGGCGCCGACACCGAGATCGCAATCGCAGCGGCCGAGGCCGGTCTAACAGCGTGGCGCGCGACGCCTGCGTTCAACCGCGCAGACGCGCTGCACGCGATAGCCGACGAACTGGCAAACCGCACTGACGAAGCCGCGACAATGATCTCAACCGAGACCGGCAAGCCAATTGCACAGTCGGGTCGCGAATGGGCTTTGGTCGTTGATCAGTTTCGCTGGTACGCAGAAGAAGCCCGTCGCATTTACGGTCGCCTGATCGAAAGCCGCGTTCCCGGTGGCCGGTTCGAGGTGCACCATGAGCCTGTTGGGGTGGTCGCAACCTTTACGGCGTGGAATTTTCCAGCGGCTCTGATTGCGCGCAAAGTCGCCCCGGCTTTGGCGGCAGGTTGTTCTGTGGTGCTGCGCCCCTCGTCTCAAACACCGGGCGTTGCAATGGTACTAGTTGACTGCCTGCGCGCGGGCAATCTACCGAACGGTGTTGTTAACCTTGTGGTTGGCCCGACTGCAAACACTTACGTACCCATCATGGCCTCCAAAACGGTGCGCAAAGTATCACTTACCGGCTCAACCCGCGTTGGCCAGCAAATGATCCGAGATGCAGCCGAAACCGTTAAGAAGGTGTCGATGGAACTGGGTGGAAACGCGCCCATGATCGTTTTTGATGATGTCGACCTTGAAGCGGCCCTGGACGCCACGGCGGCGACGAAGTTTGCGAATTGTGGTCAGGTTTGTGTTACCCCAGACCGTATTTTTGTTCATGACAGCCTGCATGATGCCTTTGTTGAAGGGCTGGCGGCCCGCGCAAACGCGCTGGTTCTGGGCGATGGATTGGATCCCAAGGTTCAGATGGGCCCCTTGATCAACGCCCGCGCACTTGATGCTGCAGAGGCGGTCATTTCTGATGCCATTGCCCAAGGCGCCACACTTGCGGCAGGGGGGCAGCGGCCATCGCAGTTTAATGCGGGCTATTTCCTGCAGCCAACTGTCCTGTCAGACGTCTCTGAAACGTCCCGAGCGTTCGCCGAGGAAAATTTTGCACCAATCGCCGCAATCACCCGGTTCGCGCAAGATGACGACGCATTTGCGCGCGCGAATGCGTCTGACATGGGCCTGTCTGCCTACGCGTTTACCACCAGTTCCGCCCGTGCAAGACGCGCCGTGGCCGAACTGAACGCTGGTATGGTCGGGATCAACTCGTTCGCCCTTGCAGCGTCCGAGGCCCCGTTTGGCGGCACTAATTTCTCCGGCCTTGGTCGCGAGGGCGGGTCTGAAGGGATCAGCGATTATCTGGACACAAAGCTTGCGCAGGTGGTCCTATGATCAAGAACGGCGTCAAACAGCTTTGGGCCCAGGACAAACCCGCGATCAACGGCTGGCTGTCGATCGGCAACCCTTTCACCGCCGAAATAATGGCAGCGCAGGATTATGATTGCCTGACCATCGATATGCAGCACGGAGCGCTGGATTATTCTGCCACCCTGCCAATGCTGCAAGCGATGCGCGCCAGTGGCAAAACCCTGATGGCGCGGGTGCCGTGGAACGATCCGGGTATCATCATGAAGGCGCTGGACGCCGGTGCCTATGGGATCATCTGTCCGATGATCAACACACGTGCTGAATCGGAAGCTCTTGTTTCGGCCATGCGATACCCGCCACACGGCACCCGCAGTTTTGGGCCAACACGCGTTAATTTCGCCGCTGGTACGGGCTATGCCGAAGAGGCAAATGACGAAATGCTGGCCATCGCCATGATCGAAACATCCGAGGCGATGTCCAATTTGGATACCATAGTCGCTACGCCCGGATTGGACGGCGTCTATATTGGACCCGCTGACTTAACGCTCAGCACCACAAACGGGGAACTACGGCCTGGCTTTGACCGCGAAGAACCGCAGATGGTCGATCGGATCAAACGCATTCTCGCAGCGGCAAAATCAGCCGGAATTCGGGCGGGAATCCACTGTGGGACACCGGAATATGCAGCGAAAGCGATTAAATGGGGTTTCGATCTTACCACAGTTTCCGGGGACGTTCGTCTGCTCAGCGCGGCGTCATCAGAAAGCGTGGGCAGAACCCGAGCCCTATTACAACAAGACGTCGGCGCTCAGAGTGCCGACGATGGTGGGTACTGATGCCTCATGTTCTTGTTGTCGGCAAACTGCACCCAAGCGGTATCGAGATTCTCGATCGGGCCGAAGGAGTGACATTTGACTGTGTCGATGTTGCGACCGAAGAAAGCTATGCGCATCTGATGCCCGGCGCAGATGGTCTGGTCATCCGAACACAGCCTTTGGGCGAAGAAACCATTGCGCTTTCAAACAATCTGAAAATCGTGTCCCGCCATGGTGTTGGATACGACGCGATTGATGTCGCGGCCCTAAATTCGCGGAACATTCCACTGGCGATTGTCGGCGATGTGAATTCCCGATCAGTTGCAGAACATACAATGACCCTGCTGCTGGCGGCGACAAAACGGCTGCTTCGTTATGATCAGGCTTGCCGTGGTACACGCGACTGGGGGTATCGAAATTCACTGGAGGCACAAGAAGTCTTCGGAAAAGAGTTGCTGATCGTCGGATATGGACGAATTGGCCACCATCTGGCCGGAATGGCCGCCGCATTTGGTGTTTCCATCGCAGTTTTCGATCCTTTTCTGCCAGATGATGCCGATCTTTCGAATGTCACACTCTATTCTGATCTGAACACGGCACTGACGAAGGCGGACTTTGTGTCGCTCCATATTCCCCGCACCGACAAGCCGGTTCTGGGCGCTGCTGAGATTGCGCTCCTTAAGCCAAATGCTGTTGTCCTGAATGCGTCTCGGGGGGGCGTCGTCGACGACGCCGCGCTGGCAGAAGCATTGAGCGAGGGTCGGCTTCAAGGCGCCGGGATTGATGTGTTTCCACAGGAACCACCGGGGCCTGAAAATGTATATGCAAATATCGACATTGCGGTTCTTACGCCACACAGTGCCGGAATGGCGCTGGAATGTGCCGAACGTATGGCCGTAGCTTCGGTGCAGAATGTCCTGAACTGTTTCGACAACACGCTTGACCTTGATCTTGTGGTCAATAGCCGCGAAATTGAGTTTCAAAATGCCGTTTAAAATCCGCCAGCCAAAGCCAGCTGGCGCACACGAATGCTAACTAACTAGCAACCGCAAAGGCTCTCTGCGGCACGACAAATGAGAGCAATTAAGTATCCCAGGGAGGATAGAATGAAAAACTTACTTAAGACAGTGGCCATTGCCTCGGTAGCTGCATTGACCCTTTTCGCTGCCCCGGCTTCGGCCGAAGGCGAGCGTTATGTGTTTATCAGCCATGCACCGGATTCCGATAGTTGGTGGAATACCATCAAAACTTCGCTTGGCATTGCCGAAAATGAGCTGGGCGTCACCGTTGAATATCGCAACCCACCAACTGGTGATATCGCGGATATGGCGCGGATTGTCGAGCAGGCGGCTGCCTCTGGACCGGATGGGATCATCCTGAGTATCGCTGATTTTGATGCTCTTTCTGGCCCTGTCAGGAACGCTGTGGATCAGGGTATTCCTGTGATTACAGTTAACTCCGGCTCACATGAACAGTCCGCTGCAATGGGCGCGCTGATGCATATCGGTCAGCCTGAATATGATGCGGGCCACGCTGCCGGCACCAAAGCTGCGGCTGACGGCGTTGAATCATTCCTTTGTGTGAACCACTACATCACAAACGGTGCTTCGGTCGAACGTTGCCAGGGCTTTGCAGACGCCATCGGCGCTGATCTTGGCACACAGATGATCGACAGCGGTCAAGACCCAGGAGAAATCAAGAACAAAGTTCTTGCTTACTTGTCAGCAAATCCTGATACCGACGCTGTGTTGACACTCGGACCGACCTCAGCTGGCCCGACCATCGAAGCCGTCAAAGAAAACGGCATGGCCGGTGACATCTACTTTGGCACCTTCGACCTTAGCTCAGAAATCGCAGCGGGTATCAAGGAAGACATCGTTCTGTGGGCAATCGACCAGCAACCATTCTTCCAGGGCTACCTGGCGGTCGTTCTGATGGCGAACTACAACCGTTATGGTCTTTTGGTTCCACACAACGTCAACTCTGGACCTGGTTTCGTAACCAAGGACACAATTGACGCTGTAGCAAGCATGGCCGGCGTTTACCGGTAATTAGCAAAAAGCCGGGCGGCAGCGTAGACTGCCGCCCGTCCACAAATATCTTTTGGGGGAGCAAACCAATGGCGGATAACGCAAATTTAGATAATTCCGACGAACGCGTTAGAGAAACTTCAAGATTCCGAAAAGCGCTGATCAGACCGGAACTTGGTGGCATGGTCGGCGCCCTGCTTGTTTTCGTGTTTTTTCTGCTAATTGCCCGAGATTCTGGCATGTTCAATCCCCAGGGCGTCATGAACTGGTCTATCGTTTCAGCCCAGTTTGCAATTATCGCGGTTGGCGCCTGCCTATTGATGATTGCCGGAGAATTTGACTTGTCAGTCGGTTCGATGATCGGTTTTGCTGGTATGTCGATCGCATTGATGAGCGTCTCATTCGGCGTGCCAATGTGGTTGGCTATTATACTGACATTCGTGCTTTGCGTCGCTTTGGGCGGCGTCAATGGTTGGCTGGTTGTAAAAACCGGGTTGCCCAGTTTTATCGTGACTCTTGCATTTCTATACATTTTGCGCGGTTTGACGATCTTTGCCGCAATTGCCACTACCCGCAAAACAATCATTGGCGGCGTCAAGGACGCAGCCGAGGGTGACTGGCTGGCACCGCTGTTTGGCGGAAAAATCTTGACCGGGGTATTCCAGTGGATGGGCGACAACGATTGGATCGCGACGTTCACTCGTGGAACACGCGAGGGAGACCCAGTTGTCGACGGCATCCCGATGTTGATCGTCTGGGCCCTGGCTCTGATTATCTTTGGGCATATCCTGCTGACCCGTACGCGCTTTGGAAACTGGATTTTCGCGGCAGGCGGCGATGCCCAATCAGCCCGCTATACGGGTGTTCCGGTGAACCGTGTGAAAATCTCGATGTTCATGTTTACCGCGTTTTGCGCAACCGTATTTGCCACAGCACAAGTGATGGAATTTGGTTCAGCTGGTGCTGACCGCGGCCTGCTGAAAGAATTTGAGGCGATCATTTCGGTGGTTATTGGAGGGGCCCTTTTGACTGGGGGCTACGGATCGGTCATCGGCGCCGCATTAGGTGCGCTGATCTTCGGCGTTGTGCAGCAAGGACTGTTCTTTGCTGGGGTGGAAAGCTCGCTGTTCCGCGTATTCCTTGGGGTGATCTTGTTACTGGCTGTGATCCTGAACACTTATATCCGTCGCCTGATCACTGGGGAGAAATAAAATGACAAAACCAATCATCGAAATGAAAAACATCGAGAAACATTTTGGGGCTGTCATCGCTCTTGCTGGGGTGTCGCTGAACGTGTTGCCGGGTGAATGCCACTGCCTGCTGGGTGATAATGGGGCCGGAAAGTCGACTTTTATCAAAACCATGTCCGGCGTGCATAAACCCACAAAAGGCGAGATCTTTTTCGAAGGCAAACCGATGAATTTCGAACGGCCCCGCGATGCGATCGCAGCCGGTATCGCTACAGTTTATCAGGATCTGGCGATGATCCCCTTGATGTCAGTCAGCCGCAATTTCTTCATGGGCTATGAACCGACAAAAAAAATCGCTGGAATGACCTTTTTCGACCACGAGCAAGCAAACGAAGTGACGATGGCCGAAATGAAAAAAATGGGTATCAACCTGCGTGGGCCTGATCAGGCTGTGGGCACCCTGTCGGGCGGTGAACGCCAAACGGTTGCCATCGCGCGAGCAGTGCATTTCGGGGCCAAGGTTCTTATCCTGGATGAACCGACCTCGGCCCTTGGTGTGCGTCAAACAGCCAATGTTTTGGCGACTGTCGACAAAGTGCGCAAGCAAGGTATCGGTGTTGTTTTTATCACTCACAACGTGCGCCACGCTATGGCTGTCGGAGATCGTTATACGGTCCTAAATCGCGGACTGACCCATGGCACGGCCGACCGCGGTCAGATTACACCGGAAGAACTTCAGGATTTGATGGCCGGTGGTCAGGAGCTTGTCGCACTTGAAGGCTCGCTCGGCGGTACTGTTTAGGCAATCGTTTCACTCTTAACGTTTCGCGTTCAACTTTGCTGACAGTTGGGTGCGAAACGCCAAGTCTGGACAATGGACCGCGCTTTGCATCTCATGCCCTGAATTACAGGCGAGGCGACAGGCTATCTTTGCAGGTCCATAGTTCTTAAATTACGAAATTTTTACATAGGGGCGCCGGTATGAACGATGTGAATTCTGAAACTCTGAACACATTTCCTGCCCCGTTCAGACGTTTGCGATTGGGATTTGTTGGCGGTGGTCAGGGCGCATTGATCGGCGAAATTCATGCCAACGGCGCGCGACTTTCCAATCGCTGGGATGTTGTGGCTGGCGCCCTGTCCTCTGACCCCTCGCGCGCCAGGGCGTCGGGTAAAGCCTGGCTGTTGGCTGAGGACCGGGTCTATACAGATTACCGCGAAATGGCCGTTCAAGAGGCCGCCCGCCCAGACGGTATTGACGCGGTTGCAATCGCGACACCCAATCATCTGCATCATCCGGTTGCCATCGCATTCATGGATGCCGGTATTGATGTAATCTCGGACAAACCGGTGACCTCAACTTTGAGTGATGCCCGCGACTTGGTCCGCAGGCAGCGGGAAACCGGGCTGGTGTTTGGCGTGACATATGCCTATGCAGCTCACGCAATGGTCCGTCAGGCGCGTGCGATGATCCGCAAGGGAATGCTAGGGGAAATTCGCCAGATTCATGTCGAATATTTTCAGGAATGGGCCGTCAACCTGACCGATGAAAGTGACGAGATGCCACCCTGGCGGCTGGATAAAACCAAAGGTGGAGAGACCTTTACGGTTGGCGACATCGGCACCCACGCAGAGCATTTGGCCACTTTCGTTTCTGGCAAAGCCCTAAAGGCCGTTCGGGCCAGCTTCCACGTCGCCGGCGCACCAAAATCCCTGGAAGACACGGCCTTCATGCAGCTTCGATTTGAGGGCGAAATTCCCGGAACGCTGATGGTCTCGCAAGCAATGGCAGGCACCCAATGCGGTTTACGCCTGAGGGTTTCCGGAACGCTTGCTGGAATAGAATGGGACGCAGAAAACCCTGAATACCTGCGCTTTGCGCCGCTGGGCCAACCTGTTCAGACCCTTGCCCGTGGTCTTGCTAGCAGCATGGAACCAGAGGCATTGCGGTTGGTCCGGATGCCGCAGGGCCATCCGGAAGCATTGACCGATGCCTGGGCCAATCTCTATACCGAATTCGCCATCGCGATCGAAGCACGGCGCGACGGGCGGGATTTGCCCGAAGGCTTGCTGGCCTATCCAACAGTTCAAGATGGTGCCAACGGTGTTCGGTTTGTCGAAGCCGCGGCAAGATCAAACGCAAGCGGTGGCTGGGAAAGCTGCTGAATTTACACGTGACCAACGGAATGTAGCTGAGGAATTCCTGAATGAAAAAACTGAAATTAGGCCTGATCGGGTCGGGTTTTATGGGCAGAACCCATGTTTTTGGCTTTGCGACCGCAGCCCGTGTTTTTGACATGCCGTTTGAAATTGAAATGGAGTGTATCGCCGATGCAACCGAAGAATTTGCCGAGGCTGCGAGGAAGAGTTTTGGCTTCAATCGCGCGACCGGCGACTGGCGGGATCTGATCAACGATCCATCCATCGATATCGTCGACATCACCGCGCCGAACGCGCTGCATAAGAAAATGGCCATGGCGGCGATCGCGGCAGGCAAACATGTCTATTGCGAAAAACCTTTGGCCCCTCTTGCCGTGGACGCATTGGAAATGGCAGAAGCCGCCGAGGCCGCAGGCGTAAAAACCCAGGTTGGGTTCAATTACCTGATGAACCCGGTGTTTGCCGCCGCGCGCGACATGATCGCCGCCGGAGATTTGGGAGAGATAACAAGCTATCGCGGGCTCCATGCCGAGGATTACATGAGCGATCCGAAAGCTCCTTGGACTTTTCGCCACGATCCAAAGGGCGGTGGGGCCTTGGCGGATCTGGGCAGCCATGCCCTTGCCACGGCTGAGTTTCTGCTTGGCCCGATTGCACACGTAATGGGACATTGCCAAACTGTCATCAACAGTCGACCCGATGGCAAAGGTGGCATCCGCAAAGTCGAGGTCGATGATATTGGTCGGGCGTTTTTAAAATTTGAAAATGGCACGTCAGGTAGCATCGAGGGGAACTGGGTCGCGACCGGCAAAAAGATGCAACATAATTTTGAGGTTTATGGCACCAAAGGCGGCTTGGGTTTTTCGGGCGAGCGGCTGAATGAGCTTCGCTTTTTTGATGCCTCTGATACGGCGGGACGTCAGGGTTTCAGAACCATTCTGGCAGGCCCAGATCACGCCCCTTATGGTGCATTCTGCGTCGCTCCTGGCCATCAGTTGGGCTTTAACGACCTAAAGGCCATTGAAATCAATGGATATGCAGAAGCCATCGCTGGAAACCGGGCTGAACCGTTCAATTTTCGCGCCGGCCATCGCATTCAAAAACTGGTGGAAGCCATTCAGGTTTCCAACCGCGAAGGACAGTGGAGAACGGTGTGCTGAGCCATCACCGATAAGGCCGTGTTGGGCTGGTCCAAACCTTTATTCTATAGTTTTTGACCTGCATATTTGGTGGTTGAGATTAGCAGAAGTGAAGAATATTCAAGTCGTCAAATTGAAAGCAGCCCAAGGGGATGTAGCTGAACGGGCGGCGGTGCCGCGAACTTTTGCACCCGGTACTTCCGTGTCAAAAAAGATGCGACGGCGGGTCGAAAAGGCCGCGAACCATTTGGGCTACGCGCCTAACATCATTGCTCGCAACCTGACCACCCGCCAAACCAAAATGATCGGGCTAGTCTCCGATAACTTCAACAATCCGGTGTTTCTTGAAGTTTTTAATTTGTTAACGCGCGGACTCCAGGAACGAGGGCTGCGGCCATTTCTGGTCAACTTGTCGGGTGAAACCGAACCTGAGAAATCGGTATTGCTTTTGCAGAAATACAATGTCGATGTCGTGATTTTCGCATCTTCGACACTACCGACAAAAATTGCCAAGGCGTTCAAGGATGCAGACCTCCCTGTAGTTCACGCATTTGGTCGAATTTTGTCCTC
>CAXMPY010000083.1:0-9174 GCA_964195275.1 uncultured Paracoccaceae bacterium
AAAAAGGAACGCGTAAATATTGGCAGCGCGTTTTTAGAACAGCGTGTGCCACTAGTTAGCGTAACATTATTCGGCGCGTTCGTTAACCTTCTTTTCCTAACCGGTCCAATTTTCGCATTGCAGGTATATGATCGTGTGTTGGGCAGCGGTTCTATCGAAACGCTGGCTGCCCTAGCGGTCATAATGTCGTTTCTGTTTGTGATCATGGGTTTGCTAGATCTTGCCCGCCGTCGTATCGCGGCGCGCATAAGCGAAAGGTTTTATTCCAGTCTGGAAGAACCGATTTTTGACGCAATGATTGGTGCGCGAAATCGACAGGCCGGCCAAAACCAAGATCGGTTACCGGATCTGGAAGTATTGCGCAAATTTCTTGGGTCCCCGGTCTTTATGGCCCTATTTGATCTGCCTTGGTTGCCGATTTTCTGGTTGCTATCGCCTGGTTTCACCCGGCGCTTGGCTGGCTTTCATGTATTGGCGCCGCAGTTATCGTGGCACCGGGCAT
The DNA here is from genome assembly GCA_964195275.1 of uncultured Paracoccaceae bacterium. Classification (GTDB taxonomy): domain Bacteria; phylum Pseudomonadota; class Alphaproteobacteria; order Rhodobacterales; family Rhodobacteraceae; genus NVTR01. The sequence goes on from CAXMPY010000083.1 coordinate 503, forward strand.
AATAAAGCTGTGTTTTTTCGGATCGCGACACGACGCGAGATATCCACAGGGTGATACGACGCATACCTGGTATCGTGTTGCACACGCCGATCGGGGCGCAGTTTTTGGGTTAGATCTAAAAGAAACAGCCTATCGGCGATGGCAAGAATTAAAGCTATCAGAACGATTGGCAGCACTTGCAATCACTCGGTCAACGACGCTCTTCGCGTTCATGCAAACATTTCGCATATTTCTTCAATCCTATGTCATCGGACTTGGCGCAAAAATTCGCGCATTGGACATTCAGGCGCCGGGTGATGGAATTGTACTGGACCTTGCTGCCATTGGACAAAAAACGCTCATTACTGCGGCACAGGAATTGATGCGCATCGTGCCAAAAACGCCGCCTGATCGGGTGATCGCGCAACTGCCGCCGAACAAAATCGATCAAATGTATCGCCATCAACCGGTTGAAATCTTGTTTCCGGGTGCGCACAGTGGGTCTGATCTTAGATTGAAAGGCAAGATAACAGGTATATCTGCCGGGACATTGGCCGACCTAAGGACAGGCGCGCCATATTTTCGGGCAGAGATCATGTTTTTAAAGTCGGAACTGGACCAACTTGACCCCAACACCGCGCTAATTCCAGACATGCCGGTAGATGTTTACATCAAAACGGGGGTCAACCTGCGTGGAATTATCTGGCAAAGCCATTTCTGGGATTCTTTTCGCGGGCACTGCGGGAAAGTTGACTTTGGTGTTTTCAGTTCCTTAAATCCCGGTTAGCGTTCCAATCTAACCAAAACGGAGCTAAAGACTTGACCAATGATATCGAGGCGAAACTTGCGGAACTGGGCGTTAGTCTGCCGCAGGCCCCGGCACCCGCCGCCAATTATGTTCCGTTCGTCAAAGTCGGCAACATCGTATATGTTTCTGGTCAAGTGGCGATGGTTGATGGGCAATTTACAACAGGAAAGCTGGGTGCCGACATGTCGGTCGAAGATGGCGCGGCGGCCGCGCGAACCTGCGCAATCGGCCTGTTGGCGCAAGTAAAGGCTGCCTGCGATGGCGATTTAGGCAAATTGGTACGGGTCATCAAACTAACGGGTTTTGTAAATTCAACCGCGGAATTTGGTGATCAGCCTGCTGTTATCAATGGGGCCTCAAATTTTCTGGTCGAGGTGCTGGGCGATATCGGCCGTCATTCGCGTTCTGCCGTTAGTGCCGCGTCGTTACCGTTTGGCGTTGCTGTAGAAATCGAAGGTATATTTCAAGTCGAATGACCGACTTATCCCAACGGTTTTTGAAAAACCCTATTGCGCACAGGGCATTGCACGACGCCAGCGACGGGCGACCGGAAAATTCGTTGCCCGCTGTGCAGGCAGCAATCGATGCGGGGTACGGCATCGAAATTGACATTCAGGGTTCCAGCGATGCGCAGGCAATGGTGTTTCATGACTATGATCTTACCCGCCTGACCCGCGGCGATGGTGCGGTAAGACAACAGACCACCGCCGCCTTAACGCAAATTCCGCTATGTGGCAGCCTGGGTACCATCCCTACGCTGTTCCAGGTTTTGGATATGGTCGCAGGTCAAACCCCAGTGCTTATTGAAATCAAAGATCAGGACGGCGCCCTGGGCAAGAACGTTGGCCAACCTGAAAATGCTGTTGCCGCTGCAGTGGCAAACTACAATGGCGATGTGGCTGTAATGTCATTTAACCCTCATTCGATCGCATTGATGGCAGAGGTCGCACCGAACATCCCACGGGGTTTGGTTACGGGTACGTTTTTGCGTTCCGCTTGGCCAACTGTGCCGGAAAGCTCGCTGAAAAGACTAAGGGACATTTCGGATTTTGATCGGGTGGATGCAAGTTTCATTTCCCACCGCGCCGATGATCTTGGCAATGCCCGCGTCGCCGATATTAAAACATCCGGTGCCGTAGTACTCTGTTGGACAATCCGGGATGAAATGGCCGAAATCGCAGCGCGCAAGTTCGCTGACAACATTACGTTTGAAGGCTATTTGCCAAAACCGGCAACAATTTGACCCCGCGCAGCGTACGGCCCACAGTTGCAGACACATGTTGCATTTGATTTTACCATGAGCGAAACCCAGATCGAAATTAGCATTCTAACCGGTGTGTGCGAAATTGAACCACAAGATTGGGATGCCTGCGCCTGCCCAGAAGTGGCAGATGGAAAACGCGCGATCGACCCGTTTTCAACCCACCGGTTTTTATGTGCCCTTGAAACGTCCGGTTCGGTCGGGGCCGGTACGGGCTGGTCACCGCGCCCAATGGTTGTCCGATCTGCAGACAATATCATCGCGGTTGCCCCACTTTATGTCAAAGGACACAGTCAGGGCGAATACGTTTTTGACCATTCCTGGGCCCACGCCTTGGATCAGGCCGGTGGCGAATATTATCCAAAACTTCAGATTGCCGTTCCTTTTACACCGGCCACTGGCAGGCGCTTTCTGACGCGGCCAGAATACGAGGCCGTGGGCCAATCAGCCCTGGTTCAGGGCGCTGTCGAACTGGCGGCAAATAACCAGTTATCAAGCCTGCATGTGACTTTTTGCACCGAAAGCGAAATTCAAAGTGGCGTTGCTATGGGGCTGATCCACAGGACCGGTCAACAGTTTCATTGGCAAAATGTCGGATACGCCGCATTTTCCGATTTCGCCGCTAGCTTGTCTTCGCGCAAGCGTAAAAACATCCGCCGGGAACGGGCAACTGCAAATGGGTTTGGTGGCAATATTGTCAGCCTGACGGGCAACCAAATACAGCCGGAACACTGGGATGCATTTTGGGAATTTTACCAATCAACCGGCGCGCGAAAATGGGGTACGCCATACCTCACGCGTGAATTCTTCGATTTAATTCAAGAAGATATGCGCGACGACGTACTGTTGATTCTAGCAGAGCACAATGCCACATATGTGGCTGGTGCGCTAAATTTTATCGGTCGTGAAACGCTATTCGGTCGATATTGGGGCTGTACTGAACATCACCCAGCTTTGCATTTTGAACTGTGTTATTACCGCGCCATTGACTATGCGATCGAACATGGGCTGGCCCGCGTCGAGGCCGGTGCACAGGGCGATCACAAACTTGCGCGGGGCTATATGCCAGTGAAAACACATTCGTTGCATTGGGTGGCTGACGCGGGATTTAGGCGCGCGATTGATGAGTACTTGAAAAGCGAACGCGCCGCTGTAGATAATGATAATGAAATATTTGCCAGTTTTGGGCCATTTCGAAAGGCCGACCCGGACTAAACAATCAGATCTGATCTAGTAACTTTTCACCTCCAGATAGTTCGCAGGTGCCTCTGGCCACCTCTTTGTTGAAAACGACAACCGTTCCATCATCGACATACATCGAATAGCGTTTTGATCGCTGGTACATGCCAACAGCGGGCGCATCATACTGCATACCAATCGCTTTGGTGAAAGAACTGTCACCGTCGGCCAGAAATGAAATGCCTGCGGCTGTACCGCCTGTGATCTCGCCCCATTTTTGCATGACGAAGACATCGTTCACGGCCACGCAGATAATCTCATCAATACCCTTGGCAAAAAACTGGTCCGCCGTCCGAATGAAGCTAGGAACATGGGCAGAACTGCACGTCTGGGTGAAAGCCCCGGGCAAACCAAATATCACGATCTTTCGGCCTAGCAATTTTTCAGACAACACAATCTGCTCGGGTCCGGTTTCAGCCATACGGATCATCGTTGCTTTGGGAAGTTTGTTACCAACTGTTAACGTCATTTTGCTTGTCTGTTTGTTGCTTTTATTCAGGGCCGGGATATAGGGTTCAGGTGAAACATTAAACACCAAATCAGGAGGTAGCGATGTCACATATCATTGTGGTTGGCGCCGGGCAGGCCGGACAATCTTTGGTGACGAAATTGCGCGGTCTTGATTTTGGCGGCGCGATCACCCTAATTGGTGCAGAACCCGTTCCACCCTATCAACGCCCGCCATTGTCCAAGAAATATCTGCTTGGAGAAATGGACCTGGATCGGTTGTTTTTGCGCCCGGAAAGTTACTATGACGAACACAATATTTCGCTGCGTATGGGTTCACCGGTCACAGCGATTGATCCTGGCGAAAAAACGGTGAAAGTTGGTGGTGATGTCATTGCCTATGACCAACTTGCCCTGACAACGGGATCTATACCGCATCGTCTGCCCGCAAAAATTGGCGGTGATCTTGGCGGCGTTTACACTGTTCGCAGCTTGGCTGATGCCGATGCGATGGAGCCCGAATTTCAAACCGGGCGTCGGGTGCTGATTGTTGGTGGCGGGTATATCGGCCTGGAAGCTGCGGCAGTTGCCGCACGAAAAGGTCTGAACGTGACGTTGGTGGAAATGGCCGACAGGATATTGCAAAGAGTTGCCGCGCCCGAAACATCTGATTTCATCCGCGCGGCCCACAGGCGCGAAGGCGTTACAATTCTTGAAGGCGTCGGGCTGGATCATCTGGAAGGGAACGGTAACGTTTCAAGTGCAACCCTTACCGATGGCACCAAAATCGCGGTCGATTTTGTGATCGTTGGTGTAGGCATTCGTCCAGACTGTGGATTGGCCGAAATGGCCGGTCTTGATCTGGAAAATGGTATCAAGACCGATGAATATGGTCGTACATCCGATGCATCGATTTGGGCGGCGGGTGATTGTACATCATTTCCATATCGCGGCCAACGCATCCGGCTGGAAAACGTCGGCAACGCAATTGATCAGGCTGAACTGGTCGCGCAAAATATGCTGGGGTCGGATACGCCCTATGAAGCCAAGCCGTGGTTCTGGTCGGATCAGTTTGACATCAAGTTACAAATTGCCGGTCTGAATACCGGCTACAATACGGTGATCACCCGACATGGCGACCATTCGCATTCAACATCGTTCTGGTATTTTGACGACCAAATATTGCTGGCGGTCGACGCCGTCAATGACCCGCGTGCCTATATGGTCGGCAAGCGGCTGATCGAGGCCCAAAAATCCCCCGACGCCGCCGCGATATCAAACCCGGCAACTGACTTGAAATCCCTTTTGAAACCCTGATGCGGATAATTTCCGGCAAAAAACGGGGGCTGCGGCTAAGTGCCGTTGGCAAGGGCGATAGTGCTGCGCATCTGCGGCCCACAACTGACCGCGTGCGCGAAAGCATTTTTAACGTGTTGATGGGCGGCGCATATGGCGATCCGATCAAAAATGCGCGCGTGCTTGACTTGTTTGCTGGCACCGGCGCCCTGGGGTTGGAAGCCTGGTCGCGCGGGGCGGCGTTTGTGACTTTCGTTGATGACGGCACCAAGGCGCAGACTTTGATCAAGCGGAATATTGAGCACTGCGTGGCGCAGGGTGAAACGCAGCTTTACCGACGCGATGTGCTGCGGTTGGGGCCGTGCAAAACCTCCTCTTATGATCTGGTATTTCTTGATCCACCTTATGGTAAAGGGATGGGTGCTAAGGCCCTAGTCTCGGCACTGGCTGGTGGTTGGATCAATGACAGCGCCCTGATTCTGGCGGAAGATAACCAGACCATATCAGCACCGGGATTTGCCCAGCTTGATCAACGCCGATATGGCGATACTTATGTGACGATATTGGAACCGGAAAGCCAACCGTGAAACCGCTAAAACTGATAATTTTCGACTGTGACGGTGTGCTGGTGGACAGTGAACCGATAACGAACGCTTTCCTGATCAAAGATCTTGAAAGCTACGGTTTGCGCATAACGCCGGCGGATTGTGACGACCTTTTCGTCGGTGGCACGATCGCAGGTGCAGCAAAGGTGGCCCGCAGCATGGGCGCGGATCTGCCTGATGATTGGGTCGATGAATATTATCGCCGTGTTTTTGCGCACCTAAAACTAGGTGTGCCGTTGGTAGCTGGCATTTTGGATATCCTCGACCGGATCAGCGCCCGAAATATTGCCTATTGCGTCGTTTCAAATGGACCCGAGGAAAAGATGCAGATCACGCTGGGGCAAAACGGCCTGTGGCAGCGATTTCAAGGTGCAATGTTTTCAGCCCACACTTATGGCACGGCCAAACCTGATCCAGAACTATTCTACATCGCAGCCCGTCATTTCAACGTCGACGCCAAAGATTGCATTGCCGTGGATGACAGCCCTTCGGGCTGCACCGGGGCGGCAAATGCGGGAATGCGTTGTATCGGATTTGCCGAACGTTCAGATCCAGAAAAATTGGCTGCGACTGGGGCATTAGTGATCCGATCAATGTCCGAATTGCCGCCGCTGCTGGGGCTTTAGTAAGTTTTCTCAAACGTCCCGTTTGGCGACAGCGTAAAAACCTCAACGCCATCCGCCACAACACCGACTGAATGCTCAAATTGCGCCGTCAGCGATTTATCACGTGTTACCGCCGTCCAGTCATCCGCTAATACTTTGGTTTCAGGGCGGCCCAGATTAACCATTGGTTCGATCGTAAAGAACATGCCTTCTTCCAAAACCGCGCCAGTACCCGCCCGGCCATAGTGCAAAACATTCGGTGGCGAATGAAATACCCGCCCCAACCCGTGGCCACAGAAATCGCGCACAACCGACATTCGGTTGTTTTCAACATATTGCTGAACAGCCCAACCGATGTCGCCAAAAGTGTTTCCTGGTTTCACGGCATCTATACCCAACATCAGCGCGTCATGTGTTACCTGGAACAAGCGCTCTGATTTGCGCGATAGATTACCAGCAATATACATCCGGCTGTTATCACCATACCAACCATCAACAATCACCGTTACGTCGATGTTTAATATATCACCATCTTTCAGCACCTTAGCGCCCGGTATACCGTGGCAAACCACATGGTTTACAGAAATACAGCTGGCATGCTGATATCCCTTATAGCCAATGGTCGCAGATTTCGCGCCCGCAACTTGGATCTTGTTTGCAATAATTTCGTCCAGATGACCTGTGGTTACGCCCGGCACGACATATTGTGCGATGTCGTCCAGAATTTCCGCGGCCAATCGCCCAGCCGCACGCATCCCGGTAAAATCACCGGTCTCATGAATCCGAATGCCATCTTTTGTCAGGTGGCCACGGTTGCGGTTTTCCACGGTTTTCTCCTTAAGTGCCCGATGTTGGGGTTCATATAGGGCAGGTCGACTTCAAGAACCAGAGGGCTAAAACATCACCGGCAAAGGGCGGCCCAGCGTTACACCGCCCGTATCAATGACAGTATCATAGCACAGCACTTCGACGCCGGATTTGGTGGCAGTCGCGAACGCTGCGGCATAATTGCGGTCCACATCTGCGGCGAGCCGAAAGCGCGCGCAATCCGTGCGCTGCACCAGATACAACATAACTGCGCGATGCCCCTGATTGGCCATATCCGCCAATTCCCCTAGGTGTTTCGCCCCACGTTCCGTTTTAGCGTCCGGAAATTCTGCCCAGCCAGTCTCGCGACTTAGATGTACATTTTTAATTTCGACATAAGCATCCGGCGTATTTGGCTGGGAAAGTAAAAAATCAATGCGCGAAGCCTTGCCATAGGGGACCTCGGCCCGAACGGTACCATAATGTGCCAGTTCTGCGACCAAACCGGCAGCAAACGCTTCACGCATTACCCGGTTTGGCACCATCGCATCAATGCCGACCCAATGCCCTTCTGGCAATTCCGACAACCGCCAACCGAAGTCCAGCTTTTTCTTTGGGTCGTTATTTGGCTCCACCCAAACCCGCGTTCCGGGTTCATCCAGTCCGGTCATTGCACCGGTATTAGGGCAATGGGCCACAACCTCGCGCCCGTCATCCAGCCGAATGTCCGCCAAAAATCGTTTGTAACGCTTGACTAAGGTTCCTGGGATAAGGGGGGTTTGAAACTGCATGTAGGGCGACCTATACCGGGTTAATGTAACCCGCAAGGACCCGACCCATGCCCAACCCCACGGCCGCCATGCTTGTGATCGGCGACGAGATTCTGTCAGGACGCACGCAGGACACAAATACGAATTTTCTGGCGGGTGAATTAACCGCGAAGGGGATCGATTTAAAAGAAGTCCGTGTCATATCAGATGACCAACAAACAATTGTAAAATCTATAAATAGTCTTAGAGCTTCGGTCGATCATCTGTTCACTTCTGGCGGTATTGGTCCGACTCATGACGACATCACGGCAGATAGTGTCGCGGCGGCATTTGGCATTGATATCGGCGTTCGTGATGATGCCCGGGCGATACTTGAAGCACGCTATGCGAAAATGGGTGCCCATACTAACACGGCGCGTTTGCGAATGGCTCGCATCCCTGCTGGTGCAACCCTAATTGATAACCCGGTATCGAGTGCCCCGGGTTTTACGGTTGAAAACGTGCATGTCATGGCGGGTGTACCGTCGGTATTTCAGGCAATGGTAGCTTCGATCCTGCCGTTATTGTCCGGCGGGACGCCCCTGATCAGTAAATCATTGCAAATAAATAAAGGCGAAAGTCACATCGCTGGCCCGCTGGCAAAACTGGCCGCCGATTATCCAGACCTTACAATTGGTTCTTATCCGTTCCAGCACGAGGGCGTGTATGGGGCCGACATTGTTATCCGTGGGGCTAGCAGTGCCGCCGTAGATGCCGCGATTGCACAGCTAAAATCCCTGTTTCCTGACGGCAGTTCATGACGTTGCCAACATCCGTCGAATTATTTGAGGCGTTAGAAGTAACCTGGCCACCTGC
>CAXMPY010000083.1:9250-9515 GCA_964195275.1 uncultured Paracoccaceae bacterium
GTTTGGACCCTGGACAATTCGCGAAGGTCGGGGCGGCGGTAGACGGGTATCGGCGGCAACTGGCAAAACCACTGATCCCGTCGACGACGCTGAAAATGCCATGTCAACGCTAGGCCAACCCCACCTGTTCATGATCCGTGACGGCGACGGTGCGCTTGATCAGGCGCTGGATGCCCGCGGATATCTTGCCACCGCCCCCACAACTGCGTTTTGCTGCCCAATTAGGGCACTGACGGACCAGAATGTTGGTCGGCTTGCCGGGTTC
>CAXMPY010000084.1:0-9249 GCA_964195275.1 uncultured Paracoccaceae bacterium
GGATTCGTCGCAGAATGCTTGGAAAAATTTCCGGTCACATGTATGCCCTGCTCCAGATACTGGCCATAGCTGCGCTTTTCTGCGGGAGTCAGTGCGTTATAGTCAGCGTTGCCTTTTTCAATAAGCTCACTAAATGATACATCGTTGGTTACCGCCTTGAATTCGCGAAACGAATCTAGCAATTCACGCCAATTTGCCAATTCGTTTTCCCGGTTGGATCGCCGCAACTCATAGGCCAAGAACAGTAATGAAAACATGCCGCCAATCGCCGCAAGAATGTCTGCAAAATCGCCCAGCTGACTGAGGTTCATGGTAAGATCTCCAAATAAATTATTGCCAGTGGTAACAAAGATTTTGAAAATTCCAAATGGCGCTGTGCCAGACGCAGTGATACTTAAAACGGCACCTCATCCTCGCGCCCGGCGGCCACAACATATTTAGCAACCACATTTTTTGCACCGGATTTTTCAAATTCGATGTCCAGCTTGTCGCCTTCGATGCCCATAATATAGCCATAGCCAAATTTCTGGTGAAATATCCGGTCACCCTGGGTAAAGGCCGAAACCGCGTTTAGGTTAATGACCGAATTTTTCGCTTCAACAGGTTGCCCCATGCCGCGTTTCTGGCTGCGGGCTTGCAGGCGTTTCCAGCCGGGCGAGTTATAACCATCGGCGTTGGCCACCCGATCGTCCAAATCGCTGGCCATATCCGGTGCGGCGGCACCGTAAGCGCCGCCATACAGCCCCGGTGGCGTCAGCACTTCAACATGTTCACGCGGCAATTCGTCGATAAAGCGGGACGGCAGCGCAGATTGCCATTGGCCATAGACCATTCGGTTGGCGGCGAATGAAATGGTGCAAACTTCCCCGGCCCGGGTGATGCCGACATAGGCCAGCCGGCGTTCTTCTTCCAAGCCTTTCAGCCCACTTTCATCCATGCTGCGCTGGCTGGGAAACAGCCCGTCTTCCCAGCCCGGTAAAAACACAGCGGGGTATTCAAGCCCTTTGGAGCCATGCAGTGTCATGATCGACACTTTGGGTTCATCCGCGTCGGTTTCGTTGTCCATGATCAGCGCGACGTGTTCTAGGAAACCTTGCAGATTGTCGAAACCTTCCAACGCCTTGACCAGTTCCTTTAGGTTTTCCAACCGCCCCGGTGCCTCGGGGGTTTTGTCATTTTGCCACATCTCGGTGTAGCCAGATTCTTCGAGGATGATTTCGGCCAGTTCTATATGGGATCGTTGCGCATCGGTGATTTGACTGCGCCAACGGTCAAAACCGGCCAATAATTTGGCCAATTCGGTTTTGGCTTTGCCCTTAACATCACCGTTTTCCAGTGCCAGCCTTGTGCCTTCCAACAGCGAAACACCGTTTTGACGGGCGGTAATCTGCAATGTCTGCAAGCCCTTACCACCAACACCCCGTTTGGGGGTGTTCACGATCCGCTCAAACGCCAAATCGTCATCCGGGCTGGTGGCGACCCGAAAATAAGCCATCGCATCGCGGATTTCCAAACGTTCATAAAACCGTGGCCCACCGATGACACGGTAAGGCAGGCCAATGGTCAGGAACCGATCCTCGAACGCCCGCATTTGGTGGCTGGCGCGGACCAATATCGCCATGTCATCCAATGACATTGGGTTCAACTGCCGCGTGCCACCCTGTATGGCTTCAACTTCTTCACCGATCCAGCGCGCCTCTTCCTCACCGTCCCAATGGCCGATCAGGCGCACCTTTTCGCCGGTTTTGGCTTTGGTCCAAAGCTCCTTGCCCAGCCGGTCGGCGTTGCCCGATATCACCCCCGAAGCAGCGGCCAGAATATCCGGGGTGGATCGGTAATTCTGTTCCAGACGCACCACCTTGGCACCGGGAAAGTCCTTTTCAAACCGCAGGATATTGCCCACTTCGGCCCCGCGCCAGCCATAGATCGACTGGTCATCGTCGCCAACACAGCAGATGTTTTTGTGATCCGCCGCCAGCAGCCGCAGCCATAGATACTGCGCCACATTGGTATCCTGATATTCATCGACCAAGATGTATTTAAACCAGCGTTGATATTGCGCCAACACGTCAGGTTGCGTTTGCAGGATCGTTACCACATGCATCAACAGATCGCCGAAATCAGCCGCGTTCAGAACCTTCAGACGGGTCTGATATTGCTCATAAAGTTCGGTGCCCAGATTGTTAAAGGCGGCACTATCGGCCGATGGCACTTTGTCGGGCGTCCAGGCCCGGTTTTTCCAGCCATCAATCAGATGCGCCAGTTGTCGGGCCGGCCAGCGTTTTTCATCAATATCAGAGGCAACGATCAGTTGTTTCAGCAATCGCACCTGATCGTCTGTGTCTAAAATAGTGAAATTGCTTTTCAGTCCCACCAACTCGGCGTGACGTCGCAGCAGCTTAACACAAATTGCGTGAAACGTGCCCAGCCACGGCATGCCTTCCACCGTTTCGTCCAGCATGCCACCTACGCGGTTCTTCATCTCACGGGCGGCTTTGTTTGTGAACGTCACGGCCAGAATTTCATTGGGTCGCGCCCGGCCCGTGTTCAACAAATGCACAATGCGCGTGGTCAGCGCTTTGGTTTTGCCAGTACCCGCGCCCGCCAACATCAGTACCGGGCCGTCCAGTGCCTCGACCGCATCGCGTTGTGCCGGGTTCAAGTCGTCCAGATAGCCAGTTGGACGCGCCGCCATTGCCTGCGCTGACAGCGACGGTGCGCCCGCCGTTTCAAACGCATCGTTTTCATCAATTCCGTTCATGGCCGCGACCATATTCATATAAGTCCAAAAGGAAAAGGGGTGTTCCCACTATGTTCCCATTGTTGCAGTTGCCAAAATTTAACATTCGCCTAGAATCCAATTATGGATTTGCACAGCCGATACCCAGCACTAACTGACTTGCGCGCCCGTGCCAGACGCCGCTTGCCAAAATTCGTTTGGGAGTTTCTGGACAGCGGCACCGGAAATGAGGCTACACAACGGCGCAATCGGGCAGCGCTGGAACAAGTGTTGTTGCGGCCATCGGTTTTGCACGGGGAAATTGTTCCAGAACTGGCCACGAATTTTCTTGGCCAGACCTACAGTGTCCCATTTGGCATCGCCCCTGTGGGCATGTCGGGGTTGGTCTGGCCAAATGCGGAATGCCTGCTGGCAACTGTTGCCGCGCAGCAGTCAATCCCGTTTTGCCTGTCAACAGTTGCCGCGCAAACACCTGAAACCGTTGGCCCGCACGCGAATGGCAACGGCTGGTTCCAACTATACCCGTCGCGCGACCCCGACATTCTGAACGCAATGCTAACCCGGATCAAAGACAGCGGATTTCACACGCTGATATTAACGGTCGATGTCCCTGTCGCCAGCCGCCGCGAACGGCAAACCCGATCCGGGCTGCGCACACCGCCGGTTCTGACGCCGCGCCTGTTGGCACAAGTGGCACTTTGCCCGGCATGGGCCCTGGGTATGGCGCGGCACGGCATGCCAAGACTGCGCTTCATTGAGGAATTTACCAGCGACACGGGGCATCGGTCATCAACCCAACATGCTGGATATCTGCTGCGAACATCACCCGATTGGGATTACCTAAAACGACTGCGCGCGGCTTGGCCTGGAAATCTTATTGTCAAAGGAGTTCTTGATGCCCAGGATGCCACGCGCCTGAAATCCGAAGGTGTGCAAGCGGTTTGGGTTTCAAACCATGCGGGCCGACAATTGGCCGCCGCCCCGGCCTCGCTAACAGCACTTGGCCCCATTCGAAAAGCTGTGGGCCCCGATTTCCCGCTGATTTTTGACAGCGGGATCGAAGGCGGTTTGGACTTATTACGTGCATTTGCGCATGGTGCGGATTTTGTCATGCTGGGGCGTGGGTTTCACTACGGGCTGGCAGCCCTGGGCAAGACCGGCGCGAACCATGTTGCCGAAATACTAAAAGCCGATTTGATCTCAAATATGGGGCAACTGGGGATAACAAGGCCAACTGAAGCACATAATCGACTGATCTGATCACATTCTTATTTTCAAAAACATCCGCGCCGCAGGCACCGCGACGTGGCACGGGCCACGCCGCAATCAGATTTGCCAAACCATCCCGACATTGATTCCCACACTTTCCCGGTATACTGCAATGCAGCATTACCCAATTCGCGGAGCTGCCGATGCCTGAATTCAAAAAAATTCTGATCGCCAACCGGGGCGAAATTGCCATTCGTGTGATGCGGGCGGCCAATGAAATGGGCAAACGCACAGTTGCGGTATTTGCCGAAGAAGACAAACTTTCGCTGCACCGTTTCAAAGCCGACGAAGCTTACCGCATCGGCGAAGGTCTAGGCCCCGTCGCCGCGTATCTTAGCATCACCGAAATTATCCGCGTGGCGCTGCAATGTGGTGCGGACGCCATTCATCCGGGCTATGGTCTGCTGTCGGAAAACCCTGATTTTGTTGACGCCTGTGATGCCAACGGCCTGAAGTTCATCGGGCCCAAAGCCGCCACCATGCGCGCCTTGGGCGACAAAGCATCAGCCCGTCAGGTGGCAATTGCTGCCGGGGTGCCGGTCATCCCGGCAACCGAAGTGTTGGGCGATGACATGGCGTTAGTGGCCAAACAGGCCGCTGCGGTTGGCTATCCCTTGATGCTCAAGGCCAGTTGGGGCGGCGGGGGTCGCGGGATGCGACCAATCGATGCGGCCGATGAACTTGAAACCAAAGTGCTAGAAGGCCGGCGCGAGGCCGAAGCCGCCTTTGGCAATGGCGAAGGTTATCTGGAAAAGATGATTCTGCGGGCGCGCCATGTCGAAGTGCAGGTGCTGGGCGATAGTTTTGGCGAAATTTATCACCTATGGGAACGGGACTGTTCGGTGCAACGGCGCAACCAAAAGGTCGTTGAACGGGCCCCTGCCCCTTACCTAACGCAGGCACAGCGGGAAAAATTGTGCGATCTAGGGCGCAAAATCTGCGCCCACGTAAATTATGAATGCGCTGGTACCGTCGAATTCCTGATGGATATGGACAATGATGAATTTTACTTCATCGAAGTGAACCCGCGTGTGCAGGTGGAACACACCGTCACCGAAGAAGTCACCGGCATCGACATCGTTCGCGCGCAAATCCTGATCGCCGAGGGCAAATCACTGGCCGACGCTACTGGCACCACGTCCCAGGCTGATGTGCGACTGAACGGTCACGCGTTGCAATGCCGGATCACCTCCGAGGACCCCACCAACAATTTCATCCCCGATTATGGCCGCATCACTGCCTATCGGGGCGCCACCGGCATGGGCATTCGGCTGGATGGCGGCACTGCCTATTCCGGCGCGGTCATCACCCGATATTACGACAGCTTGCTTGAAAAAGTTACCGCCTGGGCGCCAACGCCCGAGGCTGCAATCGCCCGAATGGACCGGGCCCTGCGCGAATTTCGTATTCGCGGGGTATCAACCAATATCGCCTTTGTGGAAAACCTGCTGAAACATCCGATGTTTCTGAACAACGAATACCACACCAAATTTATTGATCAGACTCCGGATCTGTTCATCTTCAAAAAACGCCGCGACCGGGCGACGAAAATCCTGACTTATTTGGCTGACATCACCGTAAATGGGCATCCAGAAACCCAAGGCCGTCCCAAACCCCATGCCGAGGCCCGAAAACCCCGCATTCCCGAAGCCCGGTCAAAATTTGGCGCGCCTGGCACCCGGCAAATTTTGGAGGACAAAGGTCCCCAGGCGGTTGCCGATTGGATGGCCGCACAGAAACAACTGCTGATCACCGATACAACCATGCGCGACGGCCACCAATCCCTGTTGGCAACCCGCATGCGATCGATCGACCTGATCAAAATCGCCCCAACCTATTCCGCCAATCTGCCACAACTGTTTAGCGTTGAATGCTGGGGCGGTGCCACGTTTGATGTGGCTTATCGGTTCCTGCAGGAATGCCCCTGGCAGCGCCTGCGCGACCTGCGAACCCGGATGCCGAACCTGCTGACCCAGATGCTGATACGCGCATCGAACGGGGTCGGCTACACCAATTACCCGGACAATGTCGTGCAGGCATTTGTGAAACAGGCGGCGACCTCGGGTGTTGACGTCTTCCGGGTGTTTGACAGCTTGAACTGGGTTGAAAACATGCGCGTCGCCATGGACGCCGTGGTGGATGCTGGCAAGGTTTGTGAAGGTACAATTTGTTATACTGGCGATATTTTTGACCCCGATCGTTCCAAATATGACTTGAAATATTATGTTGGCATGGGGCACGAACTGCGCGATGCCGGGGCGCATATTCTGGGTCTAAAAGACATGGCCGGGCTGCTAAAACCTGCCCAGGCGCGCGAATTGATCAAACAGCTAAAGCAAGAGGTTGGCCTACCAATCCATTTCCACACACATGATACATCTGGGCTGTCAGCGGCGACTGTTTTGGCGGCAGCAGAAGCTGGTGTTGATGCCGTTGACGTAGCGATGGATGCCTTATCAGGCGGTACATCGCAGCCTTGCATGGGTTCTATTGTCGAGGCGCTAAAGCACACTGACCGCGACACCAGCCTGGACATCAGCGCCATTCGCGAAGTGTCAAATTATTGGGAGGCCGTACGCCATCAGTACGCCGCCTTTGAAAGCGGGCTGCAGGCGCCCGCTTCCGAGGTTTACTTGCATGAAATGCCCGGCGGTCAGTTCACCAACCTAAAGGCGCAGGCGCGCAGTTTAGGCCTGGAAGAACGCTGGCACGAGGTGGCGCAAGCCTATGCTGACGCCAACCAGATGTTTGGCGATATCGTCAAGGTTACCCCGTCATCAAAGGTCGTTGGTGACATGGCCTTGATGATGGTCAGTCAGGGCTTAAGCCGCGCCGAAGTCCAAGACCCCGGCACCGATGTTGCTTTTCCCGACAGTGTGATCGACATGATGCGGGGTAATTTGGGCCAGCCCCCGGGCGGATGGCCAGCAGGCATCGTCAATAAGGTGCTAAAGGGCGAAAAGCCATCCGTTACCCGGCCTGGAAAACATCTGGAACCGGTTGACCTTGAGGCCACACGCGCCGAAATTTCAACCCAACTGGATGGCTTTAAGGTCGATGGTGAAGATCTGAACGGTTATCTGATGTATCCGAAAGTATTCCTCGATTACATGGGCCGGCATCGCTCCTATGGCCCGGTTCGCGCCCTGCCGACGAAAAACTTTTTCTACGGCATGGAAAATGGCGAAGAGATTACCGCCGAAATTGACCCCGGCAAAACCCTTGAAATTCGCTGTCAAACCGTGGGCGACGTTGATGAAGTTGGCGAAGTAAGGGTATTTTTCGAACTCAACGGTCAGCCCCGGGTGATCCGGGTGCCAGACCGCAAAGCCAAAGCCACAACAGCCAGCCGCCCCAAAGCAGATGCAGCAAACCCAGACCATATTGGCGCACCAATGCCCGGTGTGGTGGCAACCGTCGCCACGACCGCCAATTCGGATGTGAAACAGGGTGATCTGTTGCTGACCATTGAAGCGATGAAAATGGAAACCGGCATCCATGCTGATCGGGACGGCACGATCAAAGCCGTGCATGTGACGCCGGGCGCCCAGATTGACGCGAAAGATTTGTTGGTTGAACTGGAAGCCGACGACTAAGTTGTTGCATGGGGAAATAATGAAAATTCGTAAGACACTTTTAATCAAAGAAACCATTGAAACCGACGGCTTTGGTGAACCTTGCGAACCAATTACCCGGGTTGCTGCGGTGGCGGTGGTCCAAAACCCCTATGCTGGCCGATTTGCCGAAGATTTGTCGGTACTATTCGTCATGGGCGGCAATCTTGGTGATAAGCTGGCGAAAGACGCCGTCAAAATGCTTGCCCACCTGCCAATCAGCTATGGCAAAGCGGCCATTGTTGGTGTTGCCGGGGATCTAGAGCATGGTGGCGCAATGATTCACCCCAAACTGGGCAAACCGATGCGCGCGGCTGTGGGCGGTGGCAAAGCACTGATACCCTCAAACGTCAAAGTTGCGGCTCTGGGTGCGCCAATTGATTTGCCGCTTGGGCATAAGGACGAGGCCTGGTCTTTTGCGCATTTTGATACCATGACCATCATGGTTGCCGATGCCCCTCGCGCCGACGAGATTGTGTTTTGCCTGGCCGTTTCCGATGGTGCACGGCCGATCCCGCGTGTTGGCAGCGGGCCGATTACCGACTGAACCGCGAAAAACCAGCGATTTCAGATCGCGACCAATTTTTCAGGTCTGCAAATAGACCATTGCCTGTGGTGAACCCCGCGCACATTCACCCAATACCAATCGCCACTCAATCGCCAGCTTGATAGGGCTATATTTGTCTGCCAATACACCATGCACGGCAATTTTCTTCTTGCGGATGGGTAGTAGAGTTTATATCCCCCCCTAACCAAACGGACGCGGGCGTAGCTCAGGGGTAGAGCATAACCTTGCCAAGGTTAGGGTCGAGAGTTCGAATCTCTTCGCCCGCTCCAATTGGTTCAAAGCACGGCAAAGATGAAGCCGCCATTCGCTGTTAAAATCCTAAGAAATATAACACTTGTTCACGTAACTTGGCGTGAATATTTGGTTGGCGCAGTTCGCAATCATCCAGGCCACCTGTTGCTGACTTTTGTTGGCCCAAATGTTCGTGGTCATGGCATCGATGTCGCCGGGGTCAACGGCCCTCGTGCTCAGGTGATGCTAAACACCCCCATTAAGTAGTAGAAATTGGCCGCGCGATCCCAAGACGCAAGGACCGCTGGCCGTAAATGTATCAATCAATCCGTCAGCGCTTGTCTGGAATGCAGACAAACACTAGGGTCGCGCTGCCAGCTAAACAGGTTCAAAATTGCGCATCTACCGCTTAATCGTTGTTCTGCTATTGCCCTTCATAATTGCAAAGTTGGCAATCCGTATGCTGGTGGGGCCAGAAACCCGCGCTGACATTTCTGAACGCCTTGGGTTTCCCGACGTCGCGGGCGCGCCGCACAGTGCCATATGGTTGCATGGCGCATCCCTGGGCGAGCTGACGTCAGCCCGCGAGATCTTGCATAATATGCTGAAACAATACGACAAACTGAATATCGTTGTTACCTGCAATACTGTTACAGCGCGCGCAATGGTTCAGGGCTGGAAACATACCCGGCTGCACGCCCGACTTGCGCCATTGGATAACGCGGCCAGCCTGCGGCGATTTCTGAACACTTGGCAGCCACGAATTGCGGTCACTTTGGAAAATGAAATTTGGCCAAACCGGATCATGTTCTGTGCAAAACGGAACG
>CAXMPY010000085.1:0-9216 GCA_964195275.1 uncultured Paracoccaceae bacterium
GAGAAAACTTGCCCGTACCGGCTTTCGTTCATATGGCCGTTATAATCCGTCCAATCCACGGGAACCGTGCGATTTATCACTGTCACTGATCCGCCACTTTGGTTTGTGACCGGGACAGGGGCAAGCGTTGCCTCGTGGTCGTTCACCAGCGTCCCGGCCCCTGAACCGCGGGCTTTCAGCGCGCGCAGAATACCGACCAAGTTCTCGTCGCGCTGCCGTTCCAATTCGCGGATGGTGAAGGCGCCGGATTGCGCATCGGACTGATCGGCGATCATGTTGACCAATTCATCCGTCAATTCCGGAACATCCATCAATTTGGTCCAGGGCCATTTCAAGGCAGGGCCGAACTGTTCGATGAAATGTTTCATGCCAGCCTCGCCGCCGGCGATGCGGTAGGTTTCAAACAGACCCATTTGCGCCCACCTTAGGCCAAAACCATAGCGAATGGCGTTGTCGATTTCTTCGGTTGTCGCAATACCGTCTTTGATCAGCCATAGGGCTTCACGCCAGACCGCTTCCAGAAAACGGTCGGCAATATGGGCGTCAATTTCGCGGCGGATACGCAAAGGGTGCAGACCAAGCGATGTTAAGGTGGCCATCGCGCATTGTACCGCGCTTTCGGTGGTTTGGATGGCCGGAACAACCTCGACCAGCGGCAACAGATAGACCGGGTTGAATGGATGTGTAACCATCAACCGATCTGGCGTCTTCATATCGATATTCAGTTCCGATGGTTTGAACCCCGAAGTGGAAGAACCGATTATGGTCTCGCGGGGCGCATGGGCCTCGATCTCGGCGAAAACCTTGTTCTTTAAATCAAGGCGCTCAGGCACGCTTTCCTGAATCCAGTCGGCGTTTTTCACGGCCTTGGCAAGGGTATCGGCATGGGTCAGCGCGCCTTCGGCAGGCAGCGCCACATCGTATAACATGGGCAAAGCGTAGCGTGCGTTGCTGAGAACTTCACCGATTTTACGGGTGGCATCGGGATCGGGATCGTACAGGACCACGTCCCAGCCGTTCAGCAAAAAGCGCGCAGCCCAGCCACCGCCGATGACGCCACCGCCGATGATTGCCGCCGTTTTGGTCATCTAGTTAAGCTTTCGGTATGGCCGTCAATGGCCAGCGCCTGGCCGGAAATTTTCGCCCCGGCAGGTGTCGCCAGAAACTGAATCATAGCGGCGATATCTTCGGCATCGATCCAAGTTTTCATCGAGACGCTGTTAACGTGGGCTGCGCGAGCCTGGTCAAGCGACACGCCTTTGGCGGCGGCTTCCTTGGCGATCACCCGTTCCATGCGCGGACCCTGTACTGAACCGGGGCATATGGCGTTGACGCGGATGCCCGCAGGGCCCAGTTCCATTGCCAGCGTTTTCATGAG
Source organism: uncultured Paracoccaceae bacterium (assembly GCA_964195275.1). Taxonomy (GTDB): domain Bacteria; phylum Pseudomonadota; class Alphaproteobacteria; order Rhodobacterales; family Rhodobacteraceae; genus NVTR01. Next base: position 1,379 of record CAXMPY010000085.1, read on the forward strand.
CCCGATCACGCCCCATTTGGCGCATGCATAGGGGCTGCGGTGTGGATAGCCAAACTGTCCGGCGGTTGACGAAGAAAGGACGATCAAACCGGTGCCCTGGGGCCGCATTACCTGGGCTGCCCACCGGCACATCAGAAAAGCGCCGCTTAGGTTGGCGGCCAGGCAGGCCTGCCAGTCGGCAAACGCAAGGTTTTCGATCAACCCGGCGGGGCCGCCGGTTCCGGCATTGGCAAAAACCACATCAGCGCCGCCGAAATCCGCCTGCACTGTATCCAAAAATCCATTCATCTGCGCCTCGGACGTGACGTCGGCGACATGGGCGATGGCGTCTGGACGGACGGACCGAAATTGGGCCACTGCCGCCGCATCGATATCGCAGATCGCAACTTGAGCACCAGCGGCCAAAAATGCCTCGGCGACAGCGCGGCCGATGCCCGCGGCCCCGGCGCTGATAACGATACGCTGCGCGGTCATATTGTGGGCATGCGTTTGGTGAGCCCAAGGTTGGCACGGACTTGGTCCGGGCCAATGACGCGGGCACCCATTGCTTGGATAATCGAAACCGCGCGGTCCACCAGCGCTTCGTTTGTTGCCAATTCGCCCTTGGCCAGCCAAAGGTTGTCTTCCAGCCCGACCCGCACATTGCCACCTGCCAAAACCGCCGCCGCCACATAGGCCATTTCATTGCGGCCAATTGAAAAGGCTGACCATGTCCAGTCAGACGGCACATTGTTCACCATTGCCATAAATGTGTTCAGATCATCCGGCGCCCCCCAGGGCACGCCCATGCACAGCTGCACCAAGGCAGGGCTGTCTAAAACGCCGTCTTTCACCAGCTGATTAGCGAGCCACAAATGACCGGTATCAAAAGCTTCGATCTCCGGCTTGACCCCAAGTTTTGTCATCATGGTTCCCATCTCGGCCAGCATGCCGGGGGTGTTGGTCATGACGTAATCGGCTTCGGCGAAATTCATCGTGCCGCAATCCAACGTGCAGATTTCCGGCAAGCATTCGGTAATATGGGCGACACGATCAGCAGCGCTGGCCATATCGGTACCTTCCCCCAACGGCAGCGGCGCATCGGGTTTGCCAAACACTAGATCACCACCCATGCCGGACGTTAAATTCAGCACAACATCCACATCGGACGCCCGAATGCGGTCTGTGACGTCGCGGTACAACGCCAGATCGCGGCAGGGTATGCCGGTTTCAGGGTCGCGCACATGGCAGTGAACAACAGCAGCGCCGGCGCGGGCAGCCGCGATTGCACTGTCAGCGATTTGTTCGGGTGAGCGGGGAACATGGGGGCTGCGATCCTGCGAGCTACCAGAACCCGTGATGGCGCATGTGATGAAAACATCGCGATTCATTTCAAGGGGCATCGTGGTCTCCGCCAGGGTTTTGTTCGCACAAGGATATGGCGCTTGAATTATCCAATCGTGCGGTATCATATCAAATTCATGCGAAGTTGGCAGATATCACCAAAAAACCCGGAAAAAGTCGGCGTGTTGTTGTTTGACCGATTTTCAAACCATTGCCTTGCCAATGCGATTGAACCTTTGCGCGCGGCCAATACGTTCTTGGGGCGCCGCGCCTATCAGTGGGAATTTATGTCGCTGGATGGCGCCCCTGTTACGTCATCCAGCGGGTTGCCGGTGACAGTTGCCACCACTTTGTCGGATGCATCAGCCGGGGATTATCTGTTCGTGATGCCAAGCTATGAATTTCGTGAATTGGCCACCCCGGCCAATGCCCGATCTTTGCGGGCAGCAGCGCGAAAATTTAAGGTTGTTGTCGGGTTGGACGCGGGCAGTTGGCTATTGGCATCCGCCGGGTTGCTGGATGGGCGTCGTGCAACGATCCATTGGGATGAAACAGACGCCTTTCAGGAAAAATTTCCTGATCTGGACATACGTCGATCAAGGATGGAAATCGATGGCGATCGTTGGTCGTGCGGTGGGGCGATGACGGCCTTTGATCTGGCGTTACGTATGATCGGGGACGCCCACGGTGAAGCCTTGCGGCTGGAAGTGGCCGCACTGCTGATGTCGGGGGAAACCCACGCGGGGGGCGGCACGCGTCCCAAAACCCGGCTGGTATCGGGCGGATTGGCCATGATGCGTGAAAACCTGGAAGACCCTGTAACCGTTCCCCGGATTGCCGCAACATTAGGGCTTAGCGCGCGCCGTCTTGAGGCGTTGTTTCACGGCGAACTGGGCGCTGGTCCGCAAAAAGTTTATCGGCGGATCCGTCTGCTGGCAGCCCGCCGCTTTGTTGAACAAACCGGGCTTAGCGTCGCCGAGATTGCGGTGCGCAGCGGCTATGCCAACCCCAGTTCGATGACGCGCGCATTCCGTGAAGAATTCGGCACCACACCACAGCAGTTGCGGTCTGATCGGCACCTTTTCTGATTGACGGATCAATAAAAAATTCCCATGTTGGTTCGACAACACCAAATTGGGGGTCAGATTGCCGAAAGTAGGACAGGAACCGATCCGCCGCGCGGCGCTGGTGAACGCCACAATCCAGGAAATCGGCCGCGCCGGATCTTTGGATGTAACGGTTGGACAGATTGCGAAATCAGCGGGCATGTCGACGGCGCTGGCGCATTATTATTTTGATAGCAAAAGTGCGCTGTTTCTGGCGGCGATGCGGTATATTCTGACCGAATTCGGGATATCGGTGCGGCGGCGTTTGAAAACATCCAATACGGCGCGTGGCCGTCTGGACGCAATTATTCAGGCTTCATTGGGGCGGGACCAGTTCAAAGAACATGTGGTGTCAGCCTGGTTGGTCTTTTATGTCGAGGCGCAGCGTTCGCCACGTGCCGCCCGATTGCTGAAAATCTACGCCAAGCGTTTGCAAAGCAATCTTGTGCATGAGTTGCGCCAGCTTGTCAGTACCGCTGACGCCACCAGAATTGCGCAAAGCACGGCGGCGATGATTGATGGAATTTATATTCGCAGCGCGCTGTTTGACAACAGCACAAATACGACGAATGCCAAGCAACTGGTGACAGATTATCTTGATCTTTCGCTTGGTGCGAGCGCCCTCAAATCCCGGCAATTGAACTGATGGGCGCACCAAACTGGCCAATCAATGGCTGACCAGAAACCCAACATACTGATCTTCATGGTGGATCAACTAAACGGCACGCTGTTCCCGGATGGCCCCGCCGACTGGTTGCATACTCCAAACCTGCGCGCGCTGGCGACCAAATCGACACGATTTGCCAACGCTTACACGGCCAGCCCGCTATGCGCGCCAGGACGCGCAAGTTTTATGTCTGGGCAATTGCCACGACGCACGCGGGTTTATGATAATGCCGCTGAATTTGCGTCTGACATCCCGACCTACCCCCATCATTTGCGACGTGCGGGCTATCAGACCTGTCTTAGCGGCAAGATGCACTTTGTTGGGCCGGATCAGTTGCATGGGTTTGAAGAACGGCTGACGACGGATGTTTACCCCGCAGATTTTGGCTGGACGCCAGATTATCGAAAGCCAGGCGAAAGGATCGAGTGGTGGTACCATAATATGGGGTCTGTCACCGGGGCAGGCGTTGCCGAGATCACCAATCAGCTGGAATATGATGACGAAGTTGCCTTTCATGCCGTTCAGAAAGTGTACGATCTGGCACGCGGCGGCGATGACCGGCCCTGGTGCCTGACGGTTAGCTTTACCCATCCGCACGACCCCTATGTGGCCCGACGCAAGTTTTGGGATTTGTACGAGGATTGTGACCATTTGTTGCCTGAAGTGCCGGCGCTTAGTTACAATGATCAAGATACCCACTCTAAACGAATATTTGACGCCAACGATTGGCGGTCGTTTGAGATAACGAAAGACGATATCAAACGATCGCGCCGGGCCTATTTCGCCAATATCTCTTATCTGGATGACAAAATTGGCGAGGTGCTAGGCGCACTTGAAAGCACTGGGCAAGCGGCAACAATTTTATTTGTATCCGACCACGGCGACATGCTGGGTGAACGTGGGCTTTGGTTCAAGATGAACTTTTTCGAAGGTGCAGCCCGGGTCCCGTTGATGGTGGCCTCGCCTGATATGCCGGCGGGTTTGGTGACTGCGCCGGTTTCGACGTTGGATGTGTGCCCGACCTTGGCAGACTTGGCCGGTGTGGATTTGGCAGAGATTGCCCCCTGGGTTGATGGTGAGTCTCTGGTGGCACTGGCGAATGGCGCCGAACGCGACGCACCTGTGGCAATGGAATATACGGCAGAAGCATCAGAGGCGCCACTGGTCTGTTTGCGATACGGCAAGTGGAAATATGTACACTGTGATCTGGACGCACCGATGTTGTTCGATCTGGAAGCGGACCCAAATGAACAGGCCAACCTGGCAGGGGATGCAGCACACGCCGGAACGGTCAGGGTATTGGCCGAAAAAGTAAACCAGCGTTGGGATATGGCCGCGTTTGATGCCGAAATTCGCGCGTCGCAGGCCCGACGACTGGTGGTGTATGACGCGTTGCGCAACGGCGCGCATTTTCCATGGGATTATCAGCCGCTTCAGAAAGCGTCCGAACGCTATATGCGCAATCATATGGACCTGAATGTCCTTGAAGAAAGTCGGCGATTCCCAAGGGGCCGGAATGAATTACAAGAATAGCATAACGGTTTATGGCCGCAGAACGTCAAGCAATGTGCAGGCTGTGCTGTGGGGTCTGGCCGAACTTGGACTTGGGTTTGATCAGCTTGATTACGGTCATGTATATGGCGGGCTGGATAGCGTTGAATTTCGCGCCCTGAACCCCCAGGGCCTGGTGCCAGTGATCCGGGATGGTGAATTGGCTGTTTGGGAAAGTTGCGCGATTTTGCGGTATTTAGGCGGGCGCTATGGTGATGGTAAAGCGTTTTGGCCGAACGATCCGGTGGCGCGGGCGGCGGTAGATGTATGGGCTGAATGGGGTAAAACGTCGTTTAGCGGGGACTTCACGGTAACAATTTTTTGGCTGCGGGTTCGAACCGCCGCTAAAGATCGAAACGAGGCCAAGTTGGCACGCAACATTGCCGCATTTGAAAAGCGATTGGATATTTTGGAAAGTCAGCTCGCGGATCATAAATATGTCGTGTCTGATGACTTTACACTGGCTGATATCGTCATCGGGCACGCATTATTTCGCTGGTTCGATATGGACATACCGCGCCAATCCAGACCGATTATCCAAGCCTATTATCAGCGACTAACCAACCGCCCGGCCTATAAAAAACACGTCATGGTGGGTTACGAGCCACTTCGGGTTGCTGGCGCATGATGGAGGCGGATTTTGTCATCATCGGCTCGGGTTCTGCCGGATCAGCGCTGGCCAATCGGCTGTCTGAGGATGGCAAGAACTCTGTGCTGGTGTTGGAATTTGGCGGGTCTGACCGGGGGCCGTTCATCCAGATGCCGGGGGCGCTGAGTTTTCCGATGAATATGGGGATGTATGACTGGGGATTTAAATCCCAGCCAGAACCGGCGTTGGGCAACCGCGAATTGGTCTGTCCACGCGGCAAAGTCATAGGTGGGTCATCCAGTATTAATGGTATGGTCTATGTGCGTGGCCATGCCCGCGATTTTGATCATTGGGCCGAAACAGGCGCGACCGGTTGGGGCTATGGGGATGTGTTGCCGTATTTCAAACGTATGGAAAACTGGCACTGTGGCGGGCAGGGTGGTGACCCGGCCTGGCGCGGCAATAACGGACCACTGCATGTCAAGCGTGGCAAACGGGCGAACCCTTTGTTTCAAGCGTTTGTTGATGCCGGCGTGCAGGCAGGTTTTGAAAGCACCGAGGATTACAATGGCGAAAAACAAGAAGGTTTTGGGCCGATGGATGCAACCATCCATCACGGTCGGCGCTGGTCGGCGGCAAACGCTTATTTGCGTCCAGCATTGAAACGCACGAATTGTGATTTGGTGCGTTGCTTTGCACGCCGGGTAATTATCGAGGACGGGCGCGCCGTCGGGGTTGAAGTTGATCGGCGCGGACGGCGAGAAGTAATCAAGGCACGACGCGAAGTGATAGTAGCTGCCTCATCGATCAATTCGCCGAAAATTCTGATGTTATCGGGCATTGGTCCGGCGAAACATCTGGCAGACCACAACATTGACGTCGTCGCTGACCGCCCCGGTGTGGGTGGTAATTTGATGGACCATCTTGAGGTCTACATCCAGCAGGCAAGCCTGAAACCGATCACGTTGTTTAAGCATTGGAACCTGATTGGGAAAGGCCGCGCTGGTTTGCATTGGCTGCTGAACCGCGGCGGTTTGGGGGCATCAAACCATTTTGAAAGTGCCGGGTTTATTCGATCGCGCGCTGGGGTTGAATACCCTGACATCCAGTTTCATTTCCTACCAATTGCGGTGCGCTATGATGGCAAAGCTGCCGCCCAAGGGCATGGCTATCAGGCCCATGTCGGGCCAATGCGTGCTGCTTCGCGCGGATCGGTGACATTGGCGTCTGGTGATCCTGTGGACAAGCCGGTGATCCGGTTTAACTATATGACAAATGAACAGGACTGGATTGATTTTCGCCATTGCGTGCGGGTAACCCGAGAAATTCTAGGGCAGTCAGCGTTTGCGCCCTATCGTGGGCGCGAAATACAGCCGGGCGAGGACGTGAAAACCGATGACGAAATTGATGAATTTATTCGCCAACACGCCGAAAGTGCATTTCACCCCTGTGGCACCTGTCGCATGGCGCGCGCGTCTGATAGGGACAGTGTTGTTGACCCCCAAGGGCGGGTAATTGGCGTAAATGGACTTAGAGTGTCGGATTCGTCCATTTTCCCCCGCATTACGAATGGGAACCTAAACGCACCGTCAATCATGGTTGGTGAAAAGATGGCGGATCATATTCTTGGGAAAGCCCCGCTTGCGCCTGAAAATGCGCAAGCCTGGGTCAATCCCAGATGGGAAATTTCTGATCGGTGATAAGTGCTTAAAGAATGCAGTTTTTGCGCGTATCCTGCACGGGAAGAATCAGAGGGCCAGATAACTGGCCCCGAAAAACTAGGGAGAATATCAAATGTCCAAGGAACTTGACTATCTGAGTAAACGGGTTGTGCGCGGTCTGATGGACCGACGCGCTTTTATGGGCCGTGCCGCTGCACTGGGCGTTTCGGCGTCGTTGGCAACAAGCGTGTTGTCTTCGGCTGCACTAGCGCAGGGCGCCGTTAAAGGCGGTACGCTAAAGGCTGGCTATCAGGGTGGCGCGTCGTCTGACACGCTGGACCCGGCGCTGTTTGCTGTAAACGTTATGATTGCGTTCGGCAAAGCCTGGGGCGAAACTTTGGTCGAAGTTAATCCTGAGGGTTCTCTGGATATGCGCCTGGCCGAAAGCGTGGAAGCTTCGGCAGACGCCAAAACCTGGTCTTTTGCCATTCGTCAGGGTGTTGAATTCCACAATGGTAAGACATTGACGCCACAGGACGTGGTGGCCACGATTAATCGCCATTCGGATGAAAATTCGCAGTCCGGTGCGCTGGGTGTTGTTAAAGGCATCGAAAGCATTGCGGTAGACGGCAATAATGTTGTGCTGACGCTGGCAAGCCCGAATGCCGATTTCCCTTATTTGATGGCTGATTATCATATCATCATTCAGCCCGATGGTGGCGTTGATGACCCAACTGCCGGTATCGGCACGGGACCCTACAAAGTTGCCGAAAACCAGCCGGGTGTTCGCCATGTTGGTACGCGGTTTGAGAACTATTGGGACGCTGGCAACCGTGGCCATGCCGATACGATAGAAGTCTTGGCGCTGAATGACCCAACTGCCCGCTTGGCGGCGTTGCAGTCTGGTCAAGTGCATATGATTGACCGGATTGAGCCAAAAG
>CAXMPY010000086.1:0-9198 GCA_964195275.1 uncultured Paracoccaceae bacterium
TCACTTCGAACCATTCGTGGCGGCGTTCATAAAACTGCCGATGCGCCGTGTTCCAGACGAATTGTTCCGGGCTTTTGACATCCTCCCAGACGGTCAGGTTTGTCACCAATTGCGGGTCACCGCCAATGTTGTTTTCGGTGTTGCCGGTACCAGGTTCACCGGACCCTTGCATCATCCAGACAAAGCCGGGCATGCCTTTTCCCATACCATTAATCCGGTCAAGATTGTTCATAAACTCTGCAAATTCCCGGGCTATCAGGCTAACGAATATTTCGGTTCGGCTTAGCGTGCCATAGCGCGCAAATCTGGCCGCCCGCTTTTGCGCATCGATCTTTGCCTGTTCCTTAAGGGTTTCTTCGTCCAGATAAACAATGCACATTTCCTCTAACCCGCTATTCCGCCGCCACCGCACTGACCCGACCAGATCGTTTTGACTTGATCCGATCTTCAATCTCATCTCGGAAATGCCGCACCAGCCCCTGGATTGGCCAGGCCGCCGCGTCGCCAAGAGCGCAAATCGTATGCCCCTCAACCTGTTTTGTCACGTCCAGCAGCATGTCAATTTCTTCCACCTCGGCCTCGCCCGTCACCAGACGGTCCATCACCCGCATCATCCAGCCAGTGCCTTCGCGACACGGCGTGCATTGGCCACAGCTCTCGTGTTTGTAGAACGCGCTTAGCCGCCAGATGGCTTTGATAACGTCGGTGCTTTGATCCATCACGATGACCGCCGCTGTGCCAAGTCCAGATCGCTGATCGCGCAACCAATCAAAATCCATGATCGCCTCGCGCGCGATATCGGCGGGCAGCAAAGGTACCGACGAACCACCAGGTATGATGGCCTTTAGATTATCCCAACCACCCCGAATGCCGCCGCAATGCTTTTCGATCAGTTCTTCAAACGGGATCGACATTGCTTCTTCAACGACGCAAGGATTATTGACGTGGCCCGATATCGCGAACAATTTTGTACCAGCGTTATTGGGGCGACCAAAACCTGTAAACCAGTCCGGGCCGCGGCGCAGGATCGTGGGAACAACCGCGATGCTTTCCACGTTGTTCACTGTGGTCGGGCAGCCATACAGCCCCGCGCCGGCCGGAAACGGCGGCTTCATTCTGGGCATGCCTTTTTTGCCCTCAAGGCTTTCCAACAACGCCGTTTCTTCGCCGCATATATATGCGCCCGCCCCGTGATGCAGATACAGGTCAAAATCCCAGCCGGATTGGGCAGCGTTTTTGCCCAGTAGCCTGGCATCATAACATTCATCAATGGCGATTTGCAGGGCTTCACGTTCGCGGATGTATTCACCCCGCAGATAGATATAACAGGCGTGCGCGTTCATCGTGGACGAAGCAATCAGGCAGCCTTCGATCAACGTGTGCGGATCGTGGCGCATAATCTCGCGGTCTTTGCAGGTGCCGGGTTCACTTTCATCCGCATTCACCACCAAATAGGCCGGGCGACCGTCACTTTCTTTGGGCATGAACGACCATTTCAGGCCGGTTGGGAAACCAGCGCCACCGCGGCCACGTAGACCTGATGCCTTCATCTGGTCAACGATCCAATCGCGGCCTTTTTTGACGATATTACCAGTGCCGTCCCAATGCCCGCGCGAACGTGCACCGGCAAGGCTGCGGTCATGCATACCGTAAAGGTTGGTGAAGATCCGGTCCTGATCTTTCAGCATCTTATTCGTCCTATTGTTCCCGGCGTTGCCGCCAAATCTGATACGTCACCACCAGCGCCCAGAAAAACCCTGCCAGTGCAAAAAGATCAAACAGCAAAGCGTAGCGACCCGCCAGCCCAATCTGTTTGCCGACAAATTGCGCCAGCAACCAGCCGATGGTGGTCAGCGCGATCACAATCGCCACCATCCGGGTTTTTCGCAACAACCGTATGTCTTTTTCATCACCCACGTGATGTGGTCCTAACCTGTCGGCACATGTTTACGGCAAAGCTGTTAGTGCGCGATTACGCGCCTTTGGCAAGTGATTTGCATTGCTTTACCCAACCGTCGCGCACGATGCGGCCCTTAAATTTCAGGCGTGCATCGACCCATTCGATTTCCTTTTTACGCCAACCGCCGATCTGATCATAGTGGTAGAACCCCAGTTCATTCAGGGTTTTCTCTAGACCTGGACCAACACCTTTGATCACTTTCAAATCGTCGCCGCCACCGTCGCGGGCCTTTTTCAACAGCGCCGGTTTGCCATCTGCCGCAACGGGTTTAACCGCTGACTTTGCAGCCGGTACCTTTTTCGCTGGCTTCGCCTTGGCCGTCGTTTTGGCCTTCGCAGCTGGCTTGGACTTGGTCGCAGTTTTTGACTTGGCGGCAGGTTTGGCTTTTGCTGCTGGTGCGGTTTCGGCTTTGGCTGCGGGTTTAGCCGCAGCGGCAGCACCTTTTTTCGTAACCGCACCAATATTTGCCGCTTCTTGCACGCTGGTAGCAGAGACTTTTGCAGTTGTACTGGCGCCCAAACCCATATCGGGTTCTTCGTTATCGCGATAAAATCCGATCCACATCAGGATCGCGACCAAAATGCCGATCAAAATTGCCAAAAGCAACGCGGGCCAAAAATCATAGTCGACCAGAAGCTTCAGGACCAGAAAGGCCAGAACCCCAGTCGCCGCTGCCCATCCCCATAGTTTGCCTCGGTTTTCGGTGCCACCAGATTGCATTATTTGTCTCCTGTTAATTTGGTCACATTGAATTTACTGGTCAATATTTTGCACGCTTTGAAAAATCGGTTTGACCGCCCGACGCCAGAGATTTCGCCTGGCCCACCCAGTTATCGCGACGGGCCCGACCCTTGAAGCCCTCCAGGTTATCGTCCACCCAGACGGTTTCGTATACGGTCCACTTGGCGATCTGATCATAATGGAAAAAACCAAGTGAATTCAGTAGGTTTTCCAGTTTTAGTCCGACACCTTTGATCATTTTTAGATCATCCGCCCCGGATTTTCGGGCCGATTTCATGGTCCGAGGCTTTTTGGCTTTAACAGCGTTGGAACCAGTTGGCGTCGTCACCTTTTTCGTCGCGGGCTTGGACTTAGGTTTAGCAACATCGTTCAACCAAGGCGTTGTCGTCGGTGCCTCGGTGCCATCGATGCGTTTGACTGTATCTTGCAAATCATAGGCCAGCTGGGCGCTGATATTATATTGTGTGCGCCCGCTTTCATGCGCGGTCAGACTGGTCAGTCCGGCCAGTGGTTCGGCGGCATATCGGCCATTTTGCGGCCCCGGCGTCGGGACCTGCCCTGCCGCAAGTTCATCGATAATCTCACCCAGGCGCGCTGTTGTCAGGTCTTCGTAATAGTCTTTGCCAATCTGTGCCATTGGCGCGTTTGAACAGGCGCCCAGGCATTCGACTTCTTCCCAGCTGAATTTGCCGTCGGCAGAAATGTCATGAGGTTTGGTTGCTATTTTATCTTTGCAAACACCAATCAGGTCTTCGGCCCCGCAAATCATGCAAGATGTGGTGCCGCAAACCTGGATATGGGCAACAGAACCAACAGGTTGTAATTGGAACATAAAGTAAAATGTGGCGACTTCCAGCACCCGGATATAAGCCATGCCCAACAAATCGGCGATGCCTTCAATGGCTGGGCGCGATAGCCAACCCTCTTGTTCCTGCGCCCGCCACAAAAGTGGGATGACAGCAGAAGCTTGACGGGTTTTCGGGTATTTGGTGATCTGCGCTTTGGCCCAATGCAAATTGGCCGCTGTGAACGCAAAGGCGTCGGGTTGATTGGGGTGCAGACGGCGGAGCATTTAGCAAATAGCCTTTGTAAAAGTCTGGGAAACGATTTTTCCGCGAAAAATCGTGCCTCCGGCGGGAATACTTTTAAAACAAAGATGCGGAGCGCGTGTACAAAAACTCATTACCGGTCCACCTCGCCAAATACGATATCCATGGTCCCGATTATCGCGGCTACATCGGCCAATTGATGACCGGTCGCCACATAGTCCATCGCCTGCAAATGCAAGAACCCGGGCGCGCGCAGCTTGGCACGGTATGGTTTGTTAGAGCCATCTGAAACCATGTACACGCCGAATTCACCTTTGGGGGCTTCGACAGCCGCGTAAATCTCACCCGCTGGGACGTGAAAGCCTTCGGTATAAAGTTTAAAGTGGTGGATCAGGCTTTCCATGTCGGTTTTCATATCGGCGCGTTTGGGTGGCGTCAGCTTGCCCCGCGTCAGCACATCGCCAGGGCAGTCGTGCAGTTTTGCCACCGCCTGATGGATGATCTTTACGCTTTCGCGCATTTCCGCCATCCGGCACAGGTAGCGATCATAACAATCGCCATTTTTGCCAACCGGGATCTGAAAATCAAATTCGTCGTAACATTCGTAGGGTTGGCTGCGGCGCAAATCCCAGGCTAGGCCAGAACCCCGCACCATCACCCCGGAAAATCCCCAGTCTAGGATATCTTGTTCGCTGATAATGCCAATATCGGCATTGCGCTGCTTAAAAATTCGATTTTCGGTTAGCAAACCATCGATGTCATCCAGGCGCGCGGGAAATTGCAATGCCCAGGCTTCGATATCTTCCAACATGCCAGCGGGCAAATCCTGATGCACACCACCGGGTCGAAAATAGGCGGAGTGAAAGCGCGCACCGCTGGCCCGTTCATAAAATTCCATCAGTTTTTCGCGTTCCTCAAAACCCCATAGTGGCGGGGTTAGCGCGCCGACATCCATCGCTTGGGTGGTGACGTTCAAAAGATGGTTCAACACCCGGCCAATTTCACAGAACAGAACCCGGATCAGGCTAGCGCGGCGCGGAATTTCGGTGCCGGTCAGTTTTTCAATCGCCATACACCAGGCATGTTCCTGGTTCATTGGCGCCACGTAATCCAGCCGATCCAGATAGGGCAGGTTTTGCAGGTAGGTGCGGCTTTCCATCAATTTTTCGGTGCCACGGTGCAACAGGCCGATATGGGGATCAGCCCGTTCAACAATTTCGCCGTCCAGTTCCAGCACCATGCGCAACACACCGTGGGCTGCCGGGTGTTGCGGGCCGAAATTGATGTTAAATTTGCGGATTTTCTGTTCGCCGGTTTGGGCGTCGCGGGCGGATCCATCCATCATTTCGCTGCCCCTTCTTTTTCGTCACCGGGCAAGATATATTCGGCCCCTTCCCAGGGCGACATGAAATCAAACTGGCGGTATTCTTGTGTTAAGCTGACGGGTTCATAGACCACACGTTTCTGCACCTCGTCATAGCGCACTTCGGTATATCCGGTGGTTGGGAAATCCTTGCGCAGCGGATGACCACGAAACCCGTAATCGGTCAGCAGACGACGCAAATCCGGGTGACCAGAAAACAGAATGCCAAACATGTCAAAGACTTCGCGTTCAAACCAGTTCGCCGAGGGATGAATATCCACAATCGAGGCGATCATATCGTCTTCGCGCATGGCAACACGGACCCGAATTCGATGGTTCTGATACATCGACAGGAAATGGTAGACCAATTCAAAGCGCGCATCGCGGCCGGGATAGTCAACCGCTGTAATATCAACTAAGGAAGAAAACCGGCAAGACCGATCGGTTTTTAGAAAATCGACAAAACTGTGTATCCCGGCAAGCGGGACCGAAACCGTTAGTTCCCCCAACGTCACATCCCAATCCAGCACACAATCTGGGCGCTTCAATTCAATGTGGGTGGCTAATTCTTTTAACTCGTCGCTCATTCGCGCTACCTTACAATCGTGCCGGTCCGGCGAATTTTACGCTGTAGCTGCAGCGTGCCATACAGCAAGGCCTCGGCCGTTGGCGGGCAACCGGGAACATAAACATCCACGGGAACAATGCGGTCACATCCGCGCACCACAGAATAGGAATAATGATAATATCCGCCACCATTGGCGCAGGATCCCATCGAAATCACATAACGTGGTTCCGGCATCTGATCATAAACTTTACGCAACGCTGGTGCCATTTTATTGGTCAGTGTTCCGGCAACGATCATCAGATCAGATTGGCGCGGCGATGCACGTGGGGCAGTGCCAAAGCGTTCTAGATCATAACGTGGCATTGCCGCATGCATCATTTCAACCGCACAACAGGCCAAACCGAACGTCATCCAGTGCAAAGATCCGGTACGGGCCCAGTTGATGATATCTTCGGTAGACGTCAGCAGGAAACCCTTGTCCTGCAAGTCCCGACCCATAGCTTGCGTGGTAACTTCTTTGTCGGCTTGGGCGGTATTTGCGCCGGTCATTAATCCCATTCCAGCGCCCCTTTTTTCCATTCATAGGCAAAACCGATCGTCAGCACCGCCAGAAATACCATCATCGACCAAAACCCGACCATACCAACATCTTTAAACGCCACCGCCCAAGGGAATAGAAATGCGATTTCAAGGTCAAAAATGATGAACAGGATCGCGACCAAATAAAACCGAACATCAAACTTCATACGGGCATCATCAAAGGCGTTGAACCCACATTCATAAGCGCTGATTTTTTCCGGATCCGGATTTGAAACCGCAAGGACCACCGCGGCCAGGATCAAAACCAGCCCCAGTCCAACGGCTATTGCCAAGAAAATAACGATGGGAAGGTATTCCGACAGCAGCTCTGGCACCTATGGCTCCTTATGCGGGAATTGCCCGACTAAACTTACTTGGTTGGGTGTAGCGCTGGGGCGGGACAGGGTCAACCAATGGTAATGCTTTTGCGGGCGGCAAAATCCGGCCCGCTGGTTTGTTTAGCGCCTGCTAGATTTGTAGATATTATTTCACCCATGTGGGGGCGCGTTTTTCAAAGAACGCGGCGATACCTTCGGCGGCGTCCGGGGTTTGCCACTGTGCGACCAATGCATTGATAGATTTCTGAATTACAGCATCATCAATTATGGGCCCAAGGCTACGTGCAAGCGCTTTGGCAGCGCCAACGGCGTTTGGCGAACAGGACAGATAGGGGGCAATTTCCCCGGCAACTGCATCATCGATATCCTTGGCTCTGACTTGGTGGTGAACCAACCCTAGTTTGATCGCCTCGTTGACATCAAAAATTCGGCTGGACATGAACACGCGACGCGCGCGCCCTTCGCCCATACGGGCAATAACATAGGGCCCGATGGTGGCGGGTATTAGCCCCAGCCTGGTTTCGGTCAGCCCAAATTTAGCGGTGCTGTCTGCAACAACCACATCACAAACCGACGCCAACCCGACGCCACCGCCAAATGCATTGCCGTTTATTCGACCAATTAAAGGCTTGGGCATGGTATTCAATTGATACAGCATCATCGCAATCGATTTGGCGGCGTCGGCCCGCATTTCGTCATCGCCCGCCATCTGGGTCTGCATCCAGTTCAAATCACCACCGGCGCAAAAACTGGCGCCTGCCCCTGTCAGAACAACCACCCGAATGTCAGGATCATTGCTCAATGCGGTAGCGGCATCTGTCATTTCGGCAATCATGGCGGCAGACATGGCGTTGTGTTTTTTCGGCACGTTCAGGGTTACGGTCGCCACGCCCTGGGTATCGGTCGTTATTCGAATTGTTTGGTTCACGTGTTGCCCAATCTTTCAATCAAGTTGAAATTGTTTGCTGCAAAAATTTAGCGCTGGATAATTTGATTTGCCATCTTTGTTGCCAAAGTCAGGTTTTCGCGGTCCAGTCCGGTGCGAAAGCCAAGCTCAATTATTCGATCATGGACAGCCAGTGTTGCGACATTGCCCGGTGAACCCGGGGCAAAAGGACAGCCGCCAAGACCCCCGACGGCGCTGTCAAAAACCCGCACACCCAAATCAAGTGAAGCCGCTACATTGTCCAGCGCCATACCATCTGTATCGTGGTAATGACCTGCGAGGTTTTCGGCAGGTACACGCCCTGTAACCGCCTCCAACATGGTTTGAATTCGCTCGGGCGTACCCTTGCCGATCGTGTCCCCCAACGATATTTCATAACACCCCAAATCAAACAACTGGCTGGCCATATGGGCAACTTGTCCAGGGTCCGTTAGCCCGTCATAGGGGCAATAGGTAACGCAGGAAACATACCCGCGAACTTGCATTTTCGCGTCTATCGCTGCCTGAATTACCGGACGAAACCGTTCAATACTTTCAGAAATCGAACAATTTATATTGGCCTGACTAAATCCTTCAGAGGCCGACCCAAAAACGGCGATCTCATCAGAACGTGCGGCAACTGCCTGCGTGAAACCGCGCATATTGGGCGTAAGTGCTGCGTAACTCACCCGTGGATTACGCTGTATCCCGGCCAGAACATGCGCACCATCTGCCATTTGCGGCACGCGTTTGGGGTTCACAAAACTGGCCACTTCGATACGCTGAAAACCGACGGTCGAAAGCGCATCAATCAGGGCAATTTTTTCAATTGTTGGAATGGCGCGTGCTTCGTTTTGGAAACCATCGCGTGGCCCCACTTCGAAAATGTCGACCTGATCAGACATTCCAGTGCTCGTTGAATTCAATTCTTAAGGAATATTCAAATTCCTCCAAATATAGTTTATGCAATTGCCCTAACACGCGCACCGATCTGGTTTGATGGTAATGGCACGACCGGATCATTCGGTTTCTTCTTGATACGTCATCAGACAGGCCGTTGCTGCAACCTGATCTCCGGTTTTAACCAATGTTTCGGCAATTATTCCGGTACGTGGGGCGGTCAAAACATGCTCCATTTTCATGGCTTCCAGTACCAGTACCGGGTCACCTGTCGAAACCAAAGCACCGGCCGCAACATACACTTCTTTAATCAATCCGGGCATCGGGGCGGTAATTTGATTGTCGTCAACGGACACTGAAACCGACACATTTAATGGATCTGGAATTTCAAAATGCCAGGTAACCGCTGCGAATATGCTTAGATCTTTGCCCAACTGAAATACCCGCATTTCGTGGTGGCCGCTGGCCAAACGCCAATTGCCATTGTCCAGCAAAAATGAAAATTCTTCGCCGTCAACTTTAACCGTTCCGGCACCGGGTCGGTCCAAAGCGACAGAGCCGCAAAATTCCTGATCGCGATACACAAGATTGATTTGGTGTCGCAATGGCCCCCATAACGCAAACCCAGAGGTTTCGTTAATAGAAACGCCCAGACCGGCTGTTGTTAGCAATGCCAGTGCTTTAACTTCTGACGGCGGTAATTCCTGCACCGTCAAATCTGCCAAAATGCGCCCAATCAAACCAGTATCGACATCACCCGATACAAATTCTGACT
>CAXMPY010000087.1:0-9171 GCA_964195275.1 uncultured Paracoccaceae bacterium
AAACCCGCACTTGTGTCTGACAAATGCGGGATTATTTTTTGTGGAACGCTTTAGACGGATTTTGTAGAAATCAGTCAGCCGTCAGCAAAGGTGGTTTCTTTTTAGGGGCTATTTGTCTGGTCTGCGGCTGTTCCATTATCAGATTTATCTTGCCATCCCTGACGCCGACCTTGACCAACCCACCTTTGGTTAACTTGCCAAACAATAATTCTTCGGCCAGCGCCTTTTTGATGTGTTCTTGAATGACACGGCCCAATGGGCGCGCGCCCATTTTGTCGTCATAGCCTTTGTCCGCCAACCATTCGGCGGCCGGTTTTGATAGTTCAATTTGAACGTTCCGGTCCATCAACTGCGCCTCAAGCTGCAAAACGAATTTCTCAACGACTTGCAGGATCACCTCTTTTGACAGTGGCGCAAAACCGATCACTGCATCCAGCCGATTGCGGAATTCAGGCGTAAACGTCCGTTCAATCGCGGCCATGTCTTCACCTTCGCGCCGATCGCGGCCAAAACCAATTGCGGCCTTGGCTTGTTCAGAGGCACCGGCATTTGTGGTCATGATGATGATAACATTGCGGAAATCGACCTGACGGCCATTGTGGTCGGTCAGTTTGCCGTGATCCATGACCTGCAACAGGATATTGTAGACATCCGGATGCGCCTTTTCGATTTCGTCTAACAGCAATACACTATGGGGATGCTGATCTACGCCATCGGTCAACATGCCACCCTGATCAAAGCCAACATAGCCAGGGGGCGCACCGATCAGGCGCGAAACCGCGTGTTTTTCCATGTATTCCGACATATCGAACCGCAGCAATTCGACACCCAATGTGTCTGCCAATTGGCGTGCAACTTCTGTCTTGCCAACGCCCGTTGGTCCGGCGAACAAATAGTTGCCGATGGGTTTTTCGGGTTCCCGCAGCCCGGCGCGGGACAATTTGATTGCAGAACTAAGTGCTGTGATCGCCTCATCCTGGCCAAAAACCACCCGTTTCAGTGAAACTTCTAGATCCTTCAGTACCTCAGCATCGTTTTTGCTAAGGTTTTTGGGCGGAATACGCGCGATTTTCGCAACGACCGCTTCAATTTCTTTGGTCCCAATAGTTTTGCGGCGTTTGGATTCCGGCACCAGATGCTGCGCAGCACCCGCTTCATCAATCACGTCGATGGCTTTATCCGGCAGTTTACGGTCATGGATATAACGCGACGCCAGGTCGACGGCGCTGCGAATGGCGTCCGCCGTATATTTAATCTCGTGATGTTCTTCAAAGTAGGGCTTCAGGCCCCGCAAGATTTTCACGGTATCATCCAGCGAAGGTTCGTTGACATCAATCTTTTGGAAACGCCGGGCCAATGCGCGATCTTTCTCAAAATGCTGACGAAATTCTTTATACGTGGTTGACCCCATGCAGCGCAGTTTGCCGCCCTGCAATGCTGGTTTCAGCAGGTTAGACGCGTCCATCGCGCCGCCACTAGTGGCACCGGCACCGATAACTGTGTGTATTTCGTCAATGAATAAAACGGCGTCAGGATGCGCTTCCAGTTCGGTGACAACCGCCTTCAGGCGTTCCTCAAAATCACCGCGATAACGGGTTCCGGCCAATAGTGCGCCCATATCAAGCGAATAGATCGTTGTTTCAGCCAAAACTTCTGGTGTTTCACCGCTGATGATTTTGCGCGCCAATCCTTCGGCAATGGCCGTTTTACCCACGCCAGGATCGCCCACCAACAGCGGGTTATTTTTGCGACGACGGCACAAAACTTGAATACATCGTTCAACTTCTGATCCGCGACCGATCAAGGGATCAACGTCGCCTTCACGTGCCTTGGTATTCAGATCGACACAATACTTAGCCAAGGCGCTTTCCTTAACTTCGGTTTCATCTTCCGCCATTTCGGCATCAATATCGTCCGCACCGGAAATCGAACGGGTTTCACCATAGTTTGGGTCTTTCGCGACGCCGTGGGCAATGTAATTCACCGCGTCGTAGCGGGTCATGTCCTGTTCCTGCAGAAAAAACGCGGCATTGGATTCGCGTTCCGCAAAAATTGCGACCAAAACATTGGCGCCAGTTACTTCTGAGCGGCCAGATGATTGCACATGGATCGCCGCACGTTGGATCACCCGCTGAAAGGCCGCGGTCGGTACCGCTTCGCTGCCTTCGACATCGGTTATCAACGTAGCCAGATCGTCGTCAACAAATCCGACCAGCGTTTTGCGCAATTCATCCAAATTGACATTACAGGCCCGCATGACCTGCGCAGCATCTGGTTCATCAATCAGGGAAAGCAACAAATGTTCCAAGGTTGCCAATTCATGTTTGCGCGCATTTGCCAACGCCAATGCGGAATGAATTGCCTGTTCCAGAGTATTTGAAAATGACGGCATGTTTCATGCTCCTTGATCAAAGTCGCGAAGATGGAGCGACCCACATTCGCAACGGTAGCCTGTTATGTCTTAAAGTTCGGTTTTATTCGCCGCGCTTCAAGGGGTATCTCAACAATTTCGCACACTATTTATTTATGCGATGAAATAGGAACAGCAAAATTGCCGGAAATTGGGTATTCTTAAGGCGGTTGTTTAAAACCCATCCTTGCGCTGTCGAATTTCTGTGAAAACAGCAATATCCGTAGCATTTTGCATATTTATCGCTGTTTTCAGCGCTGGTAAATTCGCGCGTAAAAATGGATTAGTCGCCAGTTCTTCGCCCAGTGTTGACGGAACCGTCGGCATTTTAGCATTCCGCAAGCTTGCGATATGCGACACCCGTTGCACCAATTTCTGGTTGTTAGGTTCAATTGTAACAGCGAAGGCAGCATTGTTGGCGGTATATTCGTGCCCTGAACACACCAGCGTTTCAACAGGCAACGCGGCAAGTTTTAACAAGCTAGCCCACATTTGATCCGGCGTGCCTTCAAAAAGTCGGCCGCAACCAAGCGCCATCAAGCTGTCTGCCGTGAACATCGCGCCCGCATCCGGGACATAAAAGGCGATATGACCAATTGTGTGGCCCGAGACATCAAACACCCGAACCTGATGCCCGGCGAATGAGAAATCCTTGCCCTCGTGTACTGACTTGTTAAGGGGCGGCAGTCGTTGTGCGTCGCTTGCTGCGCCAATGACTTGGGCACCGGTTGCTTCTTTGATCTCGGCAACCCCATCGATGTGGTCCCAATGGTGATGGGTCAGCCAGATTTCCGTCAACTTCCAACCGCGCGCCTTTAGTTCCTGCAATACGGGCCCGGATTCCGGTGCGTCGATTAGGGCTGTTTCACCGGTTTGGTTGGCATGCAGCAGAAACGCGTAATTGTCTGACAGGCAAGGGATCGTCACGATCTCAAATGGCATGGCGTTTTGGCTCCGCTTTGCTATGGTTGCGTGAAGAATACCGATACAGGACCGGGCCGCAATGCACCTTGACGTGGTCGATCTAAGAAATTTCTATTATCGAACCCGCCTGGGCCGTGCCGCGCAGCGGGCTGTTCGTGATCAAGTCATTGATATGTGGCCCGAAGCCAAGGGTCAGACCGTAGTCGGCTTTGGTTTCGCCGTACCTTTGATGCGCCCCTATCTGGCGGATGCCCGGCGCACAATTGGGCTGATGCCCGCACCTCAGGGGGTTATGCATTGGCCTGCCGGTATGGAAAACGTCAGCGTGCTGTGTGAAGAAACCCGTTGGCCCCTGGACACTGGCCATGTCGATAAGCTGTTGTTGATGCACGGGCTTGAAACCAGCGAAAACCCCACCGAATTGCTGGATGAATGCTGGCGGGTCTTGGGGCCGGGCGGCAAGATGATCGTCATCGTTCCCAACCGGGCGGGGTTTTGGTCGCGTACCGATGCGACACCATTCGGCTATGGCCGTCCCTACAGCGCCATGCAACTGGATGCCCAATTGAAGAAACACCAGTTTATTCCCGAACGTCACCGCGCAGCGCTGTATCAACCGCCGTCCCATAAACGATTGTGGATGAAAAGCGGCACGTTCCTGGAAAAATACGGAAGACTCATCTCGGCTCGGTTTGTCGGTGGCGCCATTATAGCAGAGTTTTCCAAACGAACCCATGCGCCGACGCGCCCTGGTCTGACCGAAGCTGTGAAAAGCCCGTTGAAAGTGCTGGACGGTATCGCAAAGCCCGCCGCAAAACCGGCGCAACCGGTGCGGGGAATCGCTCAGTTTCGCTGAAATTTATCGGCTAAGCACAAAACTTACCGCTTACAATCAGTCTCACCTTGCCAAAAACCCTGCATTTGCTGGAATTGCTTATCTGGAAAACAGTTTCAAAGTTGTTGCGAGGCGGAATTTCCTCTGCTAAACCCACGCGGATTTGAATGCCCAGCCAAACTGTGGGGCATCGGCTGATTTAATCTGTTTGAATGGCAGATTTTGGCCTTAAGACACCGAAGGGGTAGATGTGTCCGAACCAGTCTCGATAGCAAGTGGCATAGCTTCGCGCTACGCGACCGCCATTTTCGAATTGGCAAAAGAAGGTAAAGACCTGAAAACACTCGAACGGGATGTTGACGCGTTGGCCGATGCTATGGACGCCAGCAGCGATTTCAACACTTTGATCAGTTCGCCGATTTATACGCGTGATCAGCAAGGTGTGGCCGTTCGGTCGTTGGCCCAGAAAATGAAGTTGTCGGATATGACGGGCAATTCGCTGGCGCTGATGGCATCCAAGCGTCGACTTTTCGTATTGCCGCAACTTGTGGCCAGTCTTCGCGCGCTGATTGCGGAAGAAAAAGGCGAAGTCACGGCTGATGTGATCGTCGCTAAGGCGTTGACGAATACGCAGCAGGATAAACTTGCCAAGTCGCTTAAAGTGACGGTAGGCAAAGACGTGAAAATCAATATGGCCGTCGATGAAAATCTCATTGGCGGTTTAATCGTTAAAGTGGGCTCAAAGATGATCGATACGTCGATCGCTTCCAAGCTTGCTAACCTCCAGAACGCAATGAAAGAGGTCGGATAATGGGAATTCAGGCAGCCGAAATATCTGCAATCCTGAAAGAGCAGATCAAGAATTTTGGCCAAGAGGCTGATGTCGCTGAAGTAGGCCGAGTGCTGTCGGTCGGAGATGGTATCGCCCGCGTATACGGCTTGGACAGCGTTCAGGCCGGTGAAATGGTTGAATTCCCCGGTGGTATCGTGGGCATGGCCCTGAACCTGGAAGCTGACAATGTCGGCGTGGTTATCTTTGGGACCGACCGGGACATCAAAGAAGGCGACACCGTTAAGCGGACCAATTCCATTGTTGATGTGCCGATTGGTGACGAACTGTTGGGGCGTGTTGTTGATGGCCTTGGTAACCCGATTGATGGCAAGGGCCCGATCAATACAAAGAAACGCAGCGTTGCTGACGTTAAAGCGCCAGGTATCATCCCGCGTAAATCGGTGCACGAACCTATGGCAACCGGTCTTAAATCCGTTGATGCCATGATCCCGATTGGGCGTGGCCAACGCGAACTGATCATTGGCGACCGTCAGACCGGCAAAACCGCCGTGGCGCTGGATACGATCCTGAACCAACAAGCGGTGAATGACGCGGCTGGCGACGACGAAGGCAAAAAACTGTACTGCGTTTATGTGGCGATTGGGCAAAAGCGATCGACCGTTGCCCAGTTGGTGAAAAAGCTGGAAGAAACCGGTGCTTTGGCCTATACGATTGTTGTGGCTTCAACCGCTTCTGAACCCGCACCGATGCAGTTTATGGCGCCCTATGCCGCCACAGCAATGGCTGAGTTTTTCCGCGATAATGGCCGCCATGCACTGATCATATACGATGATTTGTCCAAACAGGCAGTGTCATATCGTCAGATGTCACTTTTGCTGCGCCGACCACCTGGACGTGAAGCCTATCCTGGTGACGTGTTCTATTTGCACTCTCGTCTGTTGGAACGTTCGGCCAAGCTGAACGAAGATAACGGATCAGGTTCTTTGACGGCGCTGCCGATCATTGAAACCCAAGGTGGCGACGTTTCTGCGTTTATTCCAACCAACGTGATTTCGATCACTGATGGCCAGATATTCTTGGAAACTGAATTGTTCTATCAGGGTATCCGCCCGGCGGTGAATACCGGTTTGTCGGTGTCGCGCGTTGGGTCATCCGCCCAAACTGACGCCATGAAATCTGTGGCTGGCCCGGTCAAACTGGAATTGGCGCAGTACCGTGAGATGGCTGCATTTGCCCAATTTGGTTCTGATCTGGACGCCGCAACCCAGCGTTTGCTGAACCGTGGTGCGCGCCTAACAGAACTGATGAAACAAGCCCAGTATTCACCGTTGACGAATGCCGAGATTGTTTGCGTGATTTTTGCGGGCACCCAAGGTTATCTTGACAAAATTGAAGTGTCTCAGGTTGGCCGATTTGAAACTGGTCTGTTGAACCATCTGCGTTCTAAAAACAGCGATCTTCTGGATGATATCACCAATAATGACCGCAAGGTTAAGGGTGAGCTGGAAGAAAAAATCCGCGCGGCACTTGATGCTTTTGCGGCAGATTTCGCCTGAGCGTCTGAAAGGATAGGCTGATGCCCAATCTAAAGGACCTGAAAAACCGGATCGACAGCGTCACCAGCACGCGCAAGATCACCAAGGCCATGCAAATGGTGGCCGCGGCGAAATTGCGTCGCGCCCAAGAAAGCGCCGAGGCCGGTCGCCCCTATGCTGAACGGTTCAATGCGGTGATGGCTGGGTTGTCCGCCGCGGCCAGCGGTTCTGACGGTGCGCCAAAACTATTGGCGGGTACCGGCAGCGAACAGACGCATTTGTTGGTTGTCATGACATCAGAACGGGGCCTTTGCGGTGGGTTTAATTCGTCGATTGCAAAGCTGGCGCGCGCTAAGGCGGCGGAATTGACGGCGGCTGGGAAAACTGTGAAAATTCTGACCGTTGGCAAGAAAGGCCGCGACCAAATCAAGCGGTTTTATGGTGATCAGATGATCGATCATGTGGACCTATCCGAGGTCAAGCGGGTCGCTTATTCGAATGCTCAGGATATTGCAAAAGGTGTACTGTCACGATTTGACGACAATCAGTTTGACGTCGCCACGATCTTTTTCAGCCGATTTGAATCTGTGATCAGCCAAATACCAACCGCGTTGCAGGTTATTCCGGCAAGATTTGAAATGGAAGAGACCGACGAAGCCGCAATCGTTTATGAATATGAGCCGGACGAACAAGAGATTTTGGCCGATCTGTTGCCCCGTGGTGTTGCAACACAGCTGTTTTCCGCATTGCTGGAAAACGGTGCGTCCGAACAGGGCGCCCGCATGTCTGCGATGGACAACGCAACCCGCAACGCAGGCGACATGATCGACCGGCTAACAATCGAATATAACCGTTCTCGTCAGGCAGTGATCACCAACGAGCTTATTGAAATCATCTCGGGCGCTGAAGCGCTCTAGGAAGAAACCGGAGAAAAGACATGGCAAAAGCGAAAGCAACCGGCAAGATCACCCAGGTGATTGGCGCTGTTGTTGATGTTCAGTTCGAGGGTGATTTGCCCGCGATTTTGAACGCCTTGGAAACCGATAACAACGGTAAGCGACTGGTACTTGAAGTTGCGCAGCACCTTGGTGAAAGCACCGTGCGCTGCATAGCGATGGACAGTTCTGAAGGTTTGGTTCGTGGCACACCTGTCGCCGATCTGGGCGAACCGATTTCAATGCCGGTTGGCCCCGAGACGCTGGGCCGTATCCTGAATGTCATCGGTGAACCGGTTGATGAACAAGGCCCGGTCAATACCAAGGCCCGACGCGCCATCCACCAGGACGCGCCTGCGTTTCAAGATCAGGCCACAGAAAGTGAAATTCTGGTCACCGGTATCAAGGTCGTTGACCTGCTGGCGCCGTACACAAAAGGCGGCAAGATCGGCCTGTTTGGCGGTGCCGGTGTTGGTAAAACCGTTTTGATCATGGAATTGATCAATAACATCGCCAAGGTGCACTCGGGCGTGTCGGTTTTTGCAGGTGTTGGCGAACGGACCCGTGAAGGGAACGATTTGTACCACGAAATGATCGAAAGTGGCGTTATCGTTCCTGACGATCTGGAAAAATCCAAAATTGCGCTGGTTTATGGGCAAATGAATGAACCTCCGGGTGCCCGTATGCGGGTGGCCCTGTCTGGTCTGACATTGGCCGAACAGTTCCGTGACGAAACCGGCTCAGACGTGCTGTTTTTTGTCGATAACATTTTCCGCTTTACCCAGGCTGGGTCAGAAGTGTCCGCACTGTTGGGTCGTATTCCATCTGCTGTGGGCTATCAGCCAACGCTGGCCACCGATATGGGCGCGATGCAGGAACGGATTACATCCACAAAATCCGGCTCGATCACGTCGGTACAGGCGGTTTATGTACCAGCCGATGACTTGACTGACCCGGCACCGGCCACATCGTTCGCCCACTTGGACGCGACAACTGTTCTGTCGCGTGCGATTTCCGAACTTGGGATTTACCCAGCGGTTGATCCGTTGGATTCCACATCCCGTCTGATGGATCCGGCAGTTTTGGGGGACGAGCATTATAATGTTGCCCGTGACGTTCAGGGTATTTTGCAGCGCTATAAATCCTTGCAAGACATCATTGCCATTCTGGGCATGGACGAGCTAAGCGAAGAAGATAAGTTAACAGTGGCCCGTGCCCGTAAAATTCAGCGCTTCCTTAGCCAACCGTTTGATGTTGCCAAGGTATTTACTGGATCTGACGGGAAACAAGTACCATTGGAAGACACAATCTCGTCCTTCAAGGCCGTTGTAGCGGGTGAATATGACCACCTGCCCGAAGCTGCGTTCTACATGGTTGGGGGCATTGACGAAGTCATGGCCAAAGCCGAGCAAATGGCCGCAGAAGCCGCTTAAACCAAGGGGGCCATCATGGCCGATTCGATGCAATTTGATCTGGTGTCGCCCGAGCGCAAGCTGGCCTCGGCGCAGGCAAGCGAAGTGCAGATACCAGGCGCCGAGGGTGACATGACGGCAATGCCTGACCATGCGCCAACGATTACCAGTCTGCGGCCTGGTTTGCTGCGGGTAGTAAGTGCCGACGGGTCTGACGACTTTCTGGTGACAGGTGGTTTTGCCGAAATCACAGCAAACAGCGCCTCGGTTCTGGCCGAGCGGGCAATGCCACGCGATGAGGTGACACAGGAATTGTTCGATACACTT
>CAXMPY010000088.1:0-5555 GCA_964195275.1 uncultured Paracoccaceae bacterium
GACCGCCGGGTCGTGGATTTACATTGGCAGTCAGGGTATCGTGCAAGGCACCTATGAAACTTTTGTCGAGGCTGGACGCCAGCATTATGGTGGTGATCTGTCCGGCAAATGGATCTTGACCGGGGGGTTGGGCGGCATGGGCGGCGCACAGCCATTGGCCGCCGTGATGGCTGGGGCCTGCTGTCTGGCAGTGGAATGCAACCCGGACAGCATCGATTTCCGCCTGCGCACCAAATATGTGGATGAACGCGCCGATACGCTGGACGATGCGATGGCGTTGATCGAAAAATGGACCGCAGCGGGCGAGGTAAAATCAGTTGGTCTGCTGGGCAATGCTGCGGACATTTTCCCAGAAATGGTGCGGCGCGGTATTCGTCCGCATATTGTGACTGACCAGACCAGCGCCCATGATCCGATAAACGGATATTTGCCCCAGGGTTGGAGCATGGCCGAGTGGCTGGCCAAACGCGAAAGTGATCCAAAAGCGGTGGAGAGGGCGGCGCGCGCCAGCATGTAAGTGCAGGTTAAGGCGATGTGTGACTATCACGCGATGGGCGTGCCGACGGTGGATTACGGCAATAACATCAGGCAGATGGCTTTGGAGGAAGGGTTGGAAAATGCCTTTGATTTCCCCGGCTTTGTACCCGCCTATATTCGCCCGTTGTTTTGCCGCGGTGTGGGGCCATTCCGCTGGTGCGCACTGTCCGGCGATCCGGAAGATATCTACAAAACCGACGCGAAGGTGAAGGAACTGATCGATGATCCGCATCTGCATAACTGGCTGGATATGGCGCGCGATCGCATCGCGTTTCAGGGCCTGCCTGCGCGGATATGCTGGGTTGGATTGGGCGTTCGCGACAAGTTGGGGCTGGCGTTCAACGAAATGGTGCGAACCGGTGAACTAAAAGCACCAATCGTCATTGGTCGTGACCACCTGGATAGCGGTTCAGTTGCGTCGCCCAACCGGGAAACTGAGGCGATGCGCGATGGGTCGGACGCCGTCAGCGATTGGCCACTTTTGAACGCGCTGCTGAACACGGCATCCGGGGCGACATGGGTGTCGCTGCATCACGGTGGCGGCGTTGGCATGGGGTTTTCCCAGCATTCAGGCATGGTAATATGCTGCGATGGCACCGAAGATGCCGATCGGCGCATTGCGCGTGTTTTGTGGAATGATCCGGCAACAGGCGTAATGCGTCATGCCGATGCAGGCTATGAGATTGCCCTGGACTGTGCCCGCGAAAATGGGCTGAACCTGCCGGGTATTCTGGGTTAAGGTTGGGGCATGATGTAGTCTGGCATGATACCTGACCGGTTGATTGCATCGGAAACATTCATGCCCTTAAGCGAACCGTAGTCGGTAATCAGGGCGGTTTTCACTCCAGCGCTACGTCCACCCAATATGTCTGTATGCAGCGTGTCACCCACCATAAGCACACGGTCTAAATCTGTACCAGATGGCAAGCGGGACAAAGCCATCGCAAAGATATTTGCGAACGGTTTGCCGAAAAATTCCGGTTCCACGCCAGACGCATCAGCCAACCGATGTGCGTAATGACCTGGTTCTTTTGATAGACCAAATTCGCGGGGCGCAACAATG
This sequence comes from uncultured Paracoccaceae bacterium, assembly GCA_964195275.1. GTDB lineage: Bacteria > Pseudomonadota > Alphaproteobacteria > Rhodobacterales > Rhodobacteraceae > NVTR01. The sequence continues at coordinate 1,601 of CAXMPY010000088.1, forward strand.
TCTGGATTGCCAACCAATACCGGGCGTGGGTTGGCCCGTAAGGAGGCCTCTAGCATTTTTTGTCGGTTCTCGGTCCACTCTGACCTGCCGATCAGCAGGAATTCTTCGACGGCATCATAAACTTGCCGATCCTCCGCCAGAAACACAGCGTCCAGAGGGTCAAGCCCTTCAAGCCCCAGTGATTGTGCGGCCATTAATCCGCGCCTTGCCGGGCCACGTTGCGCCAGAGTTGCCAGCAAGATATCGCGGCTGGTCAACACCTGGTCTGGCGAAAAATCAAAGCCAATGTTCGCGTATTTTTCCAGCAACAATCGCTTGGGATACCCGGCGGCATTGCTGACGACCATGACTGTTTTACCGGCATCTTGCAGGTACCGAATTCGATCAACCGCACCCAGTATTGCCGTCTCTCCGACATTCAGAACACCAAACGCGTCCAACAAAAATACATCGAAATGTTCTGCAAGTTCGGCCAGATTTTCGACATGCACCGGCACCGACGTAAACACGGGTTGTGGCAGGCGATGCCGGACAGCCTCGTACGCCGTAAAAGCCCACATAGCGCCGCCACTTATTTCCGATGTCATCCAGGGATAGCCTTTCATGCTTTTGCCAACACCAAATTGACCGCGTTTGCTGACGGCCTAATATCGTTCGTTACTGCCTGCCACAATAATACACAGTAAAATTTTCCAGTTGAAGTTTCGCAATAGAAGCGTAGTACTGCCTAGCCAAGCGAATAGTGGCAGCTAAAAAGGCCCAAAATTGAAAACCGATTTATATCTGTTCCGCAGAACCCGACAGCTTGAAACCCAGATCGACGGCTTTTTTGACAAACTTTCCGAGTCCTCAGTCGTTTATCGATTGGCCGTCCGTTTGTATCTTCGCGAAGGGGCCTGTGAGGAATTTCAGGGCCGTCTGAATCGGGTGAACGAACTGGAATCCGAAGCCGATATTTTGCGCCGCGACATCGAAAAACAGCTTTATTCAAACACGCTGATCCCAGATTCGCGCGGCGATGTTTTGGGGTTGATCGAAACTGTCGATCAATTGATGTCCGAATTTGAAAGTTCGCTTTGGGCCCTGTCGATTGAAACGCCCCAAATTTCCGAAGATTACGTTGGTGGCTTTCGTAAACTAACCAACATGGTGATCCGCGCTGTGGATGAACTGGCGCTAAGTGGTCGCGCCTTTTTCCGCAATCCCCATGACGTGCCGGCCTACAACCATAAAGTTGTACTTTATGAAAAAGAAGCGGACGTGATCAGCACCAATCTAAAACGCGCAATATTTGGGTCTGATCTGGAATTGGCCCAAAAAATGCATCTTCGTCAGTTTGTGGAACAAATCGACAATATCGCGGACGTCGCCGAAGATGTCGCCGACCGATTATCGATCTACGCAATCAAACGGCTCGTTTAACGCGCATGGATCCGCTGGTACTGATCTTTCTGACAAGCGGTCTGTTTTTGGGCTGGGCATTGGGTGCAAATGACGCCGCCAATGTTTTTGGCACCGCTGTTGGCACTAAAATGGTCAGCTGGCGCACCGCGGCCATTATTTGTTCGGTCTTTGTTATCCTGGGCGCAATGATATCGGGCGCTGGCACGTCGCAGACTTTGGGGAAACTTGGTGCCATTTCTGCGCTGCCAGGCGCGTTCATGACGGCGCTTTCCGCGGCAGTCGCTGTTTATGCGATGACGAAATCCGGGTTGCCTGTATCTACCTCGCAGGCGATCGTCGGTGCCATTATTGGTTGGAACCTGTTTTCGGGCAGCGCCACCGATATTGCGACCTTAACCAAAATCCTCAGCACCTGGATCATATGCCCGGTGCTGTCGGCGGCCATCGCCGTCACGTTATTCAAGGCCCATAGGTTTTTTAGCAAACGGGTCAGCATCCATATGATTAGGGCGGATGCCTACACAAGGCTGGCGCTTATTGTGGCGGGTGCGCTTGGGGCGTATTCGCTTGGTGCAAATAATATTGCCAATGTTGTCGGCGTGTTTATTCCTGCACAACCGTTGCCGCCGTTCCAGGTGGGTAATTTTATATTCTCATCGACGCAACAGTTGTTCCTGCTGGGTGGCTTGGCAATATCGCTGGGGGTTTTCACCTATTCAAGACGGGTTATGATGACGGTTGGCAACAGCCTGGGCCGTCTATCGTCAACCGCGGCCCTAATTGCCGTTGTCTCGCATTCGATCGTGCTGTTCATGTTTGCCTCTCGCGGGCTTGAGGCATGGTTGGCTGGCAACGGTTTGCCAACAATACCGCTGGTGCCGGTGTCCAGTTCGCAGGCCGTTGTCGGTGCGGTTGTTGGCATTTCGATGTTACAGGGCGTTTCTGGCATCCGTTGGTCGGTACTTGGTAAAATCGTGTCTGGCTGGATCGCAACACCGATCGCGGCTGGGCTGATCTGTTTTATCGGGCTGTTCTTTTTGCAGAATGTTTTCGGGCTAAAGGTTGTTTAGCAAGGATCATTGGCAGGGCCGCTATTTTGGCAATGCTTTGAAGTAGACTGTTGCAGTCGGTTTTGGCAAAGTCAGCAGGTATCGCTTCTGCATAGGTCAAACCAGTGCCCGACAAGACAGTATCAACCTCTGACACACGTGCTTTCCCCCAAATCAGGAACGTTGGTCTTTCAGGTGTTCTGGTCAGTTTTTCAGATACGTTAAGTGAAGCTGGCAATCGCGCGGCACTGGCATTTCGTGCGCGCATCCAAGCCGAGGCGTTTACCGGCGTATTGGAAACAGCAACATCGTTGACGTCGACATTTGTATCTTTTGACCCGGATCAGATCACCCGCGGCAAAATTTATGGATATTTGTCTTCGCTGCTGGAAAGCGAAAGCTGGGAAAATGCCGCATTGCCCAATAACCGCCGCCTATGGCGCATTCCAGCGGTATTTGGTGGTGATTTTGGGCCGCAGCTGGAACAGGCAGCTTTGCTGGCTGGATTGACCGCAGAGCAGGCCGTACAGGATATTACAGCAAGCCGTTTGCGGGTAATGACCATCGGGTTTGCACCCGGGCAACCATATTTGGGGTCACTTTCAGATCACTGGGATATTCCCCGCCAAACGGGGTTGACCAGGCGGGTTCCGGTCGGCGCGATTGTCGTCGCAATACGCCAGCTGGTTCTGTTCACCGCCGAGACACCGACCGGTTGGCGACATGTCGGGCAGACCGGGTTTCGCGGATTTCGACCAGACACAAACAACCCGTTTGCCCTTAGCCCAGGTGACGAGGTTCAGTTTTCATCGGTTGATGCGCGGGAATATGTAGAAATTTGCGCGCAGGATCAAACCGGGGACGGTGGCGCGCGCTGGGAAGCGTTGACATGACAGGGGCCTTAATTGTCCATCGCGCGGGACCTTCGGTTACGGTTCAGGATCTCGGTCGCCCGGGTAACATGGTTTACGGGTTATCGCCCGGCGGTGCGGCCGATCGGCAGGCCATGATCGAAGGCACTGTGTTGCTGCGTCAGGGTCTGGATTGCGCCGCGCTGGAATTGGCCGGATACGGTGGAGAGTTCGAAGCCCAGACCGACATGCGCATCGCGCTGACAGGTGCACCGATGCAGGCCAAAATCGACGGTCAGCCGCTGACCTGGAACGCTAGCCATGCTGTCAAAGCAGGCCAACGAATTTCAGTCGGCGCAGCAATATCTGGCGTTTATGGCTACTTACATGTTGGCGGTGGGATTGTGGCACCGTTGTTTCTAGGCAGCCGTGCGACGCATCTTGTATCAGACATTGGCCAACCAGTAAGGGCAGATACAACAGTTGCCCTGGGCGCTGATGCGCAGCCAGAATTTGTTGGGATGGTTTTACCGATTGAAGATCGGTATTCTGGGGGAACGGTGCGTGTTCTGCACAGCTTTCAAACCCAGTTATTCACCCAAGCAACGCGGCAGCGGTTTGAATCTACGCCGTTTCGGCGAACCCTGCGCG
>CAXMPY010000088.1:5565-9089 GCA_964195275.1 uncultured Paracoccaceae bacterium
GAAATAATGGTCGCGGGCGACATTCAAATGACAGGCAAGGGTGATCCGTTTGTCCTGCTGCCAGAATGTCAAACAACCGGCGGTTACCCAAGGATCGGGACGATATTACCCGATGACCTTTCGATCGTTGCACAGGCCGCACCCGGAGTTGAACTGTACTTCAAATTCATCACGAATGATGAAGCACTGGCCGCGCATCGACCGCCGAAAAAATATTGTGCGGATATGGATCGCCTACTTGAGCCCCTATTGCGCGATCCACGTGAAATCAGAGATCTGTTATCCTATCAACTGATCAGCGGTGCCATAACCGGCCGCGAATAAACAGGAGCCAGCGAAATGAAAACCGTCGATCTGAATGCCGATATGGGGGAATCTTTTGGTGATTGGAAAATGGGCAATGACGCGGCCCTGTTGGATATCATCACCTCCGCCAATATCGCCTGCGGGTTTCATGCCGGCGATCCGGACGTCATGGCGCAGACTATGCAGCTTGCGATTGAACGCGGTGTCGGATTAGGGGCGCATCCGGGCTTTGCCGATTTGCAGGGTTTCGGGCGACGGCGAATAAAACTATCGGCAGAAAGCTTGCGAAATATGGTGATCTACCAGCTGGGTGCCGCCCGCGCAGTTGCGCATGCTTCGGGAGGCAAGATTGAACACCTTAAATTACACGGCGCGTTGGCCAATATGGCAAGTGAAGACCCGGCCATCGCCGACATTTGTTATCGGGCTGCCCTGGACGTCGACCCGGATATTATCATTATGGTCTTGGCCGCCACACCGATGCAGATCGTCGTTGAAAATCTTGGCTGTCATTGGGCGGCAGAAATTTTTGCGGATCGTGCCTATAATGATGACGCAACGTTGGTCGATCGCAGCCTGCCGGGTGCTGTCATACATGACCCCAAAGTTGCCGCCGGGCGCGTTTCAGAAATGGTGCGCGAAGGCGCAATCATTTCTGCGTCGGGGAAACGTATCGCGACGAAAATCGATACCATTTGTATGCACGGCGACACCAAAAATGCGATGGATATTGCCCGGGCCGTAAAATCTTCGTTAATCGAAATGGGCACCGAAATTCGTCAGCTGGCCAAACAATAAATACGACTGACTGACCAGTTTCAGTCTTTCTTGGGTTTGTTGCGTCGCAAAAACGGGCTGATCCGAAATGTTGATCCAACGCCATGACGCGAGCGGGTGCGCAATACCGGTGTGTTTTCGGAAACCGAAGCCTGGCTTTCGCGAAATACAATATATAGGCCTGACAGAATGACGATCGACGCCCCAAAAAATGTGGCTGGGTCAATGGTTTCTTCAAATATCCAGTACCCAAACACGGCGGCCCAGATGATTTGCGAATATTGCATCGGTGCGACGATTGTTGCCTCGGCGTTTCTGTAGGCGACAATAAGCAGCAGCCCCCCAGAAAATCCAAATACCGAAATGACCCCGATAAGGCCCAAATCCTCGATTGGCATGGCGATATAAACAAACGGCAACGCAAAAGCCATTACTGTAAAGTTGGCAATCATCGGATACAAAAGCAAAACAACGCTGCGTTCTTCCTGCCCGATCTTACGCACGATGATCGACGCCAGAGAAATCCCAAACGCCGCGGTCATCGCGGCAGCATGGCCAAGCCCTAGTTCTGCCGAACCGGGCCGCAACACGATGATCACACCGATTAACCCGATGATCACGGCCATCCAGCGGCGAAAACGAACCCGTTCACCCAGAATTGGGATCGACAGAACAGTGATAATCAGCGGTGTCGCGAATAGAACGGCATAGGTTTGTGCCAGCGGTAAAACCGAAAATGCATAAAACGCAGACGTTCCGGTGACGACCCCAGCGACCGTGCGCAAGGCCACCCACCAAGGATGAACCGGGCGTAAATGCCCTGGCGTCGGGTCGCGCATTAACATCATGGTGATCAGGGGGAATGAAAGCAATGTGCTGAAAAAGATGATCTGAAACGGCGAATACTGGCTGCCAAGTATTTTCACCACCACATCGTGGATCGAAAAAACAGCGAACGCCGCAAGCGCGGTTAATACGCCTTTGAGGTTGGACATGGGCGAATACTCGATTTTAGGTTTGCGCACACGTCGCCTATTTAGGCGCTTTGGTCAACGGGAACCTGCGCATTCCCGACATACCGAAATTGCAAGGCTGCCGGTTCACACCTCAAGTTGGACGATCGCCAGGTTGACCGGTTCGTTGCCCAAAACTGTCGTTTTGTGACCTGATCCGCCAGTATCGGCCATCCACCAGATTGCACCTGGTCCAAATTCTCTCAGCTCGCCATTTCCGGCTTCGATGCGGCCATGTCCGGAAAGACATAACGCAATCTGATTGCGTGGTGAGCGATGTTGCGGACCGCCCCATCCGACCGGCAGGGTTAGAAACACGCACCGATCTGCGCTCAGCGCTTCAGACAAAAGAACATCAGGTGCGGGTGGTGCAAAGTTTGTTGGCTGTAGGGTAAAGTCGTGATCCTCAAAGTATGACACGCCGTCTTTATCCTCTGTCAGATAGAGATATTCCATTCGCGCCCCGAACTATAGACTCACAAACTCGCCGCTAGTGCCGCAATAACCGCATCACCCATTTCTGATGTCGTTGCTGGTATTCCATCGCCAGATTGCATCAGGTCTGGTGTTCGAACACCACTGGCCAAAACCGTTTCAACGGCCGCTTCTAACCGATCCGCTTGCGCGCCTTGATCAAACGAATGAGTACCGCAGCGCCATTGCAAAGCTTAAGATACAGGCCGATGGGTTTGCTTTACCTTGCCCCATGATATCTGGCGCCGAACCATGCACTGGTTCATACATTGCTTTGGGCCGTCCATTGGCCATTGGTGCACCTAGACTGGCCGACGGCAGCATGCCCAATGATCCGGTCAGCATTGCGGCCACATCCGACAGCATGTCACCAAATAGGTTATCTGTGACGATCACATCAAACTGTTTTGGCGCACGCACCAGCTGCATGCCACCGTTGTCTGCATACATGTGAGTCAGTTCAACATCCGGGTATTCGTTGTCATGTACCCATTGCACTTCTTCACGCCACAGGATGCCGCTTTCCATAACATTGGCCTTTTCCATCGAACAAACCCGGTTGGACCGCTTGCGCGCCAGCTCAAACGCCGACCGTGCCACACGCCGGATTTCGCCGGTGGTATAGCGTTGAGTATTCACGCCAACGCGCCCGCCTTCGTTATCATCCTGAATGCCACGGGGTTCACCGAAATAGACACCGCTGGTCAGTTCACGCACGATCATCAAATCCAATCCGGCGACCACTTCGCGTTTCAGCGATGAAAAATCTGCCAGCGCGTCAAAACATTGTGCTGGGCGCAGATTGGCGAACAGATCCATTTCTTTGCGCAGGCGCAGCAGCCCACGTTCTGGTTTAACCGAAAAATCCAGATCATCGTATGCCGGCCCGCCAACCGCGCCCAGCAGAACCGCATCAACGGCCTGTGCGCGCGCCATTGTTTCGTCTGTCAAAGG
>CAXMPY010000089.1:0-354 GCA_964195275.1 uncultured Paracoccaceae bacterium
ATCCAAGTCTGCGCCTGCGCTGAACACGCTGCCCGCACCCGTCAACACCAGAACGTTGGTGGTGTTTTTTGCTGCCTTAACCGCGCTAATTAGATCGTCAAGCATTTCAGCGGTCAGCGAATATGCTTTATCGGGCCGGCTGATCGTGAGCCGCCACAGGCCGCCGTCTTTTTCGACGTCTATCACGCCATTAACCCAACGCGACGACGAATATCATCATCGCGCAAACTGATTTCCTGGCCAAGATATTCATCCGCCTGTTCGCCACACATCCACAACAAGGCCCGCGCCGGCCAATCCGGGGGAACATGGTCTGACCAATCCATTTGGCTAACCGGATTGACGCCAGAGGCT
>CAXMPY010000089.1:364-9064 GCA_964195275.1 uncultured Paracoccaceae bacterium
TGATGCGCGCAGCGGGTCAGCATCGCAGCGCCAGCTTTAGCAGAACAATAGGCGCTCCAGCCCTCAATTGGCGAATGCGCCGCCCCAGAAGATACATTCAGGATCGTGCCGTGGCCCCGCGTTTGCATCGTGGGCAGAACCGCCCACATGCAATTGTAAACGCCTTTCAGATTTACATCGATTGCACGGCCCCATTCAGCCGGGTCAGATGTGGCGATATGCGAAATCGGTTGAATCATTCCGGCGTTGTTTACCAGAACATCGATCGGGCCGAATTTCTCAGCCGCGATGTTGAAGGCTGCCGAAACCGAACCGAAATCGGCAACATCGCATTGGATCGCCAATGCAGAACTGCCAATTTCAGCGGCAAGGGCATCAATCTCGGGCGAACTGCGGGCCAACAACACAACCTTTGCCCCGGCCTTGGCAAAAACACGCGCTGTTTCAGCCCCGATCCCGCGACTGGCCCCGGTAATAGCAACAACTTTTTCCCGCATATCCGAATTCCCTTTCGCCGCTTGTGCCCACCAACTTAGTTGACCACATTTCTGTTCCAACCCCGACTAACCCTTGACCCATTGTGCCGCTAAGCGCTAGCTGAAAGATATCTTCAATTTTGGATCAATCATGACAAAATTCTTCGTAAGTTCATTAATTCAAGGCACCGCAATTGCGGCACTGTTGCCCAGTGCTGCGCTGGCTGATCTGTCGGCAATTGATGTTTGGGAAAGCTGGAAGTCTCTTTCAGAATCCTCTGGTCAAACCATTTCAGTCGGTTCGCAGGAAACCAACAATGGCACATTGATCTTGAACAATGTTGAAATGAAAATTGAGTTCCCCGAGGGCCAGGCTGTAAGCACGCTTGAGTTCCTTGAATTTCGCGAACGTAACGACGGCACCGTCGCGGTGACGATGGCCGCTGATCTGCCGCTTTCGATGACTGTCGATCCAACCGACGGTGAGGCGTTGGATTTGGCAATGATCCTGCGCCAAACTGGCACCAGCATTGTCGCATCCGGTGATCCGGGCAATATATCTTTTGATTATCTTTCATCTGAAATCAGTGTGACCGTCGACAAGATTGTTGTGGATGGGCAGGTGCTTGATGCCGACATTCGGTTGTCCATGAACGACGTTGATGGAAAGTATACGCTGATTTCCGAAGGTTCTAAATCATATACCAGCGCGATGACAGCGGCGAACTTGACCTATAATGTCGGTTTTACTGACCCAGAAAATGGCGGACAGTTTGCCATTGCCGGTACAATTCAAAACATGGTGTCAAATTCCGATGTCAAACTTCCTGATGAATTAGACATGACAAATCCCGCCGAATTGTTTGGCGGTGAATTTAAAGTTCGGGGCGGATTTTCTGCTGGCCTGTCCAGCTCTTCTCTGCAATTGGACAATGAAGACGGCAGCATGTCGGTCCAGACATCGGGCGCGAGTAGCGCGCTAGATTTCAGCATTGGCAACGGTTCTATTCATTATGGCGGTGACACCAAAGACGTACAGTACACTGTGCGGTCACCGCAGATCCCATTCCCGGAAGTTAGCCTTGGCTTTGCCGAGGTGGCGTTCAATCTACTTATGCCAATCGTGCAATCAGACGATCCGAAAGATTTTGCATTGTTGTTCAAATTTGCGGGCATCGAAATCAGCGACATGATTTGGGGCATGTTTGACCCCGGCGCAATCATGCCGCGTGATCCGGCCACATTGGTGGTGGATGTTTCAGGGCAAATGAACTGGTTGATCGATATCATGGATCCGGACATTGCCGACGATTTTGATGCCGAAACGCCGGCGGAATTGCATAACCTGGCGGTCAACGAAATTACACTGTCCGCAGCGGGTGCATTGGTGGCAGGAACCGGTGATTTCACTTTTGATAATACTGATCTGGAAACATATGAAGGTCTTCCGGCACCGACAGGTTCGATCAGCATCGACATCATTGGTGCAAATGGCCTGATGGATCGATTGATTCAGATGGGCTTTTTGCAGCAGGAACAAGCCATGGGTGCTCGGATGATGTTGGGGCTGTTTGCCCGACCTAGTGGCGGCGAAGACGCGCTGACATCCACCGTCGACATCAAAGGTGACGGATCGATATTTGCCAACGGACAACAGTTTAAGTGATATAGGTCGAATAGCAGGGTTTGGCCGCGCCGGAAAAACCAGCGCGGCCTTTTCTTTGGCAATTGGGTTGCGACCGGCCAAGGCCCGAACTACCTGTCCATTGGTAGATCAAAATCCCAAGGCAGCATAAATGACCCAAGCCATATCTGACCTGACCAATTCGCTATTGAAGGCTGCGCGGCTGGCGGGGGCGGAAACTGCTGATGCACTGGCAGTGGACGGCACATCGATCTCAATTGATGTTTTGGGTGGCAAGCTGGAACATGCGGAACGGTCTGAAGGCATTGATATCGGTTTGCGGGTAATGTTGGGCCAACGTCAGGCATGTGTGTCGGCGTCCGACACCCACCCTGACACCATCAAAACTATGGCAGAGCGGGCGGTCGCAATGGCCCGCGAGGCGCCCAAAGACGCCAATATCGGTTTGGCCACACCGGAACAATTTGCCCAAAATTGGGATGCCGATGCATTGGAAACGGCTGACCCAGCCCGCGAACCTGCGCCGGCCGAATTGGAAGATGATGCGCGCCGAGCCGAGGCCGCGGCACTGGCGGTTGATGGCGTTAGTCAGGTGCAGGCGACATCAGCAGGCTACAGTCGGCATCGAATTCATCTGGCGACCAGCAACGGCTTTTCCGGCGGATATGAAAGAACAAACCGAGCATTATCCTGCGTTGCCATTACCGGCACCGGGACCGACATGGAGCGGGATTATTGCGGTGAATCCCGCGTATTTCAGGCCGACATTCCGGCTGCGGAAAAGATCGGCCAAATCGCGGGTCAACGAACAGTTGAACGGGCAGGCGCACGCAAACCCAAGACCGGCGCATACCCGGTTCTGTATGACGAACGGATCGCGTCGTCGCTAATTGGCCATTTACTGTCCGCAACCAATGGCAGTTCAATTGTCCGGGGGTCGTCCTGGGCGCGGGATTTGCTGAGCCAGCAGGTGCTGCCCAGTGGCCTATCAATAATCGAAGACCCGCAGCGCGCTCGCGCGTCTGGGTCACGCCCGTTTGACGGTGAAGGTCTGGCAACAGACCGGCGCGCGATTGTCGAAAATGGCGTTCTTCAGGGCTGGACTTTGGATCTGGCAACAGCACGGCAACTGGGGCTGGCTTCAACAGCCAATGCATCACGTGGCACCAGCGCACCGCCGTCGCCATCGGTCGGCAATATCGCCCTGACCCAAGGCGCGCCAACCCGGGATTATCTGATCCGTGAAATGGGTACCGGGCTGCTGGTAACGTCGATGATCGGTTCTTCGATTAACCCAACAACCGGCGATTATTCACGTGGCGCGTCCGGATTTTGGGTCGAAAATGGTGAAATCACATATCCGGTAAACGAATGCACCGTCGCCGGAAACCTGCGTGACATGCTGATGACAATTGTCCCGGCCAACGACGCCCGGCATCATCTGTCGCGTGTGGTGCCTTCGCTGTTGGTGCAAGGGCTGACCATTGCCGGTGAATGATCTGGACCTGCTGATCAGCGCTGCGCGCGCTGCAGGTGATATAGCGACCCAGTACTGGCGTAAGTCGCCTAAGGTCTGGGAAAAAGACGCTGACGCCGGACCAGTCACCGAGGCTGATCTGTCCGTCAATGCCATGTTGAACGAAACGCTGATCGGGGCCCGGCCTGATTATGGTTGGCTATCAGAAGAGACCGAAGATAACGCCGCCAGGCTGAACCAGGAATATGTTTTCATCATTGATCCGATTGATGGAACCCGGTCATTTATTGCAGGCGAAAAAACCTGGGCGCATTCACTGGCGGTTGCCCGAAACGGCGAAATTGTATCTGCGGTCGTTTATTTACCTATAAGCGACAAGCTTTATCACGCGCAGATAGGCCTGGGCGCGTTTCTGAACAATCAGCCCATTCGGGCAACAAACGTCGCAAATTTGAAAGACGCCACTGTTCTTGCTGCGCATCCAAATTTTGAGGCTGATCATTGGATCAACGGTCCACCCCTGGCAAAGCGCCATTTTCGCCCCTCGCTGGCCTATCGCATGGCCTTGGTGGCCCAAGGACGGTTTGATGCCATGCTAACCTTGCGCGACACCTGGGAATGGGATGTGGCGGCAGGCACACTAATCGCCACCGAGGCAGGGGCAATTGTTACCGATAATAATGGAAATGCCCCGGTTTTTAACAACAAAACCCCGGCACTTTCCGGTTTGATCGCCGGGGGCAGCCATATTCATCATGAATTGTACTCTCAATTAGCATAGTTCCGGTTAGGCGCGGCTTGACCCGAAACGCCAGATGCGTAGTTTAACCCAAATTCCAACTAATCCGGAGAAATCATGGCCCAACGACTGCACCTTGTATTCGGCGGCGAGCTGGTGGATCCATCCGCAAGCGCGTTCAAAGATGTCAACGACATCCATATTGTTGGCATTTTCCCCGACTACGCCACCGCCTATAACGCCTGGAAATCAGAGGCGCAGCGCACTGTGGACAACGCGCATATGCGGTATTTCATCGCCCATTTGCATCGTCTGCGGGATGAAAAGGCAGAAACCTCTTCGACCGAGGAACTTGAAAATTAAGTTGCCCTAGTCATGGGACTTTCCCCTTCTTTTACGTTGTACCAAATGCTTGGTCCGATATTGGCGCGACGCACGGGCGGTGCTGCAATACCGCAAGATTGGCAACGGCGACCACCGGGCAAACTAATCTGGTTCCATGCGCCAAGTCGGGCGGATTTGCCGGTATTGGATGAATTAATATCGCGGCTGGCCGATCAGGACCCCGATCTTTGGTTTTTGCTGACAACCGACGGACCGGCCCCGTCAAAAATGCCGGACCAGTGTTTTCACGCGCAACTACGTGTCGACCTAAAAACTGCGATGGTCGAATTTTTGGATCACTGGCGGCCTGATGTGCTGGTTTGGGCGACAGGCCCGTTATTCCCGGTGCTGATTGATCTGGCGGCGAAGCGAAAGATCGAATTGTTTTTACTTGATACAGGTGCTGCGATCGAAGCCACAAAAGGCTGGCGTTTACTGCCGGGTCTGACCCGGCGTTCCATCCGAAAATTCGACACAATATTCAGCGGCGACGAAGCCACTTCGCTTGCCCTGATCACTGCCGGCGCCCACAGCGAGAACGTACATACAACCGGCGTGCTGGAAATGGCTGATGACCCCTTGCCCTGTAATGAAGCCGAATGGACAACGCTGGCGGCGCTACTGGCAACACGACCGGTTTGGTTAGCCGCCGAGATTGATCTTGAAGAACTGGGGTCCATTCTAGCCGCCCATTTGCAAGCGATGCGTCGGTCGCATCGATTGTTGCTAATTGTTGTGCCTGCTGAAAGCGACGCCAGCGACACATTTTCTGACGTGATGGCCGATACTGACATTGTATTTTCCCGCCGCAGCGAAGGCGGTGAACCGGCGCCGTCTGATCAGGTTTATCTGGCCGACACCGATGACGAGATGGGGCTTTGGTATCGCCTGTCGCCGATTTCGTTTCTGGGTCATACGCTTGCCGGACATTCGGCCCACAACCCCGATCCATTTGATGCAGCAGCCCTCGGATCGGTGGTGCTGCATGGGCCTAAAATTGCCGCTCATCAGCTGGGCTATCTTCGGTTAGCCCGCGCCGGTGCGTCGCGAAAAATTTCCCATTTGGGCGAACTAGCGAACGCTGTTGAAACATTGCTGGCCCCGGATCGGGCCGCCGCAATGGCCCATGCCGCCTGGCAAATAAGTTCGGCGGGTGCCGAAGTAATGGAAAGAACTGTGCAGCATCTAAGCAAAGTTGTCGGCATTGATGGCGACCCGAAATGAGACCGCCGGCGTTTTGGGGTAATCCTGCGACACATCCCGGTTGGCAGGCCCGCGTTCTGGCCCCGTTGGCGACAATTTATGGTGCATTCACAGCGCGGCGCGTGGCGCGACCATATGAATTTAGGGCAAATGTGCCGCTGATTTGTGTTGGCAACTTGAATATTGGCGGCACGGGTAAAACGCCAACCGTCATAGCATTGGTAAATCACCTGACCGCACGGGGCCTGGCGGTTCATGTTGTATCGCGCGGCTATGGCGGGCGGTTGGCTGGACCCGTTCGGGTCAACGAATTAACCCATGATGCTGCTGATGTTGGCGACGAACCGCTGTTGATGGCGGCGTTCACGCCAACCTGGGTCGCGCGCGACCGGGCGGCAGGCGCGCAAGCGGCACAGGCTGCAGGTGCGGATGTAATTTTGCTGGATGACGGGCATCAAAACCCAACCGTATTCAAAAATTTATCCATAGTTGTTGTTGACGCAAAACGTGGTTTTGGCAATGGCCGGGTCACACCTGCCGGCCCTTTGCGCGAACCTGTACAATCCGGGCTAGTGCGGGCAGACCTGTTATTGGCCGTCGGGACGGATGCCGACCAAATGGCATTCAATACCAACTGGCCAAGCAGTCCTCAAATTCCACGTATACACGGGCAGCTTGACCCATTGGAAACCGGCATGGACTGGGACGGTCTGAACGTGCTGGCATTTGCCGGTATTGGCCATCCTGAAAAATTCTTTGATACGCTTCGCCAATTGGGTGCCAATCTGGTTCGTACCAAAGCGCTGGACGATCATCAGACGTTGACCACCACTTTATTGCAGCGGCTGGAACACGAGGCCAATGGGCTAAACGCCCAACTGGTCACGACCGAAAAGGATGCCGTGCGATTGCCAAAAACCTATCGGTCAAAGGTGCTGACACTGCCTGTTCGTTTGACCATCAACGACTGGACATTAATTGACACCCAGCTAAAGAAAATCGGCGTCGACAAACAAAAAGGCCGCGACTGATACTTTATCAGGCGCGGCCAAGTGAGATTTTATTGCCGGACTATTCCGCCAGTTTTGCGTCAATCGCGACCGAGAAATCTGCGAAATTCATGTTGCTGAATTTTTCACCATTGATGATAAAAGTCGGCGTTGAATTCACTTCATCAACTTGCGCATTCTTTTGGAACAATGCCACTAAGGCTTGCGCTTTGTCAGCGTCGTTAAAGCACGCGTTCAGTTCTTCATCAGCCAAACCTGCCGTTTTGCCGATAGTGCGTAAATTCCGTGCAATTCCGGCATCATCACCACCGGCTGTCCAGTCTTGTTGCTGTTCATATAGCAAGTTGGCGATACCGAAATAACGATCGGGGCCGCCACAACGCGCCACGATGCCACCCCAAAGACCGAAGCGGTCAAAATAGACCTCACGATAAACGAAATTGATCTTACCAGTCGCGATATAATCCCGCTGCAGTTCTTTAAACACGCCGGCATGAAAACTCCGGCAATGCGGGCAGGTAAAGGACGCATATTCAACCACGGTTACTTTGGCATCTGGGTTTCCAATCGACATTTCCAGAATGCCCGCTGTATCTATGTTGGCATCTTGTGCCTCGGCCACGCCGATTGATGGGCCCAGATCGTCAGTACGGTTCAGTGACCACAGGGTGTATCCACCGATAACAACTATAGCAGCGATGACCAGTATCAGGGGACGCTTCATTGGTTTACCTCATTATTTTTGTGCTTCGTAAACACCTTTTCACCCAGTTCTTCAAGCGCTTGACGCAACAGGGTATCGTTTATGTCTTTTGTCGTTAGTTTGGCTTTTGCCGTCTGTTTAGCATCCGGTAGCGTGGCTTTTGCCGGTTCTTTTGCCGCAAATGCCACCTGCCCCTCGGCAAACCCTGTTGGCGCGGTTTGGGTGATCCGAATTCTGGCGACGGCAGCATACCCATAACAGGCATTCACTTTGTCCCGTATTTTCGGCAATTCGGCCTGCAACATAGGTGCCTGCGAACCCGTTGTAAGAACTGTTAACGTGGCCCCAAAACCACCCTGCGAATAGCTGATCTTTACAGGTAGGGCGGCGCTGGCGGTTTCTTCGCCAACGATTTCGGCCCAGTGGGTAAGCAGGCGCGAAACCGCAAAACCCCGGGTTTCACCCACACGCCGAATTTGGTCGCGCAACAGGCCAGAGGTACGTTCGAACCCCCGACGACGACGTTTTATTCCACCCTTTTGTGGTTGTTGTTTCATTTAAAGGTGCCCTACTCTTGGCCGGTATTCTAGCCACAAGCGGTGCCCATGCCAGCCAAAAATCTACGCAAGGCCATGAATAATGCGTGATGAACCTTTCGCAGATGATTTGCTGGCTTGGTATGATGTCCACGCACGCCATTTGCCGTGGCGCATAAGCCCGCGCAATCGCGCATTGGGCGAAAAACCCGACCGCTATCGTGTTTGGTTATCTGAAATCATGTTGCAGCAAACAACTGTGGCAACGGTCACGGGTTATTATGCCCGATTTTTGTCGCGCTGGCCGACAGTAACCAGGCTTGCGCAGGCAAACGACGGGGATGTGATGGGGGAATGGGCCGGACTGGGGTACTATGCCAGGGCCCGAAATTTGTTGAAATGCAGCCGGGTGGTCGCCGATGATCTGGATGGCCAATTTCCGGATACATATGCCGAATTGTTAACTTTGCCCGGTATCGGCCCCTATACTGCGGCTGCCATAGCCGCGATTTGTCATGAAAGTCCAG
>CAXMPY010000090.1:0-8963 GCA_964195275.1 uncultured Paracoccaceae bacterium
ACCGCAAAAAACCCGCCAGTGCCTTTTCGGGCGCATCGGCACGGGGGCCTTTACGTTCTTCACGGGAGTTCGGGCTGTCAGCACTAACCCCTTCCACTGACAGAGCCAGACGGCGCGGTGTGGAAAATGCGCCGGCGCTTTCATAGGTCAACCCAGCCGCAACCAAACCATCCGTTATCAGCCTTTTCAGATCGGCGGCTGCGCGGGATTGCATGCGCGCCGGTATTTCTTCCGAAAAAAGTTCGATCAACAGATCAGGCATTATTCGGACCTTTCGGGTGCGGGCGGGCAGCCCTGAGGTGCCGGGTGGCCATCAAAAACCTTTTCACCGCAATGGTTTATCTGATGCCAGGCAAAGGCGCGGCCATCGTCATAGATCGCGATGACCCGGTCAACGCCATAGTTAATGTTGAATTCCGACAGAAACGCGATGGCTGTTCCGACCTCAAGATCGGCGCCAATTTGGTCTGCATCATAACAGTCAAACGGGCTGGGTCCGGTTAGCGGGACCGGGGCTTCATAGTTGACATAGATTTCGGTTAGCGTGGCCAGCGACTGCGGGGTGGTAAAACAGCCGCGAAACCGCAATGGCGAACTGTCGGCATCAATGCCCTGAAAATCATCCACACGAATTGGTTCTGCTAATTGGCTGGTCAATGATGTTAACCGGATCTGGGTGCTGCCTGGCGTGTCCATATCACCGGCCAAAGTCACCGGGCTATAATAGCCGTAGACCTGCAAATAATACATGCCACCACCGCCCAGAATGGCCGCAAGACCGATGAGAATGACAACAATTTTGCCCATCACGCCGCCCATCCACCAGCAGTGGTTTCCAGAAATGCATCGGCGCAGGATTTTGCCAGCGCCCGGACCCGCGCAATATAGGCCTGACGTTCGGTGACCGAGATCACGCCACGCGCGTCCAGCAGATTAAACAAATGGCTAGCCTTGATGCATTGGTCATAGGCTGGGTGCACCATAACAATGCGGCGGTCGGTTTTCGGGTCATCGGCCGGTACGGCAAGGATACGGGCGCATTCAGCTTCGGCATCCTGAAAATGCTGAAACAATTTATCGGTGTCCGCGACGTCAAAATTCCAGCGTGAATATTCGGCCTCGGTCTGGCGGAACACGTCGCCGTAGCTTACCGAAGTTGGTTTGCCAGTTTGATTGAACGGCATGTCCATAATGTGGTCAACGCCCAGCACGTACATCGCCAAACGTTCCAGACCATAGGTCAGTTCACCTGACACCGGTTTGCAATCATGCCCACCCACCTGCTGAAAATAGGTGAACTGGCTAATTTCCATGCCGTCGCACCAAACTTCCCAGCCCAATCCCCAAGCGCCAAGCGTTGGACTTTCCCAGTCATCTTCCACAAATCGAACATCGTGCAATGCCATATCAATGCCGATGGCTTCCAGTGATCCTAGGTAAAGTACCTGAAAATTCGGCGGGCTTGGCTTGATAAGCACTTGATATTGATAAAAATGCTGCAACCGGTTTGGGTTGTCACCATAGCGCCCATCGGTCGGGCGGCGGGATGGCTGCACGTAGGCCACGGCCCAGGGATTTGGACCAAGCGAACGCAACGCTGTGGCCGGATGAAACGTACCAGCCCCCGCCTCCATGTCGTAGGGTTGCAGAACGGCGCAGCCCTGCGCCGCCCAATAGGCTTGCAGCGCCATTAGGACATCTTGAAAACAACGGGGTTTTACGGTGGTTTTGGTCATTGGCACCCTTGAAACAAAAAGCGCGTTCTCAATAGGCATTGCCGGGGATGGGGTCAATTGGCGTTCGGTAAGGTCTGTGCGATATCAATGATCGCGCGCACCAGAATATCAAGGTCAGCATTGCGTGTCCGGTGGTTGGTGATATTCACCCGGATCACGGTTTGGCCCGTGATTTTGGTGGTTGACGGCGCCGCGATACCCTGTTCCTGCAATTGGGTAACAATTTCGGAATTCATCGCGTCGCTGCCATCATGCCTGAAACAGACGATGTTCAGCGCGACGGGGGCCGAAAGCGACAGATGGCGCGTGTCGTTTATCAGCTGTGCAAGAAAGTCGGCCTGTTGACAGTTTTGCGTAATTGACGCCCCAAGCTTTTCCGTACCGTGTTCCAGAAAATGCGCCCATATTTTCAGGGCGATGAACCCGCGTGATAATTCTGGCCCGAAATCCACCGGCCAGGGCGCCCCGGCCGACAATCCGCGCGACGTTCCGATCAAGTATTCGGGGCGATCCGAAAAGCTGGCCAAATGCGCGGCACGATCACGGATCAATACACAACCGGCGGCATAATTCACATGCAACCATTTGTGAAAATCAAACGCCAGCGACTGGGCGCGCGCCAATCCCGTCAACAAGGGGCGAACACGGTCAGACAGCACACCGGTTGCGCCAAATGCCCCATCGACGTGAAACCACAAACCTTCTTTGGCCGCGATATCCGCAATGGCGTTCAGCGGATCGATCGCACCGACATTAACTGAACCGGCGGTGCCGATAACGGCGAAAGGCTGGTAGCCAGCTTTTCGATCTGTTTTTATCTGTTGGTTCAGCCGCCTCAAATCCATGCGAAAATCATCGTCTACCGGGATTTTTCGCAAAGCGTTACTGCCCAAACCAAGCATATCAAATGCACGGGCAATACAGGAATGGGCCTGCCCAGAGGCGTAGCCAACCAGCCGGCCCTGACCAACCCCGGCCTTTCGGCAATTCCCAACCGCTGTATCGCGCGCAACTTTCAGCGCTACAATCGTCCCCATCGATGTGCCTGACGTGATTAATCCGCTGGCATCGGCAGGAAATCCCATCATCTGGCGCGCCCAATCCAGCACTTGGCGTTCCACAAATATCGCCCCGTGATCACGTCCACCCAGATTCGCATTCATCGCAGCGGCCACAATTTCAGCCATCACGCCGCCTGGGTTTCCAGACCCATGCACCCAGCCAAAAAACCTGGGATGGGTGTTGCCTACGCCGTAGGGCAAAATTTCCGCCAACTGATCTGCCAGTTGCTTTTCCGACATCCCCGTAGCGGGCAATTTTACATTTAGGCGCGCCTTTATTTGTTCCGGCAACGCGGTCCAAACCCTGCCCTTTTCGGCATTCTCTAATCGGTCAATTGATGCGTCCAGCAGGCGGTGCGCGTTTTTGCGCAGGTCATCCCAATTCTTGGGATCCAGTGTGGTTCTAGTCATCTGTGACTCTCTTGCATGTGTTGACTGGCCCCAGTTGAAGCACGGGCAATCTGTCCGTGCAATCCGATACGGCCTTGGCTATTGTCCGGCGCGAAACACGGATTTGGAAAACGGTGGGTAATGGTGATGCGCAAAATAGTTTTTGGCGTGGTTTTCTTGGTAATGTCGATGGTTTCGAATTTGGCACTGGCACAACAAACAGTCTGGGTTCAGATCGAGACCCAGCGTTCGCTGGCGCGCGCACAAGAAGTGGCGCGGTCTTATTCGGGCAACCTGCAAAGTGTCGCGGGGTTTGTCATGCGGTCTGGCTGGTACGCCATTGCGATCGGGCCCTTTAGCCCGGCGGACGCAGAAGTTGCCCTGCAACAGCTGCGCGTGACCCGGCAAATTCCCGGTGACAGCTACGTCGTCGACGGTGCGCAATTTGGCCGACAGTTCTGGCCAATTGGGGCGACAGCCAATGCACCAGCGGTCGTGTCACAGGTTCAGCCGACTGAAGATGTGGTTGCCCAGCCCTTGATCCCGGCAGAAGAAACCGTTGCCCAAGCACGTCGATCTGAATGGCAACTAAACCGCGATCAACGCAAGGAGCTGCAAACCGCCCTGCAATCGGAAGGTTTTTACACCTCGGCAATTGATGGGGCTATTGGCCCCGGAACGCGGCGGTCAATGGCGGACTGGCAAGCCAACGAAGGGTTTGAAGCCACCGGTGTTTTAACCACGCAGCAGCGGCATGATCTTGTTAGGCGGTACGGAGACGTTTTGGCCGGGCTGGGGTTAGAGCTGTTCATTGACAATCGGGCCGGCATTCAGATTGAAATACCCGCAGCCCTGGTGAAATTCGATCGGTATGATCCGCCTTTTGCGCAATTCAAGGCGAACAATACAGACGGCCCACAGATCTTGTTGATCAGTCAAACCGGCGACAACGCGGCGCTGCGTGGCCTGTATGACATTATGCAAACGCTTGAAATCGTTCCCATGAATGGCCAACGCCAAATTGGTCGTCGCAGCTTTACGTTGTCAGGTCAGAATACTGAATTATCGTCATATACCTTTGCTGTGCTTGTTGATGGCAGTGTGAAGGGGTTCACGCTGATCTGGCCCGGCACATCCGACCGACAGCACGCAATGGTGCTAAATGCCCTGCAACAAAGCTTTGCGCCTTTTGGGGATGCCGTTTTGCCGGACGTCGTTGATGGTGGCACTGGTGCGCAGTCTCTTGATTTGCTTGCCGGGCTAAACATCCGCCAGCCAGACAGTGCTGCCAGCGGGTTTTATGTGACCTCTACCGGCAGCATTCTAACAGCTGCGGCGAACGTGGCGCGTTGCACGAAAATTTTAATCGACGACGATTTTACCGCAGACATTACGGCTGTTGATCCGAATTTGGGATTTGCGCTGTTGCAACCCTTGCGGCCGACTTCACCCATCGCGGTGGCACAGTTCGCCATCGAAAATCCGCGCCTGAAATCGGAAATCGCGATTGCGGGCTATTCATTTGGCGGATTGTTGGCGGCACCTACGCTGACATATGGGCAACTGTCCGATTTGCGCGGGTTGAATGGTGACGCGTCGGTGAACCGGCTGACAATTACAGCAGAACAGGGTGACAGCGGTGGCCCGGTGTTTTCGGTAGATGGGGCCGTGTTGGGCATGTTGCTACCGGCGGGCAAATCATTAGGCCGTAAACTACCAGATGGTGTTGAATTTGCCGCAAATGCAGCATCTACGTCGGATTTCTTGACCACCAATGCAGTGCCAGTTTCAACCTATCCTGGTGGCCCCAAACTGGACCCTGAGGACCTAAGCCATGTTGCAGCTGACATGACCGTATTGGTCAGTTGCTGGAACTAAAGAATCAATCTGGCGACAGGTGAATTAACGTAGGCCGACCAGCGGTCAGCGCTGTTGCTACAGCCATTTGAAAACTGGCCGGGTCTGTTGGGGCCGCGTAACCGGCGCCATAGGCCTTTGCCAACAGACTAAAATCTGGATTTTGGGCGACCACAGCATTGGGCGCGATCTGCGAACGGATCATTGCATCTTCAATTTCTTTCAGTTTGCCGTTGTCCCAAAGGATAATGGGCAGGGTTAACGACAGTTCGGCCGCAACACCCAATTCCTGCATGGTGTATTGAAAACCATAATCGCCAGCGATGGCCACCACTGCACTATCAGGGCGGGCGATTTTGCCACCGATGGCAGCGGGCAGCGCGTAGCCAAGCGTGCCAAAGCCATAGGGATGGTGCCAATGGGCAGGCACCTGCATTGGGTAAACCTGTTTCGCGACATAGGCGAACTGGGTCATGTCCGAATAGATCAGCGCATCAGTTGGCAAGGCGCGATGCAGGGCGTCGATATAGGGCACAATGCCGGGCGTATCGCTGTCGGCTTGGGCGCGAAAGGCGGCTTTGCGGGCCGCGACTTTGGCAGCGTCCCACTTTGCGCCGGACTTATTTATTTGCGGTAGCAGCGCTGCAAGCGCCAAGTCGGCATCCGCCAGAATTTTTAGGTCGGCCCTGTGCCAGTCATCCAACGCTGCTTGATCAACATCAATGCGCGCCAGTTGGCCGCCATGCCCCAAAGTGCCGCGCAACAAATCCACCTCGGCCAATTCGGTACCGATAGCGACTACTAAATCTGCCTGCTTCAATACCTGAACACTGTCGGTCCGCGTCAGGGTCGCCCCGTAGTTTAGTGGCCAAGCCGCGTCAATTACGCCGCGCCCGGCATATGTTGCAAAAACAGCGGCCCCTGCCTTTTGCACAATGTTGCGGGCCGCATTACTGGCCGCGACTGAACCGCCACCAAATATGAACAGGGGTTTTTGGGCGCTATTGATCCGGGCTGCCAGATCGGCGATTGGCGCCGGATCGGGCGGCAATTGCTGAAGAAACGGAACACTTGCACCAATCGGTTCGCCAATCTCGCTTAATACATCCAGCGGCACCGTTATGTGTTTTGGCCGCGGTCGCTGATTTGCAAATTCATCAAAGGCCCGATCCAATAGGGCGAACGCCGTGTCGCTATCACCCGCATATTCCGACCAGTCACAAACGGCGGTGGCTGCACCAACTTGGTCTCGCATTTGGTGCAAACGGCCCGGCATTGCCGCACCGTCAGGCAAACAGGAAGATATTACCAACAATGGCACCGAATCTGAATAGGCTTGGCCCATTGGTGTCATGATGTTGGTCAATCCGGGGCCGGATATGATGAACGCCACACCCGGCTTGCCCGACGCCCGCGCATAGCCATCGGCCATAAACCCCGCGCCCTGTTCGTGCCGCGCCAATATGTGGGTGATCCCGGCCTGTTCGATACCCCGGTAAAGTTCGACATTATGCACGCCGGGGATGCCAAATACGGTATCAACACCGTGTTCTTTAAGGGATTGTGACAGGCGTGCGCCAAGGGTTTGGGCAGGCATCAACCTCTCCAGAATTTCAAAGTGAACAACACATATACGGCCATAAGTTCAAGCCGACCGATCAGCATTGCACATATCAGAATCCATTTGGCAGAATCTCCAAGGGAACCATAATTGCCCGCTGGTCCAATGATCGGGCCCAGACCCGGCCCGATATTGGCAAGTGCAGCCGAGGCGCCAGAAATCGACGTCACAAAATCAAGCCCAGTAAGGGCAAGCAGCACCGAAATCACCCCAAGCGATACAACAAACAGGACAAAAAACGCCATAACCGAGGAAAGCACATCCTCGCCGACGCTGCGACCACCGTAGCGTGGCGAAAACAATCCGTGCGGCGAATGAATGCGCCCGATTTGGGCTTTGATCGAAGAGAAAAGCAGTTGATAGCGGAAAATCTTTATCGAACAAGATGTCGATCCGGCGCAGCCGCCAATCAGACCGATAAAAAAGAAAACCGCGACCGGAAAACCACCCCATGTCATGTAGTTTTCGCTGGCGTAACCTGTACCGGTCAGGATTGAAACGACGTTAAACAGCGATTTGCGCAAGGCGTGTTCTGTTGGATCAGCGGTAGCCGTCCATTGCCAAACCGCCATGATCAGAACCAGCACAGTTGCGGTTCCGAAAAATGCCCGCACCTGGCTGTCGCGAAACAACGGCGTTGCCGTCCCGGCCAGCAATTGGACATAGCGTACGAAAGGCAACGCGGCCAATAACATAAATAACACCGCCGCATATTCGACACCGGGCGAAAAGGTCGCAAACGAAGCATCATAATTGGCAAAACCACCAGTTGCGACTGTGGTCATTGCGTGGGTGGTGGCGTCAAACGGGGTCATGCCAAAACCCAGATAGGTGAATGCGCAAATGATCGTCAGCCCAAAATACACAACTGAAATTCTCGACGCGATTTCGGTTGCCCTTGGCAGAATTTTACCAAAGGTATCAAAGCCTTCAGATCGGAATATCTGCATCCCACCGACCCTAAGTTCAGGCAGAAACACCATTGCCACAACAATGATCCCAATGCCGCCGAACCACTGCAAAAGGCCCCGCCAGAACAGCAATCCTTTGGGTAAATCCGACAGGTTTGAAAACACTGTCGATCCTGTGGTTGTCAGGCCCGACATTGCCTCGAACATTGCGTCAACGAACTGCGCCTGGGTATCGCCGACCATAAACGGCAATGCCCCAAAAATCGGCAACGCCACCCAGACGCCAGTGGTCAACAAAAAGGTTTGTTGAATTGACAGCGTTTCCTTGACGCCATTGGCACAAGCCAATGCCATCAAACCGCCCACAACTATGGATATTATTGCGGCTTCCAAAAACGCCGGCCAGTGGCCGGTGCCCGCCGCGAAATCGATTAACATCGGGAACAGCATCGCCGCTCCCAAGGCGGCAACAAGTAAGCCAATAACGTAACCAACTGGGCGTATATCCAACATGAGGTGAAGGCTTGGCGTCGCGCGAGTTGGCTGTCAAGCGCTCAGCCGTCAGCTTGCATATTTGATCGTTGGGAAAAGACCACACCGACCCCGATAAATATCACGGCAATGATGAAGTTTTCAGGCACTGTTTCGCCAAATATGAAATAGGCGATTGTAACACCCATAACGGCCGCAACTGCGCCAATCTGGCTAAGATATGTTGGCCCGGCAATCCTTTGCAAAATGAAATAGAATATAAACTGCGCAGAAAACACCACCAAATTGGTCAATAAAAGCAAAGTCAAATCGTTTCGTTACCACAACAGTTCAACAGTGGGACCTTCTGTAGTTGCCGCTAAGACGGTCAATGCCAACCCGCTGACAATCAAAGTTAACGACGCCAGAAATATCGGCCCGGCGGTTTTTGGACAAAACCACGTTCTGAAAATATTACCAAAAGCGACGATCACTGGAATAAGCGACGCAGCAATTACCCAAAGTCCCCCATCTTCGGAACCAAATCTAGAAAGGGCAACAATCAGTCCGCCTGACAAACCACAGGGAACTCCGAATACTTTACCGATACGTAGTCTATCAATGCCAAGCGTTACGGCCAACAGATACGTCAACAATATTGGAAAGGCAAAGACTAGCGACATGTATCCTGCCCCGACATGCGCGACCGTGAGAAAGCCGATCGCCGTTGGGACAGCCAGAAATGTTCCGACGCCAAGCGCATAAAATAGCAATTTAGTGATGTTACCGCCGATCTGCGCCAGCAAGCCCGCCACTAACAAATCGACCAGCCCCGCGCCGGTCTGTGACAGGCCAACTGTCCACAGGATCGGTGCGCCGACATCCACCCTGATTTTTGACAAACTGATGGACAGCG
>CAXMPY010000091.1:0-8768 GCA_964195275.1 uncultured Paracoccaceae bacterium
TCGACGTTTGAAACTGACCAAGCAGCAGAAATTCTCAATTTCTGTGTAGAAACTGCCGAACAATTGACAGAAATTTTGGCGGACGCTCCGCAGGACGATTGCTTTGACATCCTTCTGGACGAGGCAATGCAAGTGGCCGACAATCTGCTTTTGATGCAGTTTGAAGATGGGGCAGGACCGGCAGCGGACGCAATTACGTTGATGATTCAGCTTCAGCGCGATGTACAATCCGCGCTGGGAGCCTGACTGTATACTCGCCTGCAAACTCCTGCCGGATAGATGCCTCAATATGACCACTATTGACGGCGAAAATACAAAAAATGGGGGCTAATCCCCGAATAATGCAACCACCGATAATTATCACCGCGACACGTTCGCTTAGTGTTATTTGAGGCGATTTGCGGTTTTGTGGCGAGTAGTGGATGAAGTTTGAAACAGAAACTCTGACACCGAATCCGGCCCTTGAACAGGGCAGGGCTGAACTGTTGCGCGTCGGAATGGATGGTTTAGAAGGCTATCACGAAAAGGCCGAAATCTTAAAATCTGCATTGCGTGAACTTGGAAATATCGGTAGCGATTCTGCTATTGTCGCCGCGGATCGGTTGGTGAATCAATTAGACGATTTTGAACCCAGCGTGACGATGATCGGCCAGGTTAAGGCGGGTAAAACTTCGTTGGTCAATGCAATGGTCGGTTGGCCTGATTTATTGCCAGCGGACGTGAACCCGTGGACTTCGGTGGTCACGTCGCTGCATTTGTCTGCGAAACCCAGAGAAAATTCCAACAGCGCAACGTTTAAGTTTTTTGATGAAAATGAATGGTCTCGTCTTTTGGAACGGGGCGGAAGAATGGGTGAATTGGCCAGCCGTGCCGGTGCCGAAGATGAAATGGACACGCTGCGCGAACAGATCGAAATAATGCGCGAAAAATCTCGTGTTCGGCTGGGTAATCGGTTTGAATTGCTGCTTGGGCAGGAACATGACTATGGATATTTTGATAAGGACCTGATCGAACGTTACGTTTGTCTGGGCGACGAATTTGAAGATAATGATCCTACCACAGAAAATCAGGGTCGTTTTGCGGATATCACCAAATCGGCTGATCTGTATATTCACCGTCCGGAATTCAAAACCAACCTGTGCATTCGCGACACCCCAGGTGTCAACGACACCTTCATGATGCGCGAACAGATCACAATCCGCGCAATCCGTGGCAGCCGTCTGTGCGTGGTTGTGTTATCCGCCCATCAGGCTTTGTCATCAGTGGACATGGCACTGATCAGGTTAATTTCAAATATCAAATCCCGCGAAGTCATCATTTTTGTAAATCGTATCGACGAATTGGCCGATCCAGCTACTCAGGTGCCTGAAATCCGCGACAGCATCAACGCAACATTAAAAGCCCATGATGGTCCAGTAGATGCAGAGATAGTATTTGGCAGCGCCTATTGGGCAAACCATGCGCTGTCGTCAACCCTTGAAGATCTTGCCGACGATAGTGCCCAGGCGCTGGTGAATTGGGCGAAACAGGAATTGGGTGAAATTCCCGACTCTGAGACACCAACAGACATGATCTGGCGGCTATCGGGCCTGCCAAAACTGTTTGCGGCAATATCAGATCGATTGTCAGAAGGCGCTGGACAGGAAACCGTAGATAAAGTCGCCCGTAGCGCCATTAACCTGGCCAATGGGGTGAATACGACCAATCAGGTTGTGGAACTGAATTTCAAAACGAACTCGGAAAAAAATATTCGATCCGAAGATGTTGCAGCACTGATAGACAATATCGAAACGCAATATCTTAGCCGGATTGAAACTGATTTTGACGCTTTGATAAATCAATTTTGCACCCGCGTGGACAGTTCGCATCGCAGTTTCTTGGATCGGGCAACCACATCCCTTATTTCGCACCTTGAATGTTATGGCGAAGATCACGTCTGGCAGTATGATCCTGCCGGATTACGTGTTTTGCTGCGCTCGTCCTATCGGATTTTCGGATCACGGACCCAAAAATCTGCGCAAAAGATTTATGATGCCGTGGCGGCAGAGCTGACGGCAATTTATGGGTCAACCTTTGGCAACATTCGATCCAACTTTATCGTCGAGGCCCCGACAGCCGTACGCATCCCTCCGGCAGTATTTTTGGGGCAAACGATCGCCCTGGACATGCAAAGCAGCTGGTGGAAGGGCTGGTGGCAACGCAAGCGCGGATATCAGGCGTTTGCCTCGGGCTTTTTCAATATGATCATGGAAGAAACTGACCCGATCGTAAATGAATTGAAAGTGACCCAGGCGAATTCAATTCGCAACGACGCCAAGGCGGTATTGCAAGGATTCCTGAACGATCAACGGGAAATTCTAGAGAACATTGCCAAACATGCTGACACCAGTTCCGAAGAATTGGCTGAACTATTTGGCGCCGATGACCGCGAAGATCGCCATCGGGTTGTTGAAAATACATTGTCCACATTGAACCGCTACGTGGCCTGAAAGCCAATAAAGGTGCCAAAACATGAGCATTTCTGACCAACCCATGCATCAATCGGCAGACGAAAGCAGCCGTAAACCGTGCCTGGCGATCATGGGTGAATTCAGTTCCGGCAAAAGCACGCTGTCAAACCTGCTGATTGGCTCAAATCCGTTGCCGGTTAAAGTTACCGCAACGCAGTTGCCGCCAGTGTGGATGTCCTATGGCGACCAAACCCCATTCCGCGAGGATATTCACGGCGAAGTTTACCCGGTAGATATCGATCATCTTGACGATATTCCTCTGCAGGAAACGGCCGTCATCCGCATCTTTTTGCAGGCGGAAATACTAGAAATGTGCGATATCATCGATATGCCAGGGATATCGGACCCAAATATGCCGCCCGAAGTATGGGAGCGCATGGTGCATCATGCCGACGCAGTGTTGTGGTGCACGCACGCAACGCAGGCATGGCGTCAAAGCGAAGCCGCGGTCTGGCAGAGCCTGCCATCTGATCTGCGCACAAAAAGCATGTTGTTGATAACCCGGATTGATAAGATTCTGAACGATCGGGATCGGCAAAAGATATTGAAACGGGTCGCGCGTGAAACCGACGGCCTATTTGCAAAGACATTCCCAATATCGTTAACGCAGGCCCTAGTTGCCAAGGATGATGCTGAGCAATGGGAAAAATGCGGCGCCGATGCATTTTCGCAAAGCCTGATTCAATTGTTGGAAAACTTGGCGGGCACGATCACAGGGCACAGCCGTCGGTTGCTTAATCAGATTACAGAGGCTTTTGAACCTGACCCGGTGCCAGATGTCTTGCACTCGGTTAGCGAACTGCCCGAACCTGCGCTAGACCCGGCCCCAATCGTCGATGCAATCCCAGGCCCGGCGCGCATCGTTCCTTCACGCATTCGGGTGGCTGCAACCACCGACAGCAATAGGTCGCGACCAAACCGACCATTGGCTTCGTCGGGTCCCTGACGGTTGCGCGTTTATTGGCACCCAAATAATGTGAATATCTGTGGCCTTTAGCTGGGTAGATTTGCAACTGAATACGGTTTAGGCCGGTCATCCCTGAAAATAATTAAGCAGCCGGCCGATCGGTGCTCTATGAGGTTAAAATATAATCTCTGCCTGCGACACGCAGAGCACTAATCGGGTGGTGGTGCGATGATTTTGGAACGGTTGGATGCCCTGCGCGGTGATTTCTCGGAATGCGAGTTTCTGGCGTTTGCCGACATTTCGTCACGGACCGTTTTATGTGTAAGCACTGACGAAAAAATCCCACAGGAAATATTGGACGGCTATTGCGCGACTGCGACTGCGCTGCTTGGTGGCGACGTGGCTGCCGCGTGTTTGCAAGCGCTGGCGCTACCCGATGAAAACCATTTGTCCCTCGCCACGATCCTGTCGCCGGAACAATCCGTATTTTTTCTACGTTCCGCACATGAATTAAATGAAGCCATCCTTTGCCGTTGCACAGCGGGCATTGATGTTGAAAGTTTTATCCCAGCCTTGCGCGCGGGCCTAACAGATATTGCTGCGCCATGATCAGCATGGATGCAAATCGGTATTTCTGTGATGTCTGAAGAAAACAGGTTAAAATATAAGCTGGAAAAATTGGCTGCCGGTCCCGGTGAAACTGGGCCGATTGGGCGCGCACTAATTTCGGCCGACGGCGCTGGCTTCATCGGCGCAGTGCTGCACGAAATTGATGAAACCATTTTGGCCCGACTGCTTACCTTCACCAATGATCGTCAACTGATCGTAAAGTTGGATGTCTCTAACCGACGCCTGATTAGACTGTCCGAAGTACCTAAAAACGGCGAACTGGATCTTGGCTCTGATCTGCTGGATCGACCCTTTATTGACAATAACAGGGCTGACGCGACTGCATTAGGGGAACTATTTGGCGTGTTTCTGGCGGATACGACAACATTAGAGGTTACGTCTGGTAAGCTGGATCGCGATGTCGCGGCCACGGAAATTGGTTATTCAGCTGAATACCTGGCTGATGTTTGGGGTGTTGGGCTTTATGGGCGCGAAGTTGTGGCTGCGCCAGACCAGTTAGATCCCTATATCGGGTATTGTCAGGAAATTGCGCTGGCTTGGTTCAGACAGGTCAGCGATGGCACGATCGAAACATCAGAACCGTCAGGCAACGTGACCCGTTTGGTGGCACTATCGGAAACGATTTTACCCTTTACAGACAAAGCGTTGGATGGCGTTATTAACAATGCTGACACGCCCCGTTGTCTGGTTTTAGCGACCGATAGTGAAGGTGTCGCTATATTGATGTTGCAGGTGGAAACCTCGATATTGTTGTGCATGGTTCCGGCCAATCAATTGCCGGGTATCGTTTCTGGCTGGCACAACATCGCCTGACATCGTCCTTAGGCTTCGCTAATTCCCTTAAATCCGGTGGCAACAACGAATTTTTCTGACGAATCTGAACGGCTTGCCGGTGGTTTTACGTTCGCTACCTTTGTGAACCGCCGTTTTAGCAGTTTTTGCAATTCACCCTCGGCGCCCCCTGCCAGAACTTTGGCGACAAATGTGCCGCCATCTGCCAGAACATCAAACGCAAAATATGCTGCCGCTTCACATAGTGACATAATTCGCAAATGGTCGGTCTGCTTGTGACCCGAGGCTGACGCCGCCATGTCAGACATGACAACATCGGCTTGCCCGTTAAGCCATTGCTTGACCAACATGTCAGCGTCGTCTTCCAGAAAATCCAGAATATGAAATTCAGTGCCCGCCACCGGTTCCATATCTTGCAAGTCGATACCCAAAACACGGCCCGTTGATTTGCCAGGTTTTTCGCCCAGTGCATTTACCTGTTTCACTGCCGCCTGGCACCATCCGCCCGGGGCAGAACCCAGATCAACGACACGCGCACCCGGCGTCAGAAAGCGAAACTTTTCATCTAATTCGAGAATTTTGAAAGCCGCGCGGCCACGATACCCTTCGACCCCGGCGCGTTTGACGTAGGGGTCGTTTAGCTGACGTTCCAGCCAGAGTGTCGAACTTAGCTTGCGACCGCGCGCTGTTTTGACTTTAACACGCAATCCACGCTCGCCCCGTCCGCTGGTTTTTTTGGCCATGTCAATTCTCTCTTTGGCCAGGCGGCCATTGTTCTTTGTTCCAAAAATATCCAAATCCGAATCCAGCCGCAATCGCTGTATTGGCTAATATGGCCCATCTTCTAGCACGCCATCTGCGCTCATCTGCGCGTAAAGCAGCCCCTCGCGCAAGCCGCGATCTGCTACCGACAACCTGTCAGTTGGCCAAACCCGTAACAATGCCTGCAAAATGGCGGCCCCTGACATGATCAAAGCGTGCCGATCCCGACCAATACGCGGGTCAGTTCGTCGACCCTCGGGACCCAATCGAAGATAAGTTCGTACAACTTTGTTGGCCTGCGCACCGGTCATGCGCAAACCATCAACCTTGCTGCGGTCATAGCGGCGTAATCCCAAATGTGACGCCGCAACGGTTGTCACCGTGCCAGAGGTGCCAATAATCTGAAATCCGGCCTTTTCCTGGACTGAATTATAGGGTGAAAAGCTTGCCAGGTTTTCCTCAAAAAACCAGCTCATCAGTGCAAAACGCCCGGCATCATCTTTTACATCGTCAAACTGGTCGCGCAGCGTAGCAACCCCTAAAGGTACTGAAATCCAATCAACAACCTTGGCATGTGGAAAAGGATTACCCGCCGGTTTAAACCCGGTATGCAGCCTCATAATGGCTTTGGGACGATCAATTTGCGGGACATTTGACAGATCAATCCAAACCAGTTCGGTGGAACCGCCACCAATATCAACGACTAGCAGTTGATCAGTTTGGGTAGACACCAGCGACGCGCATGAAATCACCGCTAGGCGGGCCTCTTCTTCGGGTTCGATAATGTCCAGCGACAATCCGGTTTCGCGACGAACATACCGGATAAATTCCGCCGCGTTTGCGGCCCGACGACATGCTTCGGTTGCGATCAGGCGCATACGGCGAACTTTATGATGTTCCAGCTTTTTTCGACATATCCGCAGCGCCTGAATTGTGCGTTCCATCGAATTGCGCGACAGCCGCCCGGTGGCCTCAAGCCCAGCACCCAACTGCACAGATTTTGAAAAGCTATCCACAACGTGAAACTGAGCGCCACGTGGTTGTGCAACCAACATGCGACAACTGTTTGTTCCAAGGTCCAGCGCGGCATAAAGTTCTGCCGAGTCCGGGTGGCTGGGCGCAGGTTGCTCTACTGACTTCAGGAACGCGCCCGCACCGATGCGACGCTTGGGCGCCATTGGGGGCCCTCCAATTCGTGGTTGGCTTTACAGTATGGCGCAGAACGGGCTTTCGCAAGCTGGCACTTGTGCCACTACTCATATTTGTCATGAAGATTTTTGCGAATTTGTGAACTGGTTGTCTACTTTAATATTGAGTACCAGTTTGGTGAAGCGTCGTTCAGTGTATATTTCATGTCGAAAACCGGCCTAATTTTTCGCGATGTGCGCACTAGAAGCGAACAGGATAAAAGGAATCAACGATGCCCAATGTTTCAGTGGTGTACTGGCGCGATATACCTGCCCAGGTTATTGTTGGCAAAGGCCGTCGCGGTGCCAAAGTGCAGTTACCAGAACGGTTTGAACAAGCGATTGATCGCGCTGCTATGAAAACTGGTGCGGCGGGTACGGACGAATATTTGGCCGAATGGCGAAAGGCAGACCCATTCCCTGTTGAAACCGAAGGTAGCGACATGGATGTGGCATTGGCGCAGGCAGCTAGGCTTGAGTTGGAATACGACAAAGCGCGGATCAAGTCGCTGATTGAAAATGACGGATGGGCCTGAGCCCAGCATCACTATTGGAGGCCGCAATGGCACTGATACCATTTCGCAAGAAAAAGGCGACATCACCTGCCCCTAATGCTACCGATATCGAGGCGTTTTTGGGCGGCTATTCAATCGAAGTCATGCCGCGCACTGCCGAAAAGGTAGACGATTTTCGCGCGTTGTTGCCCGCCGGCACGCGGGTTTACATTGCCCATATCGAAGGCACGCCAATAGAAGACATGGTGGCGACGGCCAAGCGCCTAAGTGGTGACGGGTTTTCTGTCATGCCGCATTTCCCAGCGCGGATCATCCAGGATTCCGCGCAACTGGGGGAATGGATCGCGCGTTACCAAGGCGAAGCGAACGTTGACCAGGCCCTGATTTTGGCCGGCAGTCCGCAACGGCAATTGGGCAGTTTTGAAAGTTCGATGCAGATACTGGAAACTGGCCTGTTTGATAAGGCAGGTTTTAAGCGTTTGCATGTTGCAGGGCACCCGGAAGGCAACCGTGACATTGATCCTGACGGGTCCGATCAGAACGTCATAGACGCCCTGCGTTGGAAGGCTGATTTTGCCAAACGAACAGATGCGTCAATGGCGTTGGCCACACAATTTTGTTTTGACGCCAAACCAGTGATCAAATGGGTGGATGCACTGTCGGCGGCGGGCGTTGATATGCCGGTTCATATCGGCATTGCCGGCCCGGCCAAGCTGCAAACATTGATACGCTTTGCCATCGCCTGCGGTGTGGGGCCTTCTTTGAAAGTTTTGCAAAAACGGGCGATGGATGTGACCAAGCTTATTCTGCCCTACGAGCCAACCGAAGTGATTGCGGAACTTGCGGCACACAAGGTATCGAACCCAAGCTTCAATATTGAACAAGTTCACTTTTTCCCACTGGGTGGGATCAAAACAAATGCAAACTGGGCGATTGCGCATGGGGGCAAAAATGCCCAGCCTGCCAACGCCGCTTAGAAAGAAACAACCATGACCCGCACAGTTATCGAAAGCAAAACAAAGACCGTAGTCATAGGATTTGATGAACCGTTTTGCGTCATCGGCGACTATAATACAAATCCCACCCCGAACGAAACTGAAACACCATTGATGAGAAAAGTTGTCGAGATTGTACAAAGTTTGGTCGATATCCCGCTATGCATAGACAGCTCTGTTCCTGGTGCTCTTGAGCGCGGGCTTGAACTTGCCCAGGGGCGACCCTTGCTTAATTCGGTTACCGGCGAAGAAGAACGGCTTGAAATGATTTTGCCGCTGGTCAAGAAATACAACGTTCCGGTTGTCGCTATTTCAAATGATGATACCGGCATTTCCGAAGATCCGGATGTTCGGTTTGCGGTCGCAAAGCGCATTGTTGAACGGGCCGCGGATCATGGCATTCCGGCGCATGATATCGTTGTTGATCCATTGGTTATGCCAGTTGGTGCCATGTCGACGGCCGGGTTACA
>CAXMPY010000092.1:0-8763 GCA_964195275.1 uncultured Paracoccaceae bacterium
CATTTGGGATTGCCCAGGCCGGTGGCGCGGGTAAGATATTGTCGGAATGGGTGACCCAAGGCGAAACCGAGTGGGATTGCTGGTCGCTTGATCCAAGACGCTACACAGATTACACCGATGACGCCTATTGTCTGGCCAAGGGCCAAGAAGTTTATGGCCATGAATACGCCATGCATTTCCCGTGGCACGAATGGCCGGCCGGGCGGGACAAGAAACTGTCACCAGTGGATGCAAAAATTCGCGAACAGGGTGGTCAGATGGGTGCCTATGGCGGCTGGGAAAGGGCAAACTGGTACGCCAAACCCGGCGACGACACAGGAAATGAAGCCACCCAAACATGGGATCGCGCCGGGCCGTGGGAGGTGCGCATTCGCGAAGAATGCGAAGCGGTGCGCGACGGTGTTGGTGTGCTGGACCTACCGGGATTTTCCCGATTTTATCTTCGGGGAAGCGGCGCAGCAGAATACTTGCGGGGTCGGATAACCGGCGGCTTGCCCAGAATCGACCGGATGAACCTTGCCTATTTTTCCGATGATCGGGGCCGGATCCTGACAGAAATGTCGGTGATGCGTCACGCCGAGGATGATTTTACGCTGATCACAGCAGCTGCCGCCCAGTGGCATGATTTTGAAGTATTGCGCGACAGCATTCCAAGCGGCGTAATTTTGGACGATGCCACGATGGAATATTCCACTTTGATCGTCACCGGGCCAAAATCGCGCGATCTGATGGCGTCGATATCTGATGGCAACCTTGGCCTGCCCTGGCTAAGCCTGCAATACGCGCGTGTGGCCGGGCAACAATGCGCGCTGGCGCGGGTCAGTTTTGCGGGGGAATTGGGCTGGGAAATCCACGCCTCTTTTGCTGCAATTCCAGAAATACACGCAGCGGTCATCACAGAGGGTGCCAAACCGTTTGGCATGTATGCGCTGAATTCTTTGCGGCTGGAAAAGGGTTATCGCGCCTGGAAGGGCGATCTTTCCACCGATTATTCGCTGCTAGAGGGTGGATTGGACCGGTTCATCAAACTGGACAAACCCCAAGATTTTACCGGCAAAGCTGCGATATTGGCGGAAAAACAACGTGGTGTCGCCAAGCGGTTCGTAACCCTGATCGTCGATGCTAAGGTGTCAGATGCACCCTATATGTCAACGCTTTGGCATGATGGAAAGATCGTTGGCGAAACCACATCGAGTGCCTGGGGTTATCGGGTAAATGCCTCGGTCGCTTTGGCTATGTTGCGCGCCGATCTGGCGATACCGGGCACCCAGCTGGAAGTTGACATTTACGGCGAACGCTGTGCTGCCGTGGTGCAAGAAGATCAACCACTGTGGGACCCACAAAATGAAAGGCTACGGGCATGAAGCTACCGCAAACAGCGCGCGACCTGATCAAGACCTTTAGTCTAGGCTTTGTCGCCACCGTCCAACCCGACGGACGCCCGGCGGTGTCG
Organism: uncultured Paracoccaceae bacterium; assembly: GCA_964195275.1. Taxonomy (GTDB): domain Bacteria; phylum Pseudomonadota; class Alphaproteobacteria; order Rhodobacterales; family Rhodobacteraceae; genus NVTR01. The sequence goes on from CAXMPY010000092.1 coordinate 1,454, forward strand.
CCCAAGGGTACATTCTTAGTGCTGGATGATGAAACCATCGCCTTTGGTGAAATCCGATCCCCAGGCACAATGGCCAACTTAGCGCATTTGCCAGAAGCCGAGGTTAATTTCATCGACCAATGGAAACGTAAAGGTCTGCGCGTGCGTGGCCCCGTGACGGTCGTGGCGCGTGGGTCCCTGGAATTTGAGGCACTAATCCCACAATGGCACGCGGTTTGGGGCGATCTGGCGGACCGCACCAATGCGGTTGTCAAAGTTGCGGTGACTGATGCCAAACCGATGACGACGCCACCCTATGACGATGGCACGACCGAAGAAGAAATGATCGCGCTTTACAAAACCAAATTTGCGGAGATTTACCCATGATCACGCGGCCGCCTACACATGCGCGGGTTGTAATTATCGGTGGCGGCGTCATCGGTTGTTCTGTCGCCTACCATCTGGCCAAGCAAGGTTGGGATGATGTAGTTTTGCTGGAACGCAAAGCGTTGACCAGTGGCACAACCTGGCATGCAGCAGGGCTAATTGGGCAGGTGCGTGCGACGTCTGGTATGACCCGGTTGGCCAAGTATAGCGCCGATTTATACGGCGCGCTTGAGGCCGAAACCGGTGTGGCCACCGGCATGCGGTACTGTGGCTCGATCACGGTTGCGTTGACCGAAGATCGCAAAGAAGAAATCTTGCGACAGGCGTCGATGGCACGGGCCTTTGGCGTGGATGTCGAAGAGATAAGCCTGACCGAGGTTAAAACCAGTTACGAACATTTGAATACCGACGGTGTAGTCGCAGCGACGTTTGTGGCAAAGGACGGCCAGGCTGATCCGGCAAATATTACGCTGGCGATGGCGAAAGGCGCGCGCCAGATGGGGGCGAAATTGCTGGAACGGGTTCGGGTCAGCGGTATCCGACGCGACGGGCGGCGCGTTACCGGCGTTGATTGGGCGGCAGGCGAAGAAACCGGGTTTTTGGCCGCCGACATGGTGGTAAATTGCGGCGGCATGTGGGGCCACGAAGTTGGGCGTATGGCAGCCGTAAATGTGCCACTACATGCGTGCGAGCATTTTTATATCGTCACAGAACCGATTGCAGGGCTAACGCAAATGCCGGTGCTGCGGGTGCCGGAAGAATCCGCTTATTACAAAGAAGATGCAGGCAAGATGCTGCTTGGCGCGTTCGAACCGCATTCAAAACCCTGGGGCATGCATGGTATTCCAGCGGACTTTGAATTTGATCAGTTGCCTGAAGATTTTGACCATTTTGAACCCATTCTGGAAGCGGCCGTGAACCGGATGCCGATGCTTGCCGAGGCCGGAATACACACATTTTTTAATGGGCCTGAAAGTTTTACACCGGATGATGCCTATCATCTGGGATTGGCCCCCGAATTGGATAATTTTTGGGTGGCGGCGGGCTTTAATTCCATTGGCATTCAATCTGCGGGTGGGGCCGGTATGGCGCTGGCCCAGTGGATGGAAACCGGCGACAAACCCTTTGATCTTGGCGAAGTTGATATTTCGCGTATGCAACCGTTTCAAGGCAACAAGACTTATCTTTATGAACGTTCTAAGGAAACTTTGGGCCTGCTGTACGCTGACCATTTTCCCTATCTGCAAAAGGCCACCGCGCGTGGCGTGCGACGCACACCTTTTCACGAACACCTAAAGGCACAGGGTGCGGTTTTTGGGGAAACGGCGGGCTGGGAACGTGCCAACTGGTTTGCTGATAGGGGTCAAAAGGCGGCGTATGAATATAGCTGGAAACGCCAGAACTGGTTTAAAAATTCAGCCCGCGAACACCGGGCGGTGCGCGAAAATATCGGCATGTATGATATGACCAGTTTTGGGAAAATTCGCGTCGAAGGGCCGGACGCGGAAAAATTTCTGGACCAAGTAAGCGGGGCGAATATGGCTGTCCCGGTTGGCAAAATTGTCTACACGCAGTTTTTGAATAGTAGCGGCGGGATCGAGGCAGACGTTACCGTTACCCGGCTATCGGAAACCGCCTATCTGGTTGTTACGCCGTCAACCACACGACTGGCCGATCAAACCTGGCTGATGCGCCATCAGGGCGACCATAGGATTGTTCTAACCGACATGACCAATGCCGAGGGAGTGCTGGCCGTGATGGGACCTAATTCGCGCGCGCTGCTTAGCGCAGCATCACCAAACGATTTTTCCAATGATACCAACCCCTTTGGCACAGCACAAGACATCGAAATTGGCATGGGGCTGGCCCGGGCGCATCGGGTTAGTTATGTCGGCGAATTAGGCTGGGAAATCTATATCCCAACCGACATGGCTGCCCATGTGTTCGAGGTTTTGCACGAAGCTGGCCAAGACCTGGGGCTAAAACATTGCGGCATGCACATGATGGATAGCTGTCGGATCGAAAAAGGTTTTCGCCATTTTGGCCACGACATTTCCAGTGAAGATCATGTGCTTGAGGCGGGGCTTGGGTTTGCGGTGAACACGGCTAAGGTCGATTTCGTCGGGCGAAACGCCGTTTTGGCCAAACGTGATGCAGGCCTAGACAAGCGTCTGGTTCAGTTCAAACTGGCGGACCCAAAACCACTGTTATATCACCACGAACCGATTGTTCGGAATGGCGACATTGTCGGATATCTAAGTTCGGGGAATTACGGGCATAGCTTGGGCGCGGCTATTGGCATGGGGTATGTGCCGTGCGTTGGTGAAACTGCCGCTGATGTTCTTGGCGCAAGCTACGAAATCGAAATCGCGGGTGTGCGGGTAGCCGCGGAAGTTTCGTTGCGGCCGATGTACGACCCCAAAAGCGAACGCGTAAAAGTTTAATATTGTATTAGCCGCCGTCCCAGACTTGATCCGGGATCTCTTCTAAAAGTTGAGGCCCCGGATCAAGTCCGGGGCGCGGATAAGGCCTATTTAAAATTCAACCTCGACGGCAACACCTTTTTCAATTGCCAAATCGACAACTGCGGCAGCCACAGCCAAATCTTGCAGCCCGACACCGGTGCCATCAAACAGCGTTAGTTCATCATCTGAACTGCGCCCCTTATGATCACCGTTGATCACGGCGCCCAATTCACTGATGTCCCCTTGGGCCAATATCCCGGCGGCAACGGCGTGCTGGCATTCACCAATCGAAATCGCTTGCGCCACCTCATCTGTGAACACTGTCGCGCGCGCCACCAGCGCCGCTTGGACCTCTTGTTTGCCTTTGGTATCGGTGCCCATACACGCGATATGGGTTCCACCGGTCACCTGCGCGTCCATCAATATTGGGTCAAAGCTGGATGTGATTGAAATGACAACATCCGCCTCGGCCCCCAGTTTTTCCAGCGAGACGGCTTCAAATGGCAGGCCCAGTTCCTTGGCCACATCATCTAATCGCGTCAGCATTTCAGGGTGGTAATTCCAGCCGATAATCTTCTCAAAATCGCGGTGTTCGACGGCTGAACGCATTTGGAACGCAGACTGGTGCCCAGCCCCGATCATGCCCAGAACCTTTGCGTTTTTCGGTGCCAAATGCTTAATTGAAACAGATGACGCCGCCGCCGTGCGCAGGGCCGTCAACAGGTTGCCACCGATCACGGCTTTTACTTTGCCAGTATCGGCGTCAAACAGAAAGATCGTCGATTGGTGGTTGGTCAGGCCTTTTGCCTCGTTTCCCGGCCAGTAGCCGCCTGATTTCAACCCTAAGGCCAAACCTGCCCGGTCAAAACCGGATTTGAAACCATATATCGCGTCAGCATGGCCGATGTTTTCCCGGATGACCGGAAAATTATAGGCATCGCCCCGTGACATGGCCGCGAATACATTTTCAACCGCTGAAAAACTTTCGGCGCGGCCCAAAAGGCTGCCGATTTCTTTTTCTGGAACAATAATCATTTCCGTCGCCCCTAATATGCTTTGCCGCGTGCCGACACCGGCCACAGGGTTTCAACGGTGTCGCCGCGCACCCCGACATACCAGTCATGAACGTTACAGGTCGGATCGCAATGGCCCGGCACCAGCCGCAGTTTGTCGTTCACCTTCAACACGCTGTCCGGATCAGCGACCACACCATGTTCGTCTGAACATTTGATGTATTCCACGTTGTCATTGCGCCCATAAACAGTCGGCAGACCGCTATCCACCGATTGCGCTTTCAAACCAGCGTCGACGATCGCCTTGTCGGCCTTGGCGTGGCTCATGACCGATGTCAAAAGGAACAGCGAATTTTCCCATTCGCCGTCGTCGATTCGCTTGCCGTTTTGGTCTAGAATTCGGCCATAATCGGCATCCATGAATGCGTAGGATCCACATTGTAGCTCGTTGTAAACACCTGACTTACCTTCGAAATAATATGAGCCAGTGCCGCCGCCGCCGACGATATCACATTCCAGCCCTTGCGATTTTAGTGCCGTCACGGCGTCGCCAACCATTTCAACTGCAATGTCGATCTTAGCCTCGCGATCTTTGTAAAGATCCATGTGTTGCATGGCGCCTTGATAGGCCTGAATACCTGCGAATTTCAGCCCATCAGCAGCATCAATTAGCTTGGCAATATTTACAACATCCTGGCTGGTGGTCACACCACACCGCCCGGCGCCGCAGTCAATCTCGACCAAAACTTCCAACTCGGTGCCATGCTTTTGTGCCGCTGCCGCCAGATCGGCGATGTTTTCAGGATCATCCACACAAACCAATATGCGCGCGCCCAGTTTAGGCAGGCCCGCAAGTCGGTCGATTTTGGCTGGATCGCGCACCTGATTGGACACCATCACATCTTTGATACCGCCGCGTACGAACACTTCGGCCTCGCTGACTTTTTGGCAGCACACTCCAACAGAACCACCCAAAGTTTCCTGCAACTTGGCGACATCGACAGATTTATGCATTTTGCCATGTGCCCGGTGCCGCACGCCCATTTCAGCCGCCAGATCACCCATCTTTTTCACGTTGCGTTCCAACGCGTCCAGATCAACCACCAGGCAGGGTGTTTGAATGTCGGCCGCATTCATCCCCGGCTTGGCGGGGACGTCAAAACCAACTTCGAGTTCGTCAATATTTACAGGGGCGTTCATCGCACTTCTCCAATTTTATTGCCAAGGCAGTTTGTCCAGATCGACGTTCCCGCCGGTAATTATCACGCCGACACGTTTGCCGGCGAATATATCTTTGTTCTTCAGAATGGTCGCCAACGGCACCGCACTGCTGGGTTCCATAACGATTTTCATGCGCTTCCAGATCAGTTTCATCGCGTCGATAATGTCCTTTTCGCTGGCGGTCAAAATATCGGTGACGTGATTAGACACAAAATGCCAGGTCAATTCCTTCAGCGGCACCTTTAACCCATCTGCAACTGTGACCGGTTCATCATCTGCAATGATATGCCCGGCGCGAAAACTGCGGGCCGCATCGTCGGCCTGATCCGGTTCGGCGGCGTAGATTTTGGTTTCGGGCGACAGGTTTGACAAAGTCAGACAGGTGCCCGAGATCATGCCACCGCCGCCAATTGGCGCAATCACGGCATCTAGCCCCGCAACCTGTTCGATCAGTTCACGGCTACAGGTGCCCTGCCCGGCAATGACGCGTGGATCGTTGTAGGGATGCACAAATTCGCCGCCGGTTTCGGCCTGAACTTTGGCAAATGCTTCTTCACGGCTGCTGGTAGACGGTTCGCATTCGGTGATGACACCGCCATAGCCACGCACCGCGTCTTTTTTGGCCTGCGGGGCAGTTTTGGGCATCACCACATTGCACGGAATACCGCGGCGACCAGCAGCATAGGAAAGGCTAAGCGCATGGTTTCCCGACGAATGGGTTGCGACGCCTTTTTCCAGCATATCGGCGGACAGGCCGAACACCGCGTTAGACGCCCCACGTACTTTAAACGCCCCTGCCTTTTGGAAATTTTCGCATTTGAAAAATAACTCGGCGCCGGTCAGTTCATTGAAGTAGCTCGACGTTAACACCGGCGTGCGATGGATATATGGTTTGATCCGCTCATGCGCGGCCAGCATATCGTCAAGCGTCGGAATATACATTTTTTGACTGTCCCTTCCGATTAAGCGGTGGCGCGATAATAGTCCTGGGCGGCCGCAACGCCTGACCCAAGTTTAACATTCAACCCCAAATCGGCCATGCACATTTCAACGGTGGCGATGCCAGACAGCGCCATCACGTCAGTCAATGACCCCAAATGCCCGATACGAAATACTTTCCCGGCCACTTCACCAAGACCAACCCCAAACGCAACGCCATATTTATCGGCGGCGTGGGTCACGATGCTGGTCGCGTCAAATCCTTCGGGTGTTTTGATCGCACTGACGGTATCTGAATACAAATCCGGCGACTGCGCGCACAGATCCATGCCCCAGGCTGCCACGGCCTTGCGCACACCTTCGGCCAAGCGATGATGGCGGGCGAACACATTGTCCAGCCCCTCATCCAGCAGCATTTGGGTTGAAAGTTTAAGACCATTCAACAAACCGACAGCGGGCGTATAAGGGTAGGCATTGGCAGCATAGCCCTTGGCCATATCGCGAATATCAAAGAAGGTGCGTGGCAGCGTCGCCGTTTCAAGCGCCACCAGTGCTTTGGTGCTGAACCCTACAATCGCTAACCCGGCGGGTAGCATAAACCCTTTTTGCGAGCCAGCTATCGCAACATCGACGCCCCATTCTTCCATGCGAAAATCCATCGACGCAATCGAACTGACGCCATCGACATACAACATCGCCGGATGAGCGGCCGCATCCAACGCGGCGCGCACGCCCGCAATGTCGGACCGAACACCAGTGGCGGTTTCGTTATGGGTGGCCAGCACGACCTTGATCTCGTGTTCTGTGTCGGCTGTTAGAATTTCCTGATACTGGGTAAGCGGAATGCCCGCGCCCCACGGTGCCTCGACCACCTGAACGTTCAAACCATGCCGTTGGCACATGTCGATCCAACGATGGCTGAACATGCCATTGCGTGCGACCAGAACTTTATCACCCGCCGATAGTGTATTGGTAATCGCAGCTTCCCAGCCGCCGGTACCAGTGGACGGGAAAATGAATACATCGCCTGTTTCACATTTCAGGATTTGTTTCACGCCATTTAGCGCGGGATGCAATATATCTGCAAAAAGTGCCGAGCGGTGGTCAATTGTCGGCATATATACCGCTTTGCGAATTTCCTCGGGCATGTTGGTAGGACCGGGAATGAAAACTGGGTTCTGAAAGCTCATGGCATTTCACCTTGGTTGCGTGTCGGTGATATTTTAAGGCCTTACCGACGGTATCGCAATTTTTTCGCCAAAGAACATAATTGACCCAATATATCAGTTTATATCTTATATTCCAA
>CAXMPY010000093.1:0-8643 GCA_964195275.1 uncultured Paracoccaceae bacterium
ATGTCCGGTTACCAGCGCGCGCAGCTTCAATTCCGGCCTCTAAGCCTTCGATAATCGCGCCTTCTGCCTTTTGGAAATGGTCGGGTGGTGTGCCCAGAAAAACCGTGCGCGACAGCGGTACGTGATAGCGTCGGTAACACCCGGCAAGTTCAAAAAAAGTCGCCTCTTCGCTTTGCATTTCGTCGCCGTTCCAAGTCAGATGGGATGCGGCTGCATCAGAACCACTTGGCATTAGCGGCACAATCGCCGGATAGTCGCCCCAGGCATCGTCAACACCTTGTATGCCTGCAGCATATATTTTGGCGGCCAATTCGTTTTTTCGCAGGCCGGGTGTTGCGCAATTGATGGCGAGATTGGATATTTTATCGGTTATTTTGGCCGCTTTGCGCATAAACGCAATTTCTTCGTCTGATTTGACGGCCCGTTGCCAGTTTACCAGCGCAGTTGCATCACAAATCTCGGCCTCGGGCAGGCATTCCAGCAAAGTGGTATACGCCTTTGCGGTAAAATAGTAATTTTCCATTTCGACACCAATTCGCCCCTTGTGATGCCCAAGCTCGGCAAGCTTTACCGCAAGGTCTTGCATCGGGTGGCGCTGTGTTGATTGAACAAAATCATCCGTGTAAAATGTAACGTCAGTCGTTGCGGTGTCGACGGTACGAACCGCCCCATTTGCATCCATCCGACGACCCCACCAAATCGGCTTGCCCTCTATCGGCAGGATAACGGCCTGGTGCACGTAAAACGACCAGCCGTCGTACCCGGTTAGCCATGCCTGATTTGACGGATCAGTGGCGATCAAAACGTCCAACCCCGCTGCATCCATAGCTGCGCGCGTCGTCAAAAGCCGGCGTTCATATTCCCTTTGGCTGAATGGGGTGGTCGTCTTGTCCGTCATCTATGCCTATTCCTTTCAGCGATCAAGGCGGATCGCATGGCTTTTTGTCATTCAAAGACTTATCCGAATATTGTCGGTAATATATCCAGAATATTGCAAAGCAATCACACGTACACTTATTTTGAAACCACAACGCCACCGCGCTGCAGATCCGCGGCAGATGGAAACCAAATGTTGTCGGGTTTCTCTTGAAACATAAGCATCACAAACCAATCTTTAACGCCATTCTCTCGAAAAAATTCACGGTCGCGTTCTTGCTCGGCTTCTGGGCGTACGAAGGGAATGTCATAAGCTGCATCAATTCGGTACTGGTGGAAACCCAGCCGTGCACCAGGCGCAAGCTGTCTTGAAGCGCCGCCAATAAAAGCAATCGTACAAGCAGAGCTGCAGGCGTTCACCGCCAGCGTATTTAGGCGCGCATTGCGCACGAGTTTGGCCAAGCCCCGTGCTTCATAGATGTTCCCGCCACCGCTGTTCAGAGACAACGTGTTAACCTGGGGGTTGGCCGCGAAAATGGCCGCCACGGATTTTGTTGCACCAAGCATAATATCCCCGGAAAGTTCTATAATGGTTTTGTCGTCTGACAGTTGCAAAGTGTACGATTCTGTTCGGTTGCGGGCCAATTGATCAGCGTAACTGGCAGGGTCGGTTGCGGGATTTGTCATCAACCACAGGCCCCAAATGTCGCTTAGGGCAAACATGAGGGCGATCAGAACGCCTAGTTGGGTGCCCCAGACATTTGTGATCGAACCCAAATGACGGACGTGGCGCTCCCCTGCGCGTAAAACGCCGACGACCTGCCAAATGAAAATGGCGAAGTGGGCGAAACCCAACAACACGCTAAACCAAACATTCAAAGGTGCAGCATCCGCAGCACGGTTTGTAAATGTCAACGATTGTGCAAGCGAAATGAGTATGCGTAAGCCGACCAAATTTACCCAAAATGACCAAGCAAGCCCTTGGAGTCCTGTCCAATGAGTGCGCGTATATTCAGAAAGCGATGCAATAGGCATTGTAGCCATCTATTCGTTGAATGGTTTTGTCGCAAGATTTAAGGAAATTACTTAAGTTGGATACGATCGCTTCAATTGAGCCAATCAATTTGGATCCATAGGCGCTGATCCCGCACAGGCGGGGAACATAACAGTAATCTATTACAGCCCCGGCAACATTTATTGGGTGACGACGTGCATGACCGGGCAAGGTGAAAACGCTGTCAAGTTATCAAAAAATTATTGGTGGGTATTCCGCTGATGCAAGCCCAATAATATCTGGCGCAATGTCAACAGGCCTAGGGTTCCGTTACGTCAAATCAGAAACATTGCATAAAACTCAGAGCCGTGTATTCATGTGCGAAAATGCGTAAAAGCAGATAATAATTCCTAGGGGGAAAATGCATTGAACCAAGATGCAACGCACGACGGTTTCGTCGTATTTGACCGCGTTCAAAAAAGCTATGACGGTGAAAATCTTGTTGTAAAAGACTTAAACCTTTCAATTGCCAGGGGCGAGTTTTTAACGATGTTGGGGCCGTCGGGTTCTGGAAAAACCACTTGTTTAATGATGCTGGCAGGTTTTGAACCGGCTACCCATGGCGAAATCCTGTTGGGCGGTACCTCTATCAACAATCATCTGCCGCCGCACAAACGCGATATCGGCATGGTGTTTCAGAATTATGCCTTGTTCCCGCACATGACCGTCGCCGAAAACCTGGCGTTTCCGCTGGAAGTCCGCAAAATGGGTAAGGACGTACGCGAGAAAAAAGTTCAGCGCGCGCTGGATATGGTTCAAATGGGCACTTTTGGTGGCCGTCGACCCGCACAGCTTTCTGGGGGACAACAACAACGAATCGCGTTGGCCCGGGCACTTGTTTTCGAAGCTGAATTGGTCCTAATGGACGAACCGTTAGGGGCGCTAGACAAACAGCTTCGTGAACATATGCAGTTTGAAATAAAAGCAATCGCCGACAACCTGGGGATCACCGTAGTTTATGTGACCCACGACCAGACTGAGGCACTGACGATGTCTGATCGCGTTGCTGTATTTGAAGATGGTCGCATCCAGCAACTAGATCCGCCTGACACGCTGTACGAAGAACCAAAAAATAGCTTTGTTGCCCAATTTATTGGTGAAAACAACACTTTGGGCGGCGTTGTTCAGGAAATCAAAAACGGCGTGGCGCTTGTTAAACTGGATGGGGGCGGGTTAATCGACGCCAAGCCGGTTAATGTCACCAAAGCCGGAGAGCGCACCCTTGTGTCCATTCGCCCAGAGCGGGTGGAATTCAACAAGGACCGTTTGAAAAAGAATGCGCACACGCTTCAGGCAGAAGTTTTGGAATTTATCTATATGGGCGACATCTTTCGGACCCGGCTGAAAGTAGCCGGCAAAGAAGATTTTGTCGTCAAAACCAGAAACGCGCCCGATCAGGTGCGATTGAATCCGGGCGAAACCATCGAAATCGGTTGGTTGGCCGAGGATTGCCGCGCGCTGGACGCTTAAGCGCGCTGCGCCACCCGAATTGGTGGCAACATTACGGCGCCACATACCGCTCATTTGCGGCGCCTAAACTTAACTCACCGAGCAAGATAGGGAGAAATAAATGAACTATACGAAACCTATAATCGGCGCAGCGATGCTCAGCGTCGTTGCCAGCATTTCGTTTGCGGGCAGCCACATGGCCGACGAGATGACAATTATATCTTGGGGTGGTGCTTATTCTGCGTCGCAGCTGAAAGCATACCATGATCCATATTCGGCAAATACAGGTACTACGATCATCAACGACGAAAGTTCCTCGGACGCGGTCGCAAAACTACGGGCGATGAACGAAGCCAATAACCTTACTTGGGATTTGGTTGACGTTGAAGCGGCCGATGCGATGCGGTTGTGCGACGAAGGTCTGGCACTAGAAATCGACGTCGACACCGTACTTGCGGCAGCGCCCGATGGCACGCCTGCTTCGGAAGATTTCGGGGACATGTTGGTGTCAGAATGTTTCATTCCGCAAATTGTGTTTTCGACAACATTTGGGTACCGAACAGATATGGTGCCAGACGGCGTTGAACCACCAACTGGCGCCTGCGATGTTTTTGATCTGGAAAAATACCCGGGCAAACGCGCCCTTGCAAAAAAGCCAACAGCAAACATGGAATGGGCATTGTTGTGTGATGGCATTGCTTACGCGGATGTCTACGACACGCTTGAAGCCGAAGCCGGCCAAGACCGCGCATTTGCCAAATTGGATACAATCAAGGACCAAGTAATTTGGTGGTCAGCGGCATCTGAAACTGTTCAGCTACTTGCTGACGGCGAAATATTCATGGGGTCAACTTTCAACGGCCGACTTTTCTCGATGATCGTCGAGCAGAACCAACCCGTTGGAATGGCGTGGGATTGGCAGATGTTTGACCTGGACGGCTGGATAATTCCAACTGGCCTTAGTGAAGACCGACTCGCAAGAGTCTTGGATTACGTGTACTTTGCGACTGATACCCAGCGTTTGGGAGATCAGGCCGCTTATATCGCGTATGGTCCAGCCCGAGCATCCTCTGCTCCGTTGGTGGGTTTGCACGCTGATTTGGGAATTGAAATGGCGCCGCATATGCCAACTGATCCCAATAACGCAGAAAACACGTTTGTAAATAACTACCTCTGGTGGGCGGATTTCCGCGACGACCTGGACGGTAAATTCCAAGCTTGGCTCGTTAACTAACGCAACCAATAAAGCAACCGGAAGGGCCAATTTGGCCCTTCCACATAAACTTGACGAAAAGAATATCTAATATTTTGGGGGCTACATGAGCGACGCAACCGATACCGGCCCTGTATTAGCGGCCGACGGCACACCACTAAAGAAAAGCCTTAGTCGCGCGCTTAGGCGACAGAAGATGCGGGCGCTGATGCTGGTTGCGCCACTTTTGCTGTTTGTCATTTTAACTTTCGTTGTCCCGATAGGCGACATGCTGTTTCGCTCGGTTAAAAACCAAATTGTTTCTGACACCATTCCGCTAACGGTCATGGAATTGGCAAGTTGGGATTCCACTTCTGGCGAATTGCCAAGTGAAGCCGTGTACAACGCCCTTGCCCATGATCTGCAAATCGCGGTGAACGCGAAAACCCATACCCGCCTTGGGTCGCGATTGAATTACGAAAAATCTGGAATGGCTTCTTTGATGCGCCGCTCTGGTCGCCCCGTTAAAACCTGGGATCTGAATGACGGCGAGCCCTTCAAGGCTCGTTTCATCGACGTTCACAAAGGCTGGGGCGATGCGGAAATCTGGGAAGTTATTCAAACCTATTCACCGCCCTACACCGGTGGGTATTTTCTGAATGCCGTTGATCGCCAGATCGGTGTTGATGGCGCCGAGATACGACCCGAGAACGAGCAAATATATATAAAACTGTTCAAGCGAACCTTGTTTATGTCGTTGGTCATTACATTCAGCTGTATCCTTTTGGGCTATCCGGTCGCGTTTATTTTAGCGACCCTGCCGATGCGGACATCCAACCTGTTGATGATCTTGGTTTTGCTTCCTTTCTGGACGTCGCTTTTGGTGCGAACTTCGGCCTGGAAAGTCATGCTGCAACAACAAGGTGTCATTAACGATGTACTGGTCTGGCTGGGGCTGGTCGCCGATGACGCACGGCTTGCAATGATCAACAACCAGTTCGGCACAATCGTTGCCATGACACACATATTGCTGCCATTCATGATCCTGCCGATGTATTCGGTGATGCAAACTATCCCCCAAACCTATGTTCGGGCGGCAAAATCTCTTGGCGCGACCAACTTTACAGCCTTCAGGCGGGTCTATTTTCCGCAATCAATACCGGGTATTGGTGCTGGCTCGATCCTCGTGTTTATTTTGTCCATTGGCTATTACATCACACCTGAAATCGTTGGGGGTACCACCGGTACTTTCATATCCAACCGGATCGCGTTCCATATATCCAGTTCTCTAAATTGGGGTTTGGCAGCCGCGCTGGGCGCGATACTGCTTGGTGTTGTGATGTTACTTTACTACGCCTACGACCGCCTCGTCGGCATTGACAACGTTAAGCTAGGATAAAGACAATGGCAGCCATTACACCCATTTCGCGAAAGCCTATGTCCTTCGTTTTGCCAATAGTCGCCTTTGCCGGTGCATTTGGTGGTCAACTGGTTGGCACCACACTGGGTAACACTTTGATTGGCGTTGTCATTGGTGCGGCCATTCTTGTCGCACTGGCCTACGCTTTTATGAACTTTGACATCGCCGAACGGATGGCGCGCTGGGGCACTGTTATTGGATTTGCGGTTCTTGGCGTTTTGTTTGGTGGCGTCGCCGGTCTGCTGGTCGGCGCAGTATTCGGCTGGATTTTTGCGTGGTTCATCTACTGGATCGGCGAAGGTCGCTACCGGCGATATATCCCGCCCTACGCCACGGCAGGACAAGTTCTTTGGCACCACAGCTTCAAGTTAATTTGCGGTTTGGTTTTCTTTTTTCTGATTGCACCGATTGTTGTTGTAATGCCGCTTAGTTTCAACGCCCAAGATTTCTTCACCTTCACCCCTGAGATGCTTCAGCTTAAAGCAGAAGGTTTTTCGTTAAAGCATTATCAGGATTTCTTTACAAACGAGAGTTGGCAACGATCTCTGAAAAACTCGATTATAATTGCGCCAATGGCTACGATCATCTCCGTCAGTCTGGGCACGCTTGCTGCCGTTGGACTTAGCCAATCCCATGTGCCGTTCAAACGTGCCATTATGGCGATCCTGATTTCGCCGATGATTGTGCCACTGATTATTTCGGCGACCGGTATGTTTTTCTTTTATTCTACGCTGGGCAACTGGCTTGAGGGCACATTAGGGCTGAACAAAGGATTTGTTGGGTACGTCAAAGTTGTGCTTGCCCACGCGGTGTTGGGCATACCCTTTGTTATCATCACGGTGACCGCCACATTGGTTGGTTTTGACAATTCTCTGACCCGTGCCGCTGCAAACATGGGGGCCAACCCACTAAAAACGTTCTTCAAGGTGCAAATGCCGTTGATCCTGCCCGGCGTAATCTCGGGTGCACTGTTTGCATTCATCACGTCCTTTGACGAGGTGGTGGTGGTACTGTTCGTCGGCTCTGCGGCACAAAAAACTTTGCCTTGGCAGATGTTCATCGGATTACGCGAACAAATCAGCCCAACAATTCTTGCTGTCGCCACGATCCTGGTCGTTCTGTCGATCTTACTGCTGGCATCACTGGAACTATTGCGTCGACGTTCCGAAAGGTTGCGTGGGATGTCGCCGGGCTAAGTTTCAAAGCGAAAATAGCCGCAACAATTTTGGGCCAATCTTGCGGATTTGTGCCTGACCAAACGGATTGGTGGGCGCTTTATTTTCAAGTGATCAAGAACCACGGCACTTGTGATTAAATTTTCACGCGCCAAACACGCTTGATACGGCTTCTTTCGTTGCATACACAATTTCGTCTGCTTCTTGTCGGGTCAAACAAAATGGTGGCGCGAAACCAATGATATCGCCTTGCGGCATCGCGCGCGCAATCACCCCGTTTGCCAGCATTGCCGCTGCTACAGCAGGCCCAGTTTTCTTTTCAGCAGGCAAGTAAGTGTGATTATTCCGATCCGCCACAAATTCCACGGCGCACAAAAGACCCTCGCCACGAATGTCACCAACGTTTGCATGATCCACAAGCGCTGCCACCAGACCAGCCTTCAGGTAAGCACCTACAGATCCTGCATTGGTGATCATATCCAATTCATCGAGCAACTTTAGGTTCGCCACACCGGCAGCCGCGCCTATTGGGTGGGCCGAATACGTCCAGCCGTGGCCAATCGGGCCGTATTCATCAGAACCGCGTTCCAGCACAGCCCACATATCTTCGGCGATTATCGATCCGGAAAGCGGTGCGTAGGCAGATGTTAAACCTTTGGCAATTGTGATGATATCCGGTCGGATTCCATAGTGACCGGACCCGAACATACTGCCTAAACGGCCAAACCCTGTTACGACCTCATCTGCAATTAGCAAGATATCATACTTGCTGAGAACAGCTTGAATTTTCCCCCAATAGCCAGCGGGCGGCGGCACCAGCCCACCGGTCCCAAGCGCGGGTTCACCAATAAAAGCGGCGATCGTTTCTGGACCCTGCGCGATGATCAACTTATCCAGTTCCTCAGCGCAATAGGTCGAAAACTCGTCCTCGCTCATGGTGCGATCAGACCGGCGAAAATAATAAGGCGCTTGGGTGTGGATTACCTGTTCTAGGGGCAGGTCAAACTTATTGTGAAAAAGTTCCAACCCGGTAAGAGAACCTGTCATCAGACCCGATCCGTGATAACCGCGCCAACGCGAGATGATCTTTTTCTTTTTTGGACGCCCTAGAATGTTGTTATAGTACCAAACCAACTTAATATTGGTCTCGTTGGCGTCCGAACCGGACAGGCCAAAATAGACCTTACTCATATGATCTGGCGCCCGATCCAGAACCATTTTAGCCAATGTAATAGACGCCTCGGTTCCGTGGCCGACATAGGAATGATAATAGGCCAATTCCTGGGCTTGCCGGGCGATGGCATCGCTTATCTTAGTTTGCCCGTAGCCGGCATTCACACAATAAAGCCCGGCAAAAGCGTCTAGGAAACGGTTTCCGTCGCGGTCTGAGATGTGCACACCCTGACCCGACGCAATGATCCGGTTCGGCATTTCGCCGCGCGCAAACTGTCCAAGTGCGGTTGATGGGTGAAAGAAA
>CAXMPY010000094.1:0-8612 GCA_964195275.1 uncultured Paracoccaceae bacterium
CACAGTTTTTTAACGACAGGCAACCACGTCCGATACAACCATCAAGTTTTTCACTTAGGGCAGTTAGCCCATGAATTTTTGCGTCGATTTCAACACGAAATCTGCGTCCAATGCGCGTCCAATCCGCTTTGGTTGGCGTTCGGCCATCGGGTAGACCCGCAAACAGACTGCGGATGTCAGCCAATGAAAATCCCAGTTGTTGGGAAATCATAACAAATGTTGGGAAATCATAACAAAGGATAGGCGCCGGATATCGGCCCGGGCATAGCGACGCTGGCCACCGGCGTTGCGGCCCGGGTTGATCAGACCTTTTTCTTCATAAAACCGGATCGCAGAAACAGCGAGCCCAGTTCGATCTGCAATTTGACCAATAGGAAGATCCTGACGAATGGGCACTACAAATCCTTTGCTTGACCTCAACTATACTTGAGGAATTACGAATGATTCGAAATGAAAACAAGCCCAAAGAAATACAGAAGATGAAATCGAGAATTGAACATATTAATTTCACCCTCAAAGACCCGCTGGCAACGGCAGGCATTCTGGGCGATTTATTTGGCTGGCGCATTCGCTGGCAAGGCGACGCAATAGCGGGTGGGTTTACGGTACATGTCGGCACCGAGACAGATTATTTTGCACTGTACACTGGGCCGGGGGGTAAACAGACGGCGGCGCAGAATAATTATAGTCAGTTGGGCGGACTAAACCATGTTGGGATTGTGGTGGATGATTTGGATGCAGTAGAGGTCAAAGTGCTTGCCGCCGGGTTCAGAACCACAAATCATGGCGATTATGAACCGGGGCGACGGTTCTATTTTCATGATACGGATGGCATTGAATTTGAAATCGTCAGCTACGATTGAACGTTCACAATCTTGGGCGTTTGTAGCCGCGTAAAATAATGCTTGGGCGCCAAATTGGGCGGGCAGAGCCTCCGGCGGGGATATTCTCAGAACAAAGATTTCGCAGGGGTTTTCGGCGCTGAAAATTAGTGGTAGCTATGGATGATGAACCGGATCACAACCATTATTTGCTGTATTACCTGCTGACAAAGTTCGCGGGCCGGTCTTCTTTTATCTCTCAGTTGAAGTTGTTAAGCCTGCGGCAGGAGATGTGCGCACAAGGACTGCTTTATGACTGAAATACGCCTGCACAATACCAAGACCCGCACCAAAGAAGTGTTTACGCCTTTGGATGATAAAGATGTGCGCATGTATGTCTGTGGGCCAACGGTCTATGACCGCGCGCACCTAGGCAACGCGCGACCGGTGTTGGTTTTCGACGTACTCTATCGGTTGCTGCGCCATGTTTATGGGGCAGATCATGTGAAGTATGTGCGCAATTTTACCGATGTGGATGATCGGATCAATGCCACCGCGCAGGCCCGCAAAGCAGCTGGGGATGACCGGTCTTTGGAAGACCTGATCCATGAACGATCCAACGAAACCATCCAATGGTACCACGACGATATGGGCGATTTGGGGGCGCTGTTGCCTGATCATGAACCACGCGCAACCGCGTACATACCGCAAATGGTGTCGATGATCCAAGGTCTGATGGCCGAGGGCCATGCCTACGAAGCCGAGGGCCACGTTTTGTTCGCGGTTGAAAGTTACACCGAATACGGCGCGCTTTCTGGGCGGACCGTTGACGATATGATCGCAGGCGCGCGGGTGGAGGTCGCACCGTATAAACGTAATCCGATGGATTTCGTGCTGTGGAAACCTTCAACTGACGATTTGCCTGGCTGGGACAGCCCTTGGGGCCGGGGACGTCCGGGTTGGCATATCGAATGTTCGGCAATGGCAAAAGAATTGCTGGGGGCGGAATTTGACATCCACGGCGGTGGCAACGATTTAATGTTCCCGCACCATGAGAACGAGATTGCCCAAAGCGAATGCAGCGGCCACGGGTTTGCGCAGGTATGGTTGCATAACGAAATGTTGCAAGTTGAGGGTAAGAAGATGTCCAAGTCATTGGGCAATTTTTTTACCGTTCGGGATTTGCTGGACCAAGGGGTGCCCGGTGAAGTGATCCGGTTTGTGATGCTAAGCACGCATTATCGTAAACCGATGGATTGGACAGAGCGGAAACGGGAGGATGCGGAAACGACGTTGCAAAAATGGGCAGCGATTACTTTGGGTGTTGCAAGCGGCACGCCGTCAGAAGAGGCAGTGAGCCCTCTGGCAAATGACTTGAACACGCCCGGGACAATCGCGGTACTTCACGAACTTGCGAGGGCCAACGACGCCACCGCGCTGCGAGCGGGGTTAGACCTGCTTGGCTTTGGGAATATGTCAGGATTGGAGGCGGTCAAGGGAATGGTTGCTATTGAAGATGAAACGCTTGTCGAAGCGCTTTTGGCAGAGAGGATCGCCGCAAGAACAACCAAAGACTGGCAACGTGCTGACCAAATTCGTGATCTAGTTGTTGCCGCGGGCGTTGAGTTACGAGACGGGCAGGACCCAGCATGGATACTAAGACCGGATTTCGACCCAGCCAAACTGGAGGCCCTCAAATGACGGATGCAACTACGAAGGCCGGCGCCCTCCTCGTGGGGGAAGTCCGGGCGCTGCCCGGCGGTGCCGGGCAAAAAGGTGAGACATGACTAAACAACCCCTTTCCCTTTTCGACACCACCCTGCGCGATGGCCAGCAAACCCACGGCGTGCAATTTTCTACGCCGGAAAAACACCTGATCGCGCAAACCCTCGACGCCTTGGGCATCGACTATATCGAAGGCGGTTGGCCCGGTGCGAACCCAACCGATAACGCGTTTTTTCGAACCCCGCCCAAAACTCACGCGAAATTCACTGCTTTTGGCATGACCAAACGATCCGGGTGTTCGGCGGAAAATGATGATGTGCTGGCCGGGGTGTTGAATGCCGGAACCGATACCGTCTGTCTGGTCGGCAAAACCCATGTTTTTCACGTCAAAACCGCGCTTGGCATCTCGCTGGCGGAAAATATCGATAACATCCGCGCCAGCATCGCCCATTTGATCGCCAACAAACGCGAGGCTTTGTTGGATGCCGAACATTTCTTTGATGGCTACAAAGCCGATCCTGACTACGCGTTAGAATGCCTGCACGCGGCCTACAAAGCAGGCGCCCGCTGGATCGTACTTTGCGACACAAACGGTGGTTCGCTACCTGCCGAGGTCAGCAAAATTACCGCAGCGGTCATCACCTCTGGCATCCCCGGAACTCATGTCGGTATCCACACCCATGATGATACCGGCAATGCGGTCGCAAATTCACTGGCAGCGGTGGACGCCGGCGCACGACAAATTCAGGGTACGCTGAACGGGTTGGGCGAACGTTGCGGCAACGCCAATTTGGTCACGCTGATCCCGACATTGGTGTTGAAAGAACCTTACGCCAGCCAATTTGAAACCGGCATCACCCTTGAGGCATTGGCCGGACTGACCCGCGCGTCGCGCCAGTTAGACGACATTCTGAACCGGGTACCGACGCGCGCAGCACCCTATGTTGGCGCCAGTGCATTTGCCCATAAGGCAGGTCTGCATGCCAGCGCGATCGCAAAAGATCCCACAACCTATGAACATATCGAACCTGAAACCGTTGGCAATGCGCGCGTTGTGCCAATGTCTAATCAGGCCGGGCAAAGCAATTTACGGCTGCGGTTAGCCGACATGGGGCTAGATGTGCCAAAAGGCGACGGGGCGCTGGGGCGAATACTTGAGATCGTTAAATCCCACGAAGCGCAGGGCTATTCCTATGACACGGCGCAGGCAAGTTTCGAGCTATTGGCGCGGCGCGAACTGGGTCAACTGCCGACTTTTTTTGAGGTGAAGCGCTATAAAGTCACCGTGGAACGGCGCAAGAATAAATACGACAAAATGATCAGCCTGTCCGAGGCGGTCGTGGTTGCCAAAATTGGTAACAAAAAGGTTCTGTCAGTATCAGAATCTATGGACGAAAGCGGGTCTGATCGGGGGCCAGTCAACGCCTTGTCCAAGGCATTGGCCAAAGATCTTGGCCCCTATCAGGATGTCATCGACGATATGCGGTTGGTAGATTTCAAAGTGCGCATCACCCAAGGCGGCACCGAGGCGATAACGCGCGTGGTTATTGATAGCGAGGACAGTCAAGGTCGGCGTTGGTCCACTGTTGGGGCTTCACCCAATATTGTTGACGCCAGTTTTGAGGCCCTGTTGGACGCGATAAACTGGAAATTGATCCGGGACGCCAAAGCGTGAGTTCAAAGGCGTTTTTTGTGCTGCATCGTGATTTGCCCCGGCAAGGGCCCGGCGAGGAGGCCGATATCAAATGGCTGGGCGGACAAATTGAATTGGCTGCTGACGCCAGAATTGCGGATCTGGCCTGTGGACCCGGCGCGGATATTTCTGCCTTGCTGGATCTGGCCAAGGACGCAGAGGTGACGGCCATTGATCGACAACCCCATTTTATCGACGCGGCGCGTGCTAACTGGGGGTCTGATCCTCGGGTACAACTGCGGTGCGCCGATATGGTTTACCCGGGTGGTCCCTATGATCTGATCTGGTGCGCTGGGGCTGTTTACATACTTGGCATTCGCAACGCATTGGAACTTTGGCGAACGTCGCTGAAACCTGGCGGCGTCATTGCTTTTAGCGAACCATGCTTTTGGCACGCTAATCCACCGGCAAATGTGAGTGGCATATGGCAGGAGTACGCGGCGATGTCGGATGCCGATGGTGTATCTGCGTTGGTAACCGCAGCCGGTTTCGACACACTTGCCACACGCCGATTGTCCACGTCAGCTTGGGAAAACTACTACGGTCCGTTAGAAGAACGCACCGCTGGACTGCGTGAAAATGCCGATCCCGCGCTAGCACGTATCTTGGATGCGACCACTGCCGAAATCGCGGCGTATCGTGAATTTGGCGATCAATTTGGGTATTTGCTGAGCGTTGTAGCCCCAATATGACTTTTGCATCCTGCGCCGAGATTGTTCAAAAATCTGACCCTGACAGGTTTTTGGCGACGATGTCAGTCCCGACCAAATTCCGCGGCCCGTTATTTGCGCTCTATGCATTTAACGTTGAAGTATCGCGCGCGCCGTGGGTCAGCAGCGAACCCACAATAAACCAGATGCGGCTGCAATGGTGGCGCGATGTCTTGCAAGAGATTGCAGTTGGAAAACAAGTGCGCCGTCACGAAGTTGCGACACCGCTGGCCACTATTATTGATGGCCATTCGGTGGCGGTGCTGACAGATCTAATCGAAGCACGCCAATGGGATATTTACAGCGATCCCTTTGATAGTTCGACCGAATTTGATTCCTATTTGCAGGCAACCGCTGGCGGATTGATGTGGGTCGCAGCGCGGGCAACTGGTGCAGAAACTGGTGAACCGGCAGCACGCGAGTTTGGCTATTGCAGCGGTTTGGCAAACTGGTTTCGGGCGGTTCCTGGATTGCTTGCGCGTGGGAGAATGCCGCTGTTGGATGACAGCGACGGCGCTTTGGTAAAACTTGCACAGGATGGGTTGGTTCGACTTAACGCCGCGCAAAACGCCCTGCCGGCAAAGGCGCGCACTGCAGCCTATGCAGGTTGGCAGACGAGCAGCATATTAAGTGCTGTCGCCGCCAACCCGGCCACCGTGATCGGTGGCAGGCTGCATAAATCTGAGTTTTCCAGAAGATCGTCGCTTTTGTGGCGGGTTATGCGGGGTCGCCCCTGACACCCCCCGCCACGCTAAGGAAATATAAGTATCCTTCAATTGATTAACCGGTCGAACTCGTAACTAACAATTTTGGTATCGGGCATATCGGCAAGCATTGGAAGGATTCGCAGTCCCCGGCGCTGGAACGGGTCAGTATCAATTACAATTCTCGTGGATGCAGGTCGATGTTTCCGACCCCGGTTCAATCAGGTGGTTTTTGGCTGCCGCATCAGCCAGATCAACGATCCGGCTGCGAGTATCAAAAACGGTGCCATTGCGGTATTGACCGAAAACCAACCCTGAACCGGATTACCGCCAGCGCAATTCATCAACCCGCCGGAAGCTAACGAAGCAACAGTAACCAATCCAAATACCATAAAGTCATTCATGCCCTGCACACGGCCGCGTTCTTCTTCTGTATGGGCGTCAGCAATCATGGTGGTGGCGCCAATAAAGCCAAAATTCCATCCCAATCCAAGCAGGGCTAGGGCGACAAAGAAGTTACCTAATGCAATCCCTGACAGAGCGACTAAACCCGCAGCAGCCAATATCGCTAGCCCGGTGGCAACCATCCGTTCGGTACCAAATCTCTGGATCAAATGCCCGGTAAAAATCGACGGCGCAAACATGGCCAACACATGCACCATAACGACATCGGCGGCATTGCTTTGGGTAAACCCACAACCGACGACGGCCAACGGTGTCGAAGTCATGACTAAATTCATCAAGGCGTAGGAAACCATCGCGCTGATGATGGCCACTGCAATTCTTGGTGTTTTCAGCAACTGCAACCGGCTGCGGCCCTTGGTAATTCCATTTGCAAATACCACCGGTTTTGGCAGATCAAGAAAAACAAACAAGATCGCGCCAAAGACGTTGATGCCAATAACGAATAAGTATGTCCCCAAAAACGGAACCACCAACGCGTCGGCTGTAAATTTGCTAATTTGAGGCCCGATAACCGCAGAAACCAATCCGGCAGCCATCACATATGAAACGGCGCGCGGGCGAAATTCTTCACTTGCTGTGTCCATTGCAGCAAAACGGTAAAACCCCTGCGCTGACATATAGATGCCAGTGCATAGTGACCCGATCAAAAATATTGGAAAACTGGCACTGTACAGACCATAAGCGCCAATCGCCGCGCCAATTGCACCCCCGGCGGCGCCGCAAAAAAATCCAACTCGGCGCCCAAACCGCTGCATGATGGCGGACATTGGAGTGGCTGTCAGCATCGAACCTGCCACAATCAGCGTGATTGGCAATGTGGCCAGGCAAATATTGGATGCTAAGGACAGCCCGGCAAGGCCTGCCGATATAAATATCATCGGCATCTGGGCACCAAGAATTGCCTGCATAAGCACCAAAACAGTAATGTTTCGCCGGGTTCTTGAATCCGTTACTGGTTTGGTCGCGACGCTCATGCAGCTACGGATATCGGGGATAATTGCGAAATTATAGCCTTAAGCCACCTGATCAATAATATGTGCGAAAGACCCGCAGATACGCCCCTTTCGCAGGCCCATATCTGGCAAGTTCGTGCCCTGTGCATCTGTGGCTTCAAACAAAGCTGGTCCATCTGCGTGTATAGTAGAAGCATAATGAAATTCGTGGCCATAAAACGCGTTTTGAAACGGTCCGCCAAGGGGCGTTAGATTGCGGTACCCAAGATGCAAATTGCGTTTGGCGAAAGTTGTTTCAAGTGGCAGCAAACCAAGCATCGGGTGGGCTAATCCGTCTGCGTCAGTCAGGGATTGACCAAGAACCATATAGCCGCCGCATTCACCATAAATATCGGTTGATGTTGCAGCCTTGGCCATACCTTTCGAATAATTTTGCGCATTCGCCAATTGCCCGGCATACAGTTCTGGGTAGCCGCCAGGCAGAAATATCAATTCGGCCTTTGTTGGCGCCTCATCATTCAGCGGTGAAAAGAAAGAAAGCGTGGCGCCAGCGTTGTGCCAGTCATCCAAAATATGCGGGTAGACAAATGAAAATGCAGCGTCGCGTGCAATTGCAATGGTTTGGGCGGGTGGCGGTAATTTGCGGCCACCAGTTGCCTTTGGCAGCGGTGCAAACATATCGATCAGTGCGTTAAGGTCGACCGCATCGGAAACAACATTAGCAACAAAGCTCAGGTATTCTTCAAGATCAGGGCGTTCGTCTGCTTGTACCAGCCCAAGGTGGCGGGACGGGTGTGCAATGTCGTTTTGCCTATGAACCGCCCCAATCACCGGAACTTGCAACGGTGCTAAGGCTTGCCGTAACATCATTTCATGGCGCGCGGATCCAAGATTGTTCAGGATCACCCCGGCAATCTTAACGCTTGGATCATGGCTAACAAATCCCGCCACAATCGGCGTAATCGACTGGGCCATTTTGGCAGCGTCCACCACCAACACCACCGGGATATTCAGCAATCGGGCCAAATCTGCAGTTGCCCCAACACCATTTGGCGGCGCACCGTCAAACAACCCCATAGCGCCTTCGATCAGCAGCATGCCGTCACCAGACGCCAATGATTTGATCCTTTCAGGCGACATCGCCCAAGCGTCAAGGTTTTGGCATGCAACGCCACATGCGGCTTCGTGAAACCGCGGGTCAATATAATCCGGTCCTGATTTGGCACCGCGAATTGGGTACCCCAACCGTTGCAACGCACGCAGCAGACCCAAAGTTACCGTTGTTTTCCCGCTGCCAGAGGACGGGGCAGCAATGATCAATGCACCGGACATAGATTTAGATTGAACAGATTCTGTCATATCGCCGTTATTGCCCTATTTTTCGGTCTGAGAAACGTAAATCGATGCTCTGGGGATTTCCAGTGATCAGGTTCCGTGGCTATAGTCACGCCGATGGCAGATGCACCGGTAAAGAAACTGCGTTTTGGTTGGACCACAGGCGCTTGCGCGACTGCGGCAACCAAAGCGGCATTAATGGCATT
>CAXMPY010000095.1:0-8577 GCA_964195275.1 uncultured Paracoccaceae bacterium
CTGAAACTCGCGCGCCAGTATTTTCTTGAAATTGGCCAACCTGATCGTCAGCGCATCATTGCCCGCCGTCAAAGCTACCACGGCAATACCCTTGGTGCCCTGGCCGCCGGTGGCAATATGTGGCGGCGCGAACCGTTTGCACCACTTATGGTAACAACCAGCCACATCGCCCCCTGCTATGAATATCGCGACCGACAAGCGGGCGAAACCGAGCTGGAATACGGCCGCCGCGTCGCGGACGAGCTTGAGGCGGAACTAAACCGGCTGGGCCCCGAAACCGTTATGGCCTTTGTTGCGGAACCGGTTGTTGGGGCCACATTGGGTGCCGCGCCCGCGGTAAAGGGTTACTTTCAACGTATCCGAGACATTTGCGACCGGCATGGGGTTCTCTTGATCCTTGACGAAGTTATGTGTGGCATGGGCCGAACAGGCAGCCTGTTTGCCTGCGAACAAGATGGCATCATACCCGATATGATCGCCATCGCCAAAGGGCTGGGCGCAGGCTATCAGCCCGTTGGCGCAATGTTGTGCAGCCAAACTATCTATGATGCCATCGCCCAGGGTTCCGGTTTTTTTCAACACGGTCACACCTATATGGGCCACCCGGTTGGTGCCGCAGCCGCGTTGGCGGTTGTGACGCGCCTGGTTGACGACAACTTGGTCAAACAATCCAGCGTTATGGGCGAAAAATTGCACGCGGCACTGGTGGCCGAATTCGCAGACCATCCCAACGTGGGTGATATACGCGGGCGCGGGTTGTTCCGCGGCCTTGAACTGGTCAGTGATCGGGCCACAAAGGCACCATTTGCCCCTGATTTGACCATTGCAAAATCACTGAAACAGGCGGCTTTTGACGCCGGTCTAATTTGTTACCCAATGTCCGGAACAATTGACGGTAAAACGGGTGATCACATATTGCTGGCCCCACCGTTTATTATCGAAAACCATCAGATTGATGAACTTGTCAGCAAGCTGTCCACGGCTTTGGGCGACACGCTTACATCAATTAACTAGCAGTCGTTTAGGTGCTGTTTCGATTTAAACCACCCGCTCGACCATCATCTTTTTAATCTCGGCAATTGCCTTGGCAGGGTTCAATCCCTTGGGGCAGGTTTTGGTACAATTCATGATCGTATGACAGCGGTACAACTTGAACGGATCTTCCAGATCGTCCAGCCGTTCACCGGTTGCTTCGTCCCGGCTGTCTTTGATCCAGCGATTGGCGTGTAACAGGGCCGCCGGGCCAAGATAACGGTCGCTGTTCCACCAGTAACTGGGGCAGGACGTTGAGCAACAGGCGCACATGACACATTCATACAGCCATCTAACTTGGCGCGATCATCGATAGACTGCTTCCATTCTTTTGCGGGGCGGTTGGTTTTGGTTTCCAGCCACGGCATGATGGATGCGTGTTGCGCGTAAAACTGGGTCAGGTCGGGAATTAAATCTTTGACCACGGGGGTATGGGGCAGCGGATAAATTTTTACGTCGCCCTTGATTTCATCCATGCCATAAATGCACGCCAACGTGTTGATGCCGTCGATGTTCATCGCGCAAGACCCGCAAATCCCTTCACGGCAGGAACGCCGGAATGTCAGCGTTGGGTCAATTTCGTTTTTGATCTTGATCAGCGCGTCCAGAACCATCGGCCCGCAATCGTCCATATCAACAAAATAGGTATCAACGCGCGGGTTCTCACCATCATCAGGGTTCCAGCGATAAATCGAAAATTTACGGACATCACTGGCGCCGCCTGGTTTGGGCCAAGATTTACCAACGCGCACGCGGCTGTTTTTGGGAAGCGTCAGTTCAACCATGACATCACACTTTCAATTCGTAATTTATATGGGCCGTGCGAAACTCTTTTCGCACCACCAGTTTCAACCCTGACCAAATCGCGTCAACCGCGCAAACTTTCACATCTACCAGAACATCCACCAACGCCCGGTCGCGGATCACGTCTGCGGTGACGTCTGTGGGGATTTTCGATGCTTTCTTGGGCCAGGACATCCAAATCATACCGTCCGGTTTGATCCGGTCGCGCAGCGCCGGCGTTACCGCATCAACCGTCGCGGCACTTTTGGTAAAATGATGGATATAATCCAACTGGTTGCCCTTTAGCGTTGCCCAATCGCCGACTGTCTCAACGGCGTCAAATTCACGCGCTTTAGTCAGATCTTTCTGGTCGTCCGGCAAACCGACAAACGCAACCGTTTGCCCGTCTTTCAAGCCCAGCTTTTTAGGCAACGGGGTGCCGGAATATCCTGCCTGGGGCATGGTCAATAAACCCGTTCCTTGGGCGCGATTTTTTTCAGATCAATACCGCCCTCAGCCTCTGTGGATAGCGGCGTTAGATGGACGTCGCGATAACTTAGTTTCACGTCAGTACCGTCGACCTTGGCCAATGTGTGCTTGCGCCAATTCTTATCGTCCCGCTTTGGATAATCTTCGTGGGCATGGGCGCCCCGGCTTTCTTTGCGTGCCTCAGCCCCAACAATGGTCGCCAGCGCACTGGGCATCAGGTTGGTCAATTCCAGCGTTTCCATCAGGTCTGAATTCCAGACCAGCGATCGGTCCGTGACACTGATATCATCCAGTTTCGCCGCGACGATGCCCATTTTTTCAACACCCTCCGCCAGCGTCTTATTTGTCCGAAACACGGCGGCGTCTTCTTGCATGGCTTTCTGCATTTCAAGCCGCAAATCGGCTGTTGGCACAGCGCCAGATGCGTTTCGCAAACTATCAAACCGGCCCAGGGCCGCATCAATCGAAGCCGTGTTCAGCCGATGGTTCGCCGCCGCCGGGTCAACAATTTCGGCAGCCCGAATTGCCGCCGCCCGGCCAAACACTACCAGATCAATCAGGCTGTTTGACCCCAGCCGGTTTGCCCCGTGCACGCTGGCGCACCCGGCTTCGCCCACAGCCATCAGCCCCGGTGAAATCGCGTCATGGTTCTTTGCGGTCGGGTTCAACACCTCGCCCCAATAATTTGTCGGGATACCGCCCATATTGTAGTGCACAGTCGGCAAAACCGGAATTGGTTCGCGGGTTAGATCAACGCCCGCAAATATCCGCGCGCTTTCGGAAATGCCCGGCAGGCGCAGCGCCAGTGTTTCAGGTGGCAAATGGCTAAGGTTCAGATGGATATGGTCTTTGTTCGGTCCAATCCCGCGCCCCTCGCGGATTTCAAGCGTCATGCAGCGCGAAACCACATCTCGCGATGCCAGGTCTTTATAGGTCGGCGCATAGCGTTCCATGAACCGCTCGCCCTCGGAATTGGTCAGATAACCACCCTCACCGCGGGCACCTTCGGTAATCAGCGTGCCAGCGCCATAAATTCCGGTGGGATGGAACTGTACAAATTCCATGTCCTGTAACGCCAGCCCGGCGCGGGCGACCATGCCCCCACCGTCGCCTGTGCAAGTATGGGCGCTGGTGGCGCTGAAATAGGCGCGGCCATAACCGCCGGTGGCCAGCACGGTCATTTTGGCGTTGAAGATGTGGATCGTACCATCGTCCAGCTTCCAGCAGACAACGCCCTGACAAGTGCCATCCTCGGCCATGATCAGATCGATGGCAAAATATTCGATGTAAAACTCGGCGTTGTGTTTCAGGCTTTGACCATACAGCGTGTGCAACATCGCGTGCCCGGTTCGGTCCGCCGCGGCGCAGGTGCGCTGAACGGGCGGGCCTTCGCCAAATTCGGTGGTATGGCCGCCAAACGGGCGCTGGTAAATCTTGCCCTCTTCCGTCCGGCTAAATGGCACACCGTAATGTTCCAGCTCATAAACCGCTTTCGGGGCCTCGCGCGCCAGGTATTCCATTGCATCGGTGTCGCCCAGCCAGTCCGAACCTTTGACCGTGTCGTACATATGCCACTGCCAGTGATCGGGGCCCATATTCGACAGACTGGCAGCAATACCTCCCTGCGCGGCGACTGTGTGTGACCGGGTTGGGAACACCTTGGTTACACAGGCGGTACGCAACCCCTGTTCAGCCATCCCCAACGCGGCCCGCAATCCGGCACCACCGGCCCCGACAACAACCACATCATATTCATGGGTTTCGTATTCATATGCGGCCATGGTCAAAAGCTCCTTAAAACGCGATCTTTGCCAGGGCGAATAGCCCGGTTGCCATAATGCCGTAGCTAACGCCAATCATCACAATGATCAGTATCTTCCGCATTAATCCGTGCACATAATCCTCGATCAGGATCTGCACACCATTTTTGAAGTGCAACATACCGATGATGATTGTCAGCGCCGCCACGATCGCCGGAAATGGCTGAGCATAAAATTCCACAACCTCGGCGCGGGGTGCACCCAGCATCGGTCCATACGTAAAAATAAACAGCGGTACCAACACCAGCAGCAGACAGGCGGTCACCGTCATGCTCCAGTGATGTGCAGTGCCGGTTTTCGCCGAACCCAGGCCGGTGGCGCGTTTGCGATCTGTCTGAAATGCCATAACGCCCGCCCCCTAAATGATTACGATGGTTAAAATTGTCAGCAAAACAGAGCCACCAATGACGCCCCAGCCCAACATCTCGGCTGTTTCAATTTCAAGCCCGCGCCCGGTATCCCACAGCAGATGCCGCGCACCGGCCAACAAGTGATACCACAATGCCCATAAAGAACCGGTCATGATCAGGTCACCGAACCAGCTGGTCATAAAGCCGTCGACGGCCGCAAAACATGCAGGCGAGATTGCCAACGACATAAACCAAGCCGAAACCAGAAATGCGCCCAACAACAGGGCGTTCCCAGTGATCCGCGTTAGGATCGATGTCATCGACGTTAATTGTGGCCGGTAAATTGTCAGATGTGGTGACAGCGGTCGTTTTGATCCAATATCGTCAACCATAAATGTCTCTTTCCCCGTACGTGTGTCGCGGTCTGTGGCCAACTGTTATCCAACAGTTTTGCAGATTTATAGGGCCGATGGCGCTAACGAACCATAAATAATCGATTTTCAGCAAATAAATCGCTAATCACACGGTTCTCGTTCATTCATTTGCAACGGCAGCATATTATCTATTGGACCGCATGTGCGACTTGCAACGTCGTCTCGCGCATTAGTTTTTGGCGCATTTTTGCGGCATATTCACCATACCCGCTTGCCGTTACGACAAAACTGCCCTCTCCCGTGATGACATTTTCCCAGAAATATGCGGTTAGGTCTTCCTCAGCACCTTCAATCACCAATGCATTTACGGTGACGCCTGCACTTCTCAGCTCAGGCAGCATAACGTTTGGCGCGACACCTTCATTGGAAAACCCGTCACCAGAAATGTCGATCACATGGCGACGGCAATTCGGCACCAGCGCGATTTCAGCCAACGTAAATCGCAATGCCTCGCCAATGGCCGTCGAAAAGTTTCGCCAGGGTCTTGGGGCCGCTTCAACGCGGTCTGCAAACCGGTCGATATCTTCAAAACTACGGATGTGTTGCCAGGATAATGTCATTTCCTGGCGCGACGTTCCGGTCCATTGTATCAGCGCCAACTGCGCCTGTGCCTTGACCAGTGCTTCAGAAACAATCCCATCGCGCAGCCCTGCCGCCAGCCCGTCCATTTGTATGCGATATTCCTTTGGATCAACCGAACCCGAAACATCCACGGCCAGTGCCAGTGCCAGATCGCAGGCCACAATCGGCGTTGCAAAAAATGCCACGATAGCAAACGTTGCCCCATGCGCAAAACGCTTAGTACCCATTTGCTTGCATCTTTGTTCCAAATATATCCTCGCCGAAGGCACCGCTTAGCGGACAATACCAACCTACTCCCAATTACCAGATCAGCAAATCACAAGGGCATCAGCGCCCAATAGTCCAGATCAAGCAAAACGGCAGGCAAATATTTTCCATCAGCATCTCGCAATTCGAACGCATCTCCCGTTGTCGCCACCAACCGCAGCCGAATGGCGCCAACACCGGGCGCGTCGGTGGCCGCTTTGTCCATCACTTCAGACCAGGCACGCACGGTGTCGCCAGCAAAGCATGGGTTGGCGTGTGTACCGCTGTTTAGCCCGGCAATAATCTGTGCATTGGCCAGCCCATTAAAACTTAACGTACGGGCCAGTGAAATCACGTGCCCACCATAGATTAAACGCCGACCATCGGGGCGCGCGGTGACGTCAAAATGCACCCGCGCCGTATTTTGCCACAAACGGGTCGCCAACATGTGTTCGGCTTCCTCAATCGTTACGCCATCCACATGGTCAATCTGTTCTCCAACCTTATAGTCGCTCCATCGATGCGCCTCGCCCGCCAACTCAAAATCGTAGTGAGAAAAATCCAGAACTTGCGGCATGGCAAGCGTTGATGCTGTGACCACGCTGGAAAGTTTCGGGATCACCGTTTCCGGCGCCGGCGCGTCTTGTGCTGCCTTGCGTACCATGACCCAGCGCACATAGCTTAACACCGGTTCGTCGCGTTGGTTCAGCCCGGTTGTGCGCAACCACACAACACCGGATTTGCCGTTCGAATTTTGCTTCAACCCGATGATTTCACTGACCGATCGCAACGTATCGCCAGCAAAAACCGGCGCCAGCCAGCGCCCTTCGCCATAGCCAAGATTTGCCAATGCATTCAGCGAAATATCAGGAACTGTTTTGCCCAGCACGATATGGAACACCAGCAAATCATCCAAGGGTGATCCATCAAAACCGCAGTCAATTGCAAACGGATCGGACGACGCTAAGGCATGACGCGCTGGGTAAAGCGCGTGATACAGCGCCCTTTCCCCTTCGGCCACTGTGCGCGGGACCGCATGGGTGATGGTCTCACCAAGTTTGAAATCTTCAAAATATCGACCGCGATTGGGTTTCACTGTTCGCTCAATTTCATATCAGGGGAATATTGTTGCGTACTGTCTTTTGTTACCGCCTGCGCGCACCGCATTTCGCCGGTATTGGCGTCATAGCCATAGGCAGGGTTGCCGTACAGTTCCCACCCCTTTGACAGCGCTTTGGTGACCTTATGGCAAAACACAGCGGTGTCGTCTTCTGTCAACAAACGGTATATTTTCATGTTAGCCCCCTCCGAATGGCGAAGGGCCTACCAGCGTATGGATACCGGCGATTACTGCAAAAACCACAACACTAATCACCAGCCACCGAACGTCACCACTGGCCGGGCCAGGTTCAGGGCGTTGCCAAGCGCCTTCATGCCGGTTGATCACAAAAATCGACGTTACTGCCCAGGCCGCCAAACCACCGAACAACACGAATGACGCCACATCACCATTCACCAAAATATGGGCTGCTGCCCAGATCAAAAGGCCGGTCAGCATCGGGTGCCGCAGCCATGATCGCGCCCGCCCCTTTGAGCTGCCCATGCCCAATAGCAAAACGGCCACCAGCATCATCAGGTTGTTCACGGGCCTGCCCCAACTGGGCGCATCATAAACGATGTCTACGGGTGCCGCGCGGTAGCCAAAGACCATCATCACCACCGACCCTATAACCAGAACTGCAACCAAACCCTTGCCCCGATCACCAATTGACGCCCGCAACCCCGGCATCACCCGCTTAAAGAAATGTGCGGCAGTCCAAAGTACCAGTCCGGCTATCAGTAACGTCATGTTAATCCTTTCGCGCCGCAACAATTGCCGCGTTTTTGGCAATCAAGGCTTTTGCGGTTTCTATATGCAGGTTTTCAACAATCTGGCCATCCAAAACGGCGACGCCCTTGCCATTTGCAAATGCAAAATCAAATGCTTCGATTTGACGGCGTGCAAAGGCAACTTCAACTTCACTGGGGCCAAACATTTCATTTGCGGCGTCAATCTGGCTCGGATGTATCAATGTCTTGCCATCAAAGCCAAGGTCGCGGCCCTGCCGACATTCTTGGCGCAAGCCGTCTTTGTCGGTGAAGGCGTTGTAAACACCGTCTATACAAACGACTCCAGCAGCGCGCGCGGCCAGAAGGCACATTTGCAATGCTGCCAACAAAGGCATCCTGTCCGGTCGGCTGCGGCTGTGCAGATCATGGGCCAGATCATTTGTCCCCATAATCAGACCTGCCAATTTCGGGTGGGCGGCAATATGAACCGCGTTCAAAATTGCTTTTGGTGTTTCCATCATCGCCCAAAGCGGCACATTCGGGCATAAATCTGCCAAAGCATCCAGATCGGCGGTAGATTCGACCTTCGGCACCAATATCCCGTCGACATCTGCCTGACCAAATACCCGCAGGTCGTCCTGCCCCCAGGGTGTATCAAGCCCATTGGTGCGAACCAAACATACCCGGCCGCCATAACCGCCCCCAGCCAGCATGTCTGCCAATTGGTCGCGAGCTGCCGGTTTTACGTCGGCAGCAACGGCATCTTCCAGATCAAATATAACCGCATCTTCGGGCAGATCTTTTGCCTTTTCCATCCCACGATTGTTCGACGCGGGAACATACAGTACTGATCTAAAAGGGCGAAACGCCGGGTCCATAGGCATACCTGTTTGTTGATTCGTCGGAATTTCCACAATTTTCGAACTCCATGCAACATATTATCGCTGCATTGCAGAAACCATCGCCACAATTGACTACTTAGACAAGGCAGAACCGTCCGCACAGTTAACC
>CAXMPY010000096.1:0-4753 GCA_964195275.1 uncultured Paracoccaceae bacterium
TGTCCTGATCGCCATATGTCGCCAAGTTGACGAAAACACGAAATCTAAACACCCGGCCGCGACCGCCGCCTCGATCAGGGTTAACGAACCGACCACATTGTTGCGCCAGTAATGTCCAGGTTTTTCAAAACTTTCTCCAACCTGGCTAAGTGCTGCAAAATGCAGAACTGCAACGGGTTTGTATTTTGAAAACGCTTCATCAAGCTTTTCGCGATCACTAAGTTCGCCCTGCACAAAAGGTCCAAATTTGACAGCGTCCTGCCAGTCTGTCGACAGGTTATCGTATGTAACCGGCGTATAGCCGCAAGCCTTTAAGGTCTTGCAGGCATGAGAGCCGATATAACCGGCGCCCCAGTGACAAGAACATTCTCCAATCCAACACTGTCCGGTTGTTACTGCGCAGCATTTGGTATGGATACCATTTCCCGCAGGAATTCACCAAACTCGTCGCGCAATTCGTCCCGTGCTAGGCCAAATGCAACTGTCGCCTGCAAAAAGCCCGCCTTTGATCCGCAATCAAACCGCTGCCCACGGAAGCGATAGCCAAATACGTCGCGACCATTTTCAATCTCTGCGGCAATCGCATCGGTCAGTTGAATTTCACCGCCCGAGCCCGTGTTAAGCCCGTCCAGGTTCTTAAGAACGCTTGGTGGCAATATGTATCGCCCGATGACTGCCAAATTCGACGGGGCTTGATCTGGCGCGGGCTTTTCCACCATTCCCTTAACCGAAACCATAGCGCCCATGTCATCTTTGACATCCAGAACACCGTAGGCTGAAGCCGCTTCTGTGGGTACTTCCATCGCGGCGACCATACAGCCACCGGTTTTACTATGGGCTTCGATCATCTGTTGCAGACAGGGTTTTTCCGCCGCAATAACATCATCTGGCAGAATAACTGCAAAAGGTTCATCACCAATCAAACGACGCGCACACCACACAGCATGGCCCAATCCAAGGGGGCGGTGTTGACGGATATACGCAATCGCCCCGCTTTCCATATTTGTGTCTTCCAGCGCTGCCAATAATTCAGTTTTGCCCTTTTTACGCAAGGACGATTCCAAACTTGGTGCGTGGTCGAAATAGTCTTCTAGCGCGCCCTTGCCACGGGATGTGACAAAGATAAATTCGGTAATACCGGCTGCGCGTGCTTCATCAATCGCGTATTGGATCAACGGGCGATCCACCAACGTCATTATTTCTTTTGGAATCGATTTTGTTGCTGGCAGAAAACGGGTTCCTAGCCCGGCAACCGGAAAAATAGCTTTTGTAACGGTACGCGACATTATTCGCCTCAGATATTATTTACTTATTTAGTCGACAAATATTCACACTCTGATACTGCGCGATTGTGTCCTAATAGTGAACCATTTTCAGATTGTTTCCAAGGTCACGCCCTCTTGTCATTGGTATCCCAAGGATGGCGAACCAACGCAAGCCGCTTAGCTTCTTCTGCAACCCGCGATACCATTGTTGAGGCCCGAAATATTGGGTCCGTTCGATCTGCCCGGCCAAAAAGCCGGCCGGTTTGTTCCCAATAGCCATCTGGGTGGAACCTTACATGATGGAAAAGCGCTGTCCGTGAAAAAAAATAAACAGCGAAACAATATTTCCTGCGGCAACGCTGTTCGCGGCAGATTTCCGTAAGTTTTTACTGTGAATACGGTACCCGGAAATGGATTTGCACGCCATCGGCCCGACCGGGTTCACGAATTTCAGAAAATCTTCGTCGCAAGGCGGCAAGCCTGGAACATCTGCAAATTGTGTGCCCTTTCCTGCCTCCATTCCCACCTTAAGCGATTTTAATAACATTGTTATATTTCGCCGCTTACATTTTCCCTAAAACATCAATCGCACCAACCGTTTGCGGTGGATCTCCAGGGTTTGATTCAATACCAGATCATGGTCTTTGGTTGGGCAGTGTTTACGAAGGTATATGGCCGTGCTTTTGCCGATTTGTTCCAAACTCAGTGGCAAACGGTCTGCATTTCGATAATCAGATGCCGATGACCTGTGGTGAATTTGGGCAAGTGGCACGATTGCTGTTTTACCGCCCAGTTTTCCGATCCGCATGCTGACGTCAGAATCATCTAA
The DNA here is from genome assembly GCA_964195275.1 of uncultured Paracoccaceae bacterium. GTDB lineage: Bacteria > Pseudomonadota > Alphaproteobacteria > Rhodobacterales > Rhodobacteraceae > NVTR01. Next base: position 2,095 of record CAXMPY010000096.1, read on the forward strand.
TAAGTAGGCAAATGCCGAATCAAACCCACCAATTGATTCCAACGTACGACGGCGAAAAGCACAGTTGGTTCCTTCGGTCTTCAGACAAATGTCCGCGGTCCCGGCCCTTGAAATCGGTGCTGTGTCTGAAATTTCTACAGGGGCCGAAAACCCACGAGAATCTAAAGTTTGGGCTTGATATTGGTACGAAATACCATTGCGCCCGCGAACATAACCACCAGCGGCGTCCACTGTGGCGTCGGCAAATGTTCCGCCCAAATGGTATAACCAACCCGGTTCCGGCACACTGTCATCATCCAAAAATGCAACGACTTCGCCCGCGGCCAGTGCCAGGCCAATGTTTCGCTCGATCGAAATATTCGCCACCTCACAAAGCGCCAGTTTTATTAGGCCGGAAAATTGTGCGCCCCGCACGGCATCTAATCCGCGTTGGTCCGCTACAATCACAATTTCAAATTTTTCATACTGCAATTGCGATATTGCCAGCAGGCAATTGCGTAAATAATTTGGCCGACCGCGGCTGACAACGATCACGCTGACAGATGGGTTCGTCACGCCATACCCATGTCGGCCATCATTTTTTCAATGCGGGGTACATCTTCTGGGTTGTTTAATTCCCAAAATTGCTGACCGCGTGCTTCCACTTGTACGCATAAAACAGACCGGCCGCGCTCCAGAAAACGTAACTGTTCCAACCCTTCAAGCCGTTCAAGCGGCCCTGCGGGCCAATTCGGGTATTCCTTTAGCGCCGCCGGTCGATATGCATAGACACCGACGTGATGAAATACCGGCGTGTTGTCGTCAGATAATTCAACTTCGCCTGTATAAGGGATCACTTCCTTGGAAAAATATAGTGCCCGTTTTGCAGTATCAAAAACCGCAGTTGTGCCGCCAACGCGGCCATTCTGGCGATCTTCAAGAAAACCGTTCAACGCAACGGTGTCACAACGCAAAACAGGCGTGGCAACATCTGCATTTGTGTCGGCGGCAAGGCCGGCAATCAAATCTTCAACAAACCAGGCCGGGGTAAGTGGTGCATCCCCCTGTAAATTAACAACAATGTCATAACCATCATCTAATTTTTGCAATGCTTCAGCGCATCGTTCCGTGCCATTTCCACAGGTGCTGGATGTCATAACAACATCTGCACCAAATCCTTCGCAAGCTTCGCGAATGCGATCATCGTCCGTCGCCACGACAACACTGTCAACGCCCTTAACACCACAGGCCGCATCCCAAGATCGGCGGATCAAACTGCGCCTATCACCAGTTGCGCCCATCAATGAAACCAGCGGTTTTCCCGGATATCGAGAAGATTCATAGCGCGCCGGAATGACAATCAAAGATTTCATCACGCGCCTTTCAGATCAACGCCCGGCGCAAGCGCAATAAAAAATGGGTTTTCGTAGCCGGGTTTGCCATATTTCAGCGGGGTGTGATCATCAAACCGGACCACCTGGCCACCTGCACCGGCCAAAACCGCGTGCCCGGCGGCGGTATCCCATTCCATTGTGCGCCCAAGACGCGGGTACAGATCAGCCTCGCCCGTAGCGACCAGACAGAACTTTAGCGACGACCCCGCACCGGTCATATCCGCAACGGCGTATTTTGATATGTAATCATCGGTTGCCTGATCTCTGTGCGATTTAGACGCAACGACCACCACGTTGGCATTGTCAGGCACAGACACCGTAATTGTTTTCGTTTCACCTGCATTTGTTTTGTCAAAGGGGCCAATTTCTTCCACGGTCTGCCCGTCGCCAAGTGTGTAAAATAACCGGTCTTTCGCCGGCGCATAAACCACGCCGCGCACCGGCACACCATCTTCGACATAGGCAATATTAACCGTAAAATCCCCACGGCGTTTTACAAATTCTTTGGTCCCATCCAGCGGGTCCACGATAAGAAAATTGGTGGCGCGCTCTGAATGGGTGTCTGCCTGTTCCTCGGTTACCAGTGCTACGCTTGGAAATGCCTTGCGCAGACCCGCCGAAATGATCGCATCGGCCGCTTCGTCGGCCTCGGTAACCGGGCTTTCGTCCGATTTTGTGCGAACTTCAAAATTGTCCGCGTTATAAATTTCCATGATTTTATCACCGGCGACCAAGGCCAAATTACGCATAACGTCCGACAAGTTATCAAAATTCAAGCTTTTCTCCGCCAATTGGGTGGCGCACCAATAATTTATTGGTGCTTTTGCCTCTTATGATGCTCTGCTAAAAGAACAGCAAGAATTCCCTGCAAATAGGTCAAGGGAACAAATACGGCAGTCGCGGGCAAAAAAACATGTTTCAACCAAAGGTCAATAAAACGGCAGCCGGTTCTGCGGTCAATCTGGCAGAGCTAATTTATCATGCCACCGTCCGACAGCTGCGCAAGACCCACGGCAATGCGATAATTGGTTTGATTTCCAATATATTTCAGTCCATGCTTTTCGTGGCAGTTTTTTTTGTGATGTTTTCCGTCCTGGGCCTGCGCGGCATGGCTGTGCGTGGTGATTTTCTGCTATTTATGATGTCCGGCGTTTTTCTGTTCATGACTCACACCAAAGCCATGTCGTCAGTGGTTGGTGCCGAAGGTCCGACCTCAGCCATGATGCAGCACGCGCCGATGAACACCGCAATCGCGATTACGTCGGCAGCATTGTCGTCACTTTACA
>CAXMPY010000096.1:4763-8470 GCA_964195275.1 uncultured Paracoccaceae bacterium
TCAGGTGCTTTCAGTCGCGGTTATTTTGGTGCTTTATTATACGATCTCAACACCGTTTGTTATTCAACAGCCCCTAGGTGCCGCAATGATGTTCCTGCTCGCCTGGTTTTCGGGTATTGGGGTTGGTTTGGTGTTTCTTGCCGCCAAGCCCTGGGTGCCGGGTCTGATCGGCATAGCGACAACCATCTACCAGCGGGCCAATATGATCGCGTCGGGCAAAATGGTTTTGGCCAATACATTGCCACCAAAAATGCTAGTGATGTTTTCCTGGAACCCGTTATTTCACAGTATTGATCAAGCCCGTGGGTTTACCTTTATTAACTACAATCCACACAATTCTTCGATTGAATACCCGCTTTATGTCGCGCTTGGTCTGGTGATGATTGGGCTGTTGGGGGAATTTTATACGCGGAATCATGCTTCGCTCAGCTGGACAGCTGGCCGCTAAATATCTGTGACATCGCTTAGGTCGTAAAAATTCAGGTGATTGCGACAATTTTCAACGAAAAATTCCCTGTTTTTTATGTTTCTTGACCCCAGCAACGGTTGTACGGACCACACCCCCTAACTATATACCCCCAGAAGCAGGATCAGGCAGTGCTTGATCCAGATTACGGGATCGGAAACAGGGTGCCTGATGGGGCCCGTTTTCATTAAATCGCCAAGAGAAGGATATATCGTATGGCCAAAGTAATTGGCATTGACCTGGGGACCACAAACTCGTGTGTCGCCATCATGGACGGATCGCAACCCCGCGTTATTGAAAACGTAGAAGGCGCGCGCACAACGCCGTCAATCGTTGCATTTACAGACGGCGAACGTTTGGTCGGACAACCGGCAAAACGCCAGGCCGTCACCAACCCGGAAAACACAGTTTTTGCCGTAAAACGTCTGATTGGCCGCCGCGCCGACAGCAAAGAGGTCAAGAAAGACCAAAAGCTCGTCCCGTATTCCATCGTTGATGGTGGTAATGGCGACGCCTGGGTTGAAGCCCTAGGTGAAAAATATTCACCCAGCCAGATCAGCGCGTTCATTCTTGGCAAGATGAAAGAAACCGCAGAAAGTTATCTGGGCGAAGAAGTTAACCAAGCGGTCATTACGGTCCCTGCCTATTTCAATGACGCGCAGCGTCAGGCGACCAAAGATGCCGGCAAAATCGCCGGTTTGGAAGTGTTGCGGATTATCAACGAACCCACCGCGGCGGCGTTGGCCTATGGTTTGGACAAGAAAGAAACCCAGACCATTGCTGTGTTTGACCTTGGCGGCGGTACATTTGACATCACCATCCTGGAAATCGACGACGGCCTGTTTGAAGTGAAATCAACCAACGGGGATACATTCCTTGGCGGTGAAGATTTTGACATGCGTATTGTCAAATATCTGGCTGACGAATTCAAAAAAGAAACCGGCGTTGATCTGACCAAAGACAAAATGGCGTTGCAACGGCTGAAGGAAGCCGCTGAGAAAGCCAAGATCGAACTTAGCTCTAGCCAGCAGACCGAAATCAACCAACCGTTTATCTCGATGGACCCAAAGGGCGGCCAGCCGCTGCACATGGTGCTAAAACTGACCCGTGCCAAACTGGAAAGTCTGGTCAGCGACCTGATCAAGGCGACGATGAAACCATGCAAAGCCGCGTTGAAAGATGCCGGCCTTTCCATTGGCGACATCGACGAAGTCGTCATGGTCGGCGGTATGACCCGGATGCCCAAAGTGGCAGACGAAGTTGGCAAGTTCTTTGGTAAGGAACCAAACAAAGGCGTGAACCCGGACGAAGTTGTTGCCATGGGTGCGGCGATTCAAGCAGGTGTTTTGCAAGGTGACGTGAAGGACGTTGTTCTGCTGGATGTAACTCCACTGTCATTGGGTATCGAAACCCTTGGTGGTGTTTTCACCCGTTTGATCGACCGCAATACAACGATCCCAACCAAGAAAAGTCAGATATTTTCGACCGCCGAAGACAACCAGAACGCTGTGACGATCCGGGTTTTCCAGGGCGAGCGTGAAATGGCGTCTGACAACAAGATCCTTGGTCAATTCAATCTGGAAGATATTCCGCCTGCGCCCCGCGGCCTGCCGCAAATTGAGGTGACGTTTGATATTGATGCCAATGGTATCGTATCAGTTGGCGCATCAGATAAGGGTACAGGTAAAGAACAGAACATCACCATTCAGGCCTCTGGTGGGCTGTCAGATGATGAGATCAACGATATGGTCAAAGATGCCGAGGATAATGCCGAGGCTGATAAGGATCGTCGTGAACTGGTGGAAGCTAAGAACCAGGCCGAAAGCCTTATCCACTCGACCGAAAAGTCGATGGAAGAACACGCCGACAAGGTTGATCCGACCACAATCGAAGCCATTGAATTGGCAATTTCTGCGCTGAACGAACAGCTGGAAACCGAAGACGCTGGTAAGATCAAGTCTGGCATTCAAAACGTTACCGAGGCGGCGATGAAACTGGGCGAAGCCATCTACAAGTCAGCGCAGGCTGAGTCAGAAGGCGAAGCAAATAGCGAAGAGGAACCGCGCAGCGTTGACGACGATATTGTCGACGCTGACTTTGAAGATCTGGACGAAAACAAGCGCGACTAATTGCGCAACGGTACTGCTGACCAGCCGCGGTTTTCCGTGGCTGGTTAACTTATTCCGGGAAAGATCAATCTGATGGCAAAGCGCGATTTTTACGATGTTCTGGGCGTCTCTAAGGGCGCCGATAAGGACGAGGTAAAGAAGGCTTATCGCAAAAAGGCGAAAGAACTTCACCCAGACCACAATACCGACAATCCAAATGCTGAAGAACAATTCAAAGAGGTTAACGAAGCCCACGACATTCTGAAGAACGCCGAAAAAAAGGCGGCCTACGACCGTTTTGGTCACGCAGCCTTTGAAGGCGGCGCCGGACGCCCCGGTGCCGGGTTCAGTGGCCAGGGCGATTTTGCGGGAGCATTTTCAGACGTATTTGACGATTTGTTCGGCGACTTCATGGGCGGCAACGGGCAGCGTGGCGGCGGACGGCAGCAGGCCAGTCGCGGTTCTGATTTGCGCTATAACTTACGTGTTTCATTGGAAGAGGCTTTCACAGGCAGTCAAAAATCCATAAGCGTGCCGACCTCCATTTCCTGTGACGAATGCAATGGAACCGGCGCTGAAAGCGGTGCCGAGCCACAAACGTGTCCAACCTGTTCAGGTATGGGAAAAGTCCGGGCACAACAGGGGTTCTTCACCGTCGAACGCACTTGCCCCACCTGTGCGGGCATGGGCCAAATTATCAAGAACCCCTGCAAAGTATGCGCGGGTGCGGGGCGCACTGAAAAAGAACGATCGCTGTCGGTAAATATTCCGGGCGGCGTCGATACCGGCACCAAAATCCGGTTGGCTGGCGAAGGCGAGGCCGGCCCTCGCGGCGGGCCAACTGGCGATCTTTACATATTTGTCGAAGTACAGGACCACGTGCTATTTCAACGCGATGGCGTCCATTTGTTTTGCCAGGTGCCGGTCAGTATGGCATCAGCTGCACTTGGGGGCGATATCGAAGTGCCAACAATCGACGGTGGCCGCAGCCGCGTCAAAATCCCCGCAGGCAGCCAAACCGGCCGCCGCATGCGCCTACGATCCAAAGGAATGCCAGCGCTTCGCGGTGGTGGTGCCGGTGACATGATGATCGAACTTGCCGTCGAAACACCGGTTAACCTGACGTCAAAGCA